>NZ_MPQG01000027.1:0-18040 GCF_002020255.1 Solemya velum gill symbiont | reverse complement strand
TTCTGGACGATCTCTTCCGGTTTGTGTCGCTTGATTCCCATTTTTGGTCCTCCGTTTTTCTCATCATAAGGGTGGACCAACTTATTGGGGGAGGATCATTAACACGCAGACTTGTGCGTCGCATTATTATTTATGGGTGGGCAAAGTTTTTCTTATATGCAGGATGCATCTGGCGCTGCACCCCATGGCCTGGTCCGTCGCTGTCGAAGCCAGCTCAAAGCCACGGATCAAGCGAAAGGGTGTCTGAATAAACGCAGTGAGTAAGTTCCCTGTAGCGCCGTGGTTTGAGCGATCAGGCGAAGACATGGCGAGCCAAGCCATGGTGTGTAGTGCAATTCCTGCTACTACCAGTGAATCGCCCCAAGCATTAAACGCAAGAAAAAGGGCCGGAATCGACATCTCGACCCCAGCCCCGTTTTTTCACATCACGACAGGTCAGATATCGTAGCCACGCTCCTCGTGCGCCACAATATCAAGGCCCTGAATCTCCTCTTCAGGCGTAACCCGAAGACCGGATGTAAGAATGCCTGTCACCTTCAACAGCAGCCAGGTGACAACCGCAGTAAAGATAATGGTGGTAAGCATACCGATCAACTGTACACCGACCTGCCCACCCATGCTTTCTATGCCTTCAGCAAATCCGTATCCGCTGAATACACCAAGGCTGGTCGCTGAAAAAATACCGACCATGAAGATGCCGAGCATACCGCCCACACCATGCACCGGGAAGACATCAAGAGAATCATCGATTTTCAGAACCTGTTTGAGAGTAATCGTTGCCGAGTAACAGACTCCACCGGCAAGCAGTCCGATAACCAGTGCGCCACCAGGACCAACGAAACCGGATGCTGGGGTGATGGTACCAAGTCCAGCCACCATTCCGGTGACTGCACCAAGTGCACTTGGACGTCCATGCTTGATCCATTCAATCGCACCCCAGGTCAATGCACCGGTTGCAGCAGAGATATGCGTAACCAGCATCGCCATGGCCGCATTGCCATCTGATGCCAGCGCACTACCACCGTTAAATCCGAACCAGCCAACCCAAAGCATACCCGCACCAGTCACAGTCATGGTCATGTTATGTGGAGGCATTGCAGTGGTTCCGAAGCCCTTGCGCGGACCGATGACAATCGCTGCAACCAGGGCCGCAACACCTGCCGTAATATGCACCACTGCACCACCGGCAAAGTCGTAAAAACCCATTTTTGAAAGCCAGCCACCGCCCCACACCCAGTGAGTCACAGGTACATAGACACACAGCAGCCACAGGGCACTGAATATCAGCATTGCGGAAAATTTCATGCGCTCTGCATAACCACCGACGATCAGGGCCGGGGTGATGATTGCAAAAGTCATCTGAAACAGCATAAAGAGCGCTTCCGGAATATCACCTGACAGTGATTCGCGATCAATTCCAGCCATCATGACCCTGCTGAAATCACCGATGTAATCCCCACCCTCGCCAAATGCCAGGCTGTAACCGATCACCAGCCACAGAATTGAAGAGATACCTGCAATCGAAAAACACTGCATCAGTACAGAAAGCACATTTTTGGTGCGTACCAGGCCGCCATAAAATAGTGCAAGTCCGGGCAGGGTCATGAACAGCACAAGGGCCGTCGAAGTCAGTATCCAGGAAGTATTGGCACTGTTGATGGTGTCAGCGGCTGCTGTTCCCGAAAAACCCAGGGCAAGTAGTAGGCCCCAGATGCGAATATTGGATAACATGAATCACTCCCTAATAAATGAATAACTGTTAGAGGGCTTTATTAGCAATAAACATGCCAGCTAACGAATCAGGAGGATAGGCCATATTAGGGAGGGATGTTGCACTATATTGGTGCATTTCTTACACGACTGCACATTTTTAGTGCATGCATAAAGAAAAAGCCAGCGTACCGAGCAACCGGCACACTGGCGAACTGAGTCAAAGGGGAGTCACAACTGGCAATTATTCGGTGGAGCCACCCAGAGCCGAACTCGCCAGTTACTAATATGACAAGTCAACTTTGAGTTTAGTTCAATCCGGCAGGGATTTTTTTCTTTCCGTTAAAAAAACGCATCAAGGGACTACGTGGCTGGACCTCCCCGGTGAGGATATATTCGAGCACGACAGGATTCTGCAGTGTCCAGTCAATACGGTTACGAACAGCGGGGCTACTGGCCCACAGAATCCGATCCCATGTTTTCAGTTCCCTGCCTGCGTCAGGTAGCAAAATGAACTCCCCTTCACTTTCGATCAGCAGGGCAATCATGGGCAGTTGCTCTTCACGTTCAGATGGGCTGCTGGCGAGATCGCCTACCGTCACACGCGTGCCTGACTCAATCGCCTTGCAGACCGCCTCTGCCTCGTTACAGTCGACACTCAGTTCCCATACATCCGGCACCCTGTCACTACTGATAGCGATCATTCGACTGACAAGTTCACACGCCCAGTCGTCATCCTTCTTACGTGCCAGATCCATGAAGTGGTGCAACATTGGCGTAACCAAAAGCATGCGAATCCTGCTGGCAATGATGTGACTTGGGTGCATCACGATATCTGCACTGATTGCATCGACTATCGACTGGTTTGAGCGCTTGTTCTGGCGCAAGATGACAAACAGGTCACTATTGATCTCTTTCGCCGTCATGATAATCGAGAGGTTATCTACGTCATTGTCAGTTCCGGCGATAATACCAACTGAATTCTCGATATCGGCCTCTCTGAGGGTTTCCGCCTCAGTGCCACGACCAGTTACCGTATCTGTATGCGGACTGCCCGTCTTCTCCGGCGTTGCCTCGATCACGGTAACCTCGATCCCCTCGTCAACAAGAATTTCGTATACTGCCTTGCCGAAACGGCCGAATCCGCAGAGAATCCACTTGCCGTGCTTTGGTGGGTAGACGGGCTCTGTCAGGGGCGCATGCGACAGACTGCTGAGCCACTGGCGCAACAGGTAAAGACCGGGGGCCTGCAATGCCATTGATAGATGCGTCGAGAAGGTTTCAAATGGATCTACAACATAATCCGTTCCAAAGGACTCCATATTGGCCTCAATGGTGGCCGAGTCTGCGCGACAGATCACCTGCTTGGTCGGATTCAGCAACTTGCTGGTCAAGGCAATCTTGAGATTCACCAGGTTACTGCTGGTCAGGCCAACCACACCTGAGCACATTGGGTGCTTGAGCCCCGCTCGCACAAGCGTGTCAGGTTCTGCAGCATTGCCGATGAAAGCCGGCACATCCGCACGCAGATTGTGTAGAGTGAGCGCCGAAATCGTCTCAGGGTCCTTGTCCACAACCACAACGTGCTGGTGGTGGTCGGTCAGGTCGCGACACAATTCACTACCCACTGCACCATAGCCGGTGAGTAGATAAAAGGGTTCCGAGATTTTCCTCACTCGACGGCTGAAACGGTTGGTTGTCAGCGCCATCTGAAAAGCATCTGCCTTAACCAGGGCAAGCAGGATACCAAGTGCATAGATCCAGGCAATTACTGTCGCGTAGAGAGAGAGCAAAACCCACATACGTTGCGCATCAGTAAACTCGTGGGGAATCTCGCCAAAACCGATGGTCGTTGCCATGAAACTGACAAAATAGAAGGCGTGAAAGAAATCCATGTGCCATGGATTTCCACTGGCATCCTGCCCCGGAATCAGCACCATACCCAGCACAGCGACGGTATACACCATCAGCAGCGTCAGCAGTGGCTGACGCATGCTCCTGAAGACGAGATAGACGATACTATCCATGATAAATGCTCATAGCCTGTTAGCGGCGTATGATGACTGTTTCTATCAGCAGCAGGACAACCGAGATGATATTGGCAAGGAAGGCGCCCGCCGAGAGAGAAACGATACTAACCATGACGGCACTGGAGAGTGGCTGATTCATGCCGTGGACAACCACTGCCCAGATGACTGCAGCAACAATCAGCTGCAGCACAGCAACCAGGCTGGTTGAAAGCAATACTGCCCCCATCTGCGTTCTGTCACCAAACTTGAGAATGGTCGCGATCAGGTTCACCACGATGACAGCAAACAGTTCGTAGACTGGGTGGTGGGCCGGGTTCTCTATGTCGCCGAGGATAAAACCAAAGTTAAGCGTCAGCGCCAGGACGATAAAGAAGCTGAAAATGACTTTTTCAGAATTCATCGGGTGCTCCCATTTATATTGTTATGGATTATTTTAGTGATCATAGCGCTTGATCACACATGGCTGCAATCTACATTCGCCGCTCCATGACATCCATGTCACCGTGACCTACATGGATGTAGGGAATGTCGGCGATGCAGGAGCATTTACCGACCGGCATACAGTACATCCTGTACAAAAAAAACGCCACCCTTGTGAGGTGGCGTCCGAAGAGCATGTATATAGGGGGGATGAATTAAATATACATGCAGATATCACTTTCACCGGCGAATTCGAAGAATGCGGCAGCGCCGGCATACTCGATTCCATCGATAAAGTCAGAGTGATCAAAACCAAACAGCTCAACTGTCATCTGGCAGGCAATGAATTTAACTTCGGCCTCCTGACACAGTTCACGCAGTTCAGCGATAGACGCAACGCCATTGTTGGCGATTGTCTGTTTCATCAGTACAGTTGCCAGCGACTCATAGCCAGGAACGTTAGCCTGGATAATGTTCGGGATGTTCCAGTTGATATCTTTGAACCACTGGGGTCCGAAAGGCATCTTCATTGGCATGCCAGGATTGCCCAGCGGGCTGACCTTGAGGCCACTGACATCTTTCTTCAGCAGCTGCAAACCATAGAATGTTGAGAAAACCTGGACTTCGTAGCCGAGTGCTGCAGCTGTTGATGCAAGAATGAACGGAGGATATGCCCAGTCAAGCGTACCCTTGGTTGCGATAATTGCTAATTTTTTCTGTTCCACTGTTCTACTCCTCCGTCGGAAATTTTAATTATATCAATTAAGTCTTCTTCATCAGGAAGTGAAATTTACCGCCTTCTTCACTTGATTCCATCAGCTCGTTACCAGTCTGCTTGGCGAAAGCTTCAAAATCCTTTACTGAACCCGGGTCAGTCGCAATGATGTGCAGTACCTTGCCTGCTTCCATTCCGGTCAGTGCTTTCTTTGCACGCAGGATAGGCAGTGGGCAGTTCAGTCCGCTTGCGTCGAGTTCTTCATCAAAATCAGCCATTGGAAACCTCCAGGTCAGGGCGTTGTAATTGAATCGTAGTATGTTCTTATATTCAAAAACACCGAAGAACGCAAGTCAATTTTTATGCTGCACTGCAGTGTTATTTGAAAATAATTGTTAATTAACCAGTGCTTACCACCTGTCTTTTATGCAGCACGTGTTGTGATTTCATAGCCACTATGCGCCCAACTGATGATACCGCCACGCAGATTAATCACGTTGGAGATCCCCTGCTGCATCAGATAAGCACATGCATGATATGAGCGCGCACCGCTGCGACAGTAGAGAATAATCTCCTTGTCATCGGGAAAATCCTGCATCTTCAGCGGGATCAGGTGCATGGGCAAAAACTCCGAATTGGGCAAAATACCCTGCGCAACCTCGGCCTCGCTACGGATGTCATAAAGGACAAAATTATCTTCGGCATCCATACGGCGCTTGAGCTCATCCGCATCTATCTCTTCAATCGTCATCATACGAGTAAGAGCAACTCTATTAATCGAGAAAGCGGTATATTATACTTTACTGATATTTATCAGGCAAACCTGACTCATCTCCCACGGGATTCTGTATGGATTTTTTACCTATCTTCCTCTCCATCAAGGAGAAAAGCTGCGTTGTTATTGGCGGCGGTGATGTCGCCACGCGCAAAATTGCCTCGCTGCTGCGAGCAGGTGGCAAGGTAACAGTCATTGCACCTCAACTTTCGGCATCCAACCAGAAGCTCGCCGACAACGGCAAGATTGAGCACCATGCGCGTGAATACAAGGATGCCGATCTCGACAATGCAACGTTAGTCATAGCGGCTACAGATGACGAATCCACAAATGCAGAGATAGCAAAACATGCCCAGGAACAAGGCATCCCGGTCAACGTAATCGACAATCCCGAAAACGGCAGCTTCATCATGCCTTCTATTATCGATCGCTCACCGGTTATTGCAGCCGTTTCAACCGGCGGTGCCTCTCCGGTGCTGGCACGCTTGATTCGCACGCGTCTCGAATCCCTGATTCCTGCAGGCTATGGCCGCCTTGCTGAGCTCTGCGGTCTCTATCGCGATAACGTCAAACAGCTCTTTTCAGACCCCAAGGACCGCCGTCGTTTCTGGGACACTATCCTGCAGGGCGGTGTTGCCGAGCGTGTCTTTACCGGACACATGGAAGAGGCTGATGCAGCCATGCAAAAGGCCCTGGAAACAGCTGATCCTAATCCGGGCATGGGCGAAGTCTACCTCGTCGGTGGCGGCCCTGGTGATCCTGACCTGCTCACTTTCCGCGCCTTGCGCTGTATGCAGCAGGCTGATGTGGTTGTCTATGATCGACTCGTCGCCAAGCCGGTTCTCGATATGACACGTTGCGATGCCGAGCGTATCTATGTTGGTAAAGAGCGTGATAACCACGCCATGCGCCAGGAGGAGATCAACAAGCTGCTGGCAAGACTGGCGAAGGAAGGCAAGCGCGTGGTGCGCCTCAAGGGCGGTGATCCCTTCATCTTCGGACGCGGCGGTGAGGAGATTGACACGCTTGCCGAAGAGGGAATCCCCTTCCAGGTTATTCCCGGTATTACTGCAGCATCGGGTTGCGCTTCCTATTCAGGTATTCCGCTGACACACAGGGATTATGCGCAATCGGTCACCTTTGTTACCGGGCACCTGAAAGACAACAGCATGAATCTCAACTGGCAGCAGCTGGCACAACCGCACCAGACGGTCGTCTTTTACATGGGCCTCAAGGGTCTTCCGGTGATTTCACGCGAACTGCAGAAGCACGGACGTTCACCGGACACACCTGCTGCGCTGGTACAACAGGGCACCACGCACATGCAGCGCGTCTTTACCGGTACGCTTGAGACAATCGTGGAAATTGTTGAACGCGAGCAACCAAAACCACCGACGCTGATTATTGTCGGGGAAGTGGTCGAGTTGCACGACAAGCTCTCATGGTACAAGGCACCGGAGTCATCCGAGCAGGGTGCAACTTCATAACAGGGAGGATGCCTGGAATCAGGCGTCCTCTTCTGCCGGCCACTTCTTGCCAGCCTCTTCCACCATCTTTTGCAGGTCACCGCTCTCGTGCATTTCGAGGGTGATGTCACAGCCACCAATCAGCTCTCCGTCAATATAGATCTGCGGAAATGTCGGCCAGTCGGCATAACGTGGCAGGTTTTCGAACACTTCAGGATCAGCCAGGATGTTGACATAGGCAAACTTCACACCGCAATCCTGCAGCGCTGCAGCTGCACGTGACGAGAAACCGCACTGTGGAAACTGGGGCGTGCCCTTCATATAGATAATGATCGGGTTTGACTCGACCTGCTCTTTGATTCTGTCCAATACGTCCATTCTGCGTTCCTGTAAAAAACTGTGTTAATAAATTTTATTCTACTATCGTGCCTGTCAGCCACAAATTCAACCCTAAAGACCCTGACGTTGCAGCCAGTATTCGAAAACTGCCAGGTGCCACAACTTGCTGCCCTGGATCCTGGTGTGGTGCATCTCCGGTGCCGCCAGCAGCATATCGATATAGTCACGACTGAACAAGCCACGTTCACGACAGCACTGTGAATCGAGGATATCACGCATGAATTCGAGAAATTCACCACGTACGTACTTGAGCGCAGGCATCGGAAAGTAGCCCTTGGGCCTGTCGATCACCGAATCGGGAACGATTCCCCTGGCGATGCGCTTGAGCAGATATTTTCCATCCTCCTTGAGACGTGTCTCCGGTGGACAGCGCGCGGCCAGTTCGACCAGTTCGTGGTCAAGAAAAGGTACGCGTGCCTCAAGCCCCCACGCCATGGTCATGTTATCGACACGCTTGACCGGGTCGTCGACAATCAGGGTGGTCACGTCCAGGCGTAAAACCTGGTCAAGAAAAGTATCCGCATCCGCAGCATTCAGTGCATCCGCTACATAGTCACCAGTAATATCACCGGTATGCCATGGAGAATTCATCATGCGCAAGTACTCGGGATTGTCGCGATCGAAATAGTGCTTTCGAAAACGATCAAGACGCGATCCCTCACTCTCGGCAAGCATGCGGGAATACCAGAAATAGCCACCGAACACTTCGTCGGCACCCTGTCCTGACTGTACCACCTTGATCTGTTGTGAAACCTGTTCGGCCAACAGGTAGAAAGCGACCGCATCCTGTCCAAACATGGGTTCAGCCATGTTGTCGACTGCTTCCGGCAGGCGTTTCAACACTTCCTCGTTTGGAACAAGGAACTTGTGATGTCGTGGCTGGTAACGATCCACCACCTGGTCCGAATATTCAAATTCGCTGCCCTTCTCTTCCGGCTGATCCTCGAATCCGACTGAGAAAGTACGAATATCCTCCATGCCGAGTTCCGCCAGCAAGGCGACCAGCAGGCTTGAATCCAAACCGCCGGAAAGTAATACACCGACTGGCACATCGGCGACATCGTTACGCCTCTGCACGGCTGTTCGTAGCGCTGCATGAATCGCCTCAACCCATTCGTCATCACTCAGAGCCTGTGGCAGCCTGGTTGCATCGAGATGCCAGTACCTTGCAGTGCTGATTTCACCATTCGCAGTGATGCGTATTTGGTGTCCCGGCTCAAGCTTGCGGATACCACTGATGACAGTGCGTGGAGCTGGCACCACCGCATGCAGGGTGAACTGGAAATGGAGTGCTTCTGCATCCAGCGAGGTATCAATATCGCCGGCAGCCAAAAGCGCCTGCGTGTTGGAGGCAAAACGGAAGCGCCGCTGATCATGCGAGTAGTAAAACGGCTTGATGCCAAAACGGTCTCGCACAGCAAACAGGCTTTGATCACGCGAGTCGTGAATCACAAAGGCAAACATGCCGTGAAAACGTTCGACGCACTGCTCACCCCAGGCGTGGTATGCCTTGATGATGACCTCGGTGTCACCACCAGAGAAGAAGCTGTAACCCATGCCCTGGAGCTGGGCACGCAGCTCAATGTAGTTATAAATTGCACCATTGAAAACAATGGCCAGGCCGAGTGTCTCGTCAACCATTGGCTGGTGCGAACGATCGGTCAGGTCAATGACCGAGAGTCGTCGATGTCCGAAGGCGAGTGTTCCCTTTCTGAGTGTGCCGGCATCATCCGGCCCGCGACGTTCAAGACGCGACAGCATGTCAGTGAGGCGTTGCTCCTCTACTGCTTGACCATCAAAACGCAACTCACCACAGATACCACACATATGACCTCGTCCAGACTGAATTAAACCATTGCCATCATACCATTCCGGATACACTGCAAGTGTCTCGGGTTTGCTGCCCGGTTTGATATAGATAACAGCCATCACCTATACTGGCATGACAGATTTGGCTAACAGCTGATCATTACAAGCTTCTTTCCACGACGAGTTGCAGTGTGATTAAAAAAAGCGAACGCACAAAACAGAAGATTATCCAGACAGCCAACCGTCTGTTCTACCGCCGTGGGTACAACCGCACCTCCTTTACCGACATCGTCGACGCCTCGGGCGTCCCGCGCGGAAATATCTACTATTACTTCCGCACCAAGGACGAAATTCTTCTCGCCACCCTGGAACACAGGATGAGCAACATCGAGAAGATGTTGAATGACTGGGATCAGAGATACGAAACACCACAGGAGCGACTGAAGCGTTTCGTCAAGGTACTGATTGCAGGACACGAGGCAACCTCACTGTATGGTTGCCCTATCGGCAGCATCAATATGGAACTTGGTAAAGAACAGCCCGAACTGCAAGCGCATGCCGGGCGTATGTTCCGTCGTTTGCTCGATTACTTCAGGTACCAGTTCGAAGCGATGGGGCATTCAGCACAACACTCCCGCCACCACGCGATGCAACTCTTGTCACGTGCGCAGGGCATCAGCATGATGACGCACGTAATGCGTGATCCGCAGATCATGCAGGATGCCGAGTCTGAGATCGAACACTGGATCGACACCCTGATACCAAATCCCACTATTCCGGACAAGCCTGCCTGACACTCCTCACAGAGCGCCCTGCATTTGTGCGTCGCACAATCCATAATCATTGTAAGTATCTGTTTTGTCTGTGTTTTTTTGTGATATTTTTAATTGAGATGAGGGCGATTTTATGAGAATATAAGCAACTGATAATACACCTCAACGGACAGTCTCAATGGGCTTCATGAAAACATGCCGCATCCGTAAACCAGGCTTCTGCCTCGGCCTGCAGATGACAGTTGTCACTCTCCTGGTTGCCTCCCTCTCCTACCTGCTTCTGTCTCTGTTCCTGGTCGGCTAACAAGCAGATAACATCCATTTTCTTGACCCACTGAAGTAATTCACCTAGCATTCGCCTCCTTGTCAGGTGCCCTCAACTGCCGTCTTCAAAGATTGGTAACAGGGATAATCGGGAAGTTGGTGAGATGCCAACACTGCCCCCGCAACGGTAAATCGCGTTTAGCGATGAGTCCGGAGACCGGCCTGGCAAATAGGTGACAGGAACACACTCCTGTCGTTATTTTTTCAGGACGCGGTGGGCGTCCCTCACCTGGAACATGTTATGCGTACTCCCCTTCTGCTTGCAGCCCTGCTGTTACCCGCACTGGCTTTTGCAACCAATAATGAACTCCTCATCGTCATCACGGCAACCGGTAACGAAACGCCATTGAACCAATCTCCCGGTACAACCCTGGTAGTCACCAGCGAGGAGATGAAAAAGCATGGGGACACCCACGTCGCCGATGCACTGCGTCGTCTCCCTGGCATCACCTTCGCCACCAATGGTCCCGCCGGACAAACCACCTCACTGTTTGCACGTGGCACCAATTCAAACCATACACTGGTGATGCTGGACGGCATGGTGCTCAACGATCCCTCGTCACCTGCCGGTGCATTTGATTTCTCAACACTGAGTGTCGACAGCATTGACAGCATCGAGGTTGTCTACGGGCCTGTCAGCACTCTCTACGGCTCTGCTGCAGCTGGTGCCGTGATCAATATGATTTCAAAAAAACCACTACAGAGATCTCAACGCAGCTTTCAGCTTGCTGCCGGCAGCAATGAACATCTTGAATCAGGATTATCTGTCAGTGGCAGGAAAAATCGATTCAGTTACCTGCTGTCACTGGCACACCAGCAGTCGGATGGTGAGACCAGCGTGTTACAGAGAGCGGAGTATGGCAACACCAGTCAAGCGGTAGAGGATGATAGTTTCAGAAACAGCCGCCTGACAAGCAAACTTGGCTGGCAACTCAGCGACACCACGGCAATCAACCTGCTGGCCTATAGCAAGCACAGCATGAACGAGATAGACGAGTGGCTGTTTGAAGACAGGGACTGGCGTATTGAGAGTAGTGAACAAGGTGCGCAGCTCAACCTCAGCCATCGCCCGCAGCATGCAGAGTGGGACGCATCGGTTTCGCTTCGATATCTCTCCACGCAACGTGATTCCGACAACTCGCGACAACTGCCAACAGAAAACTTCATCAAAAACAGCTTCGACGGCACCAGGAAAGAGCTGGAAACCAGGCTAAACTATTTTGCCCGTGAAGAGCACATACTCAGCCTGATTAGCAACTGGACAAACACAGCCATGCGCAGTTCCGGAACCTCTCGTTACGGTTCAATCTATGGCGACTTTGTTATCGATGAGTCAACTCATGCCGATACAAATAACCTCAGCCTTGCACTGCAGGATCAGTGGCAGGGAAAACAGGGGCTCTCGATTACCGGCAGCCTGCGCAGCGACTGGCATGATGCCTTTGGCCAGCATACCACGTGGCGACTGGCAGCAAACCAGTCATTTGCTGATGCGCGTGGTCGCCTGCACTTTGCTGCTGGCACTGGCTTCAGGGCCCCGACACTGAACGAGTTGTACGGCTTTTCACCAACAAATTATGGTACGGCATACCGGGGTAATCCCGCCCTGCGCCCGGAAGAGAGCGAAACGCTCGAAGCCGGTATTGAATACCAGTTTAAACAGCCTGCTATCAAGGCTGGAATACGGTTCTACCGAACAGAGTTCAAAAACCTGATCCATACGACCTACGATCTCGATCACAACAGTACCAGCGAGAATATCAGCAAGGCCAATATCAATGGCGCTGAAATCACGCTGAACTGGCAAGCCGACCGGCGCACCTCGGTTAACTTCAACTACAGCTACGCTGACGCAATCGATAATGATAGCGGTGAAACACTGCTGCGCCGTCCGCTTCACCAGGCCAACCTGATGATCGATTTCGCCCAGACAGACCGTCTCTCACACTGGCTCCAGGTGCACTATACCGGTAAGCGCTACGATATCAGCCCGGTGACGTACAGCAGCACTGAAATGGCCGCCTATACCCTGGTCAATATCGGCAGCCACTATCGCTGGAGTGACACGCTTACACTGTATGGCAAGGTGACCAACCTGGGTGATATCAGCTATGAACCCGTGGCAGGTTACAAGGGAGCAGGCATCAGTGGAATTGCCGGATTCAACCTCCAGTTCTGAGCAAAACTGACATTTGCATGGAAAACACTGTAAATTACTCACCTTTCCGGACATATCCGGAACAAAATACGTAAACTGGAGAGGATTATCAGTATCTACACAAAAACCGGTGATGACGGCACCACCTCGCTCGCAAGAGGTGAACGACGAGCGAAAAGTGACGTACGTATCATGGCTATTGGTTCAATCGATGAGCTGAATGCCTGTATAGGCGTCGTCATTGCCACTCTAAAGCTACGTTCTGCACAGGCGTATAAAAGGGTCGATACCCTGAAACAGATTCAACAGCACCTGTTCGGTATTGGCGCCAGCCTGGCGCTCACAGAAGGACATGCACCGGGTGTGGCAGAAATCCAATGGATGGAACAGGAAATTGATCGTTTTGAGACGCAACTGCCTGAACTGAAAAACTTTATCCTGCCTGGTGGCTGCCGTGGAGCAGCCGAACTGCACCGTACACGTACAGTGTGCAGGCGAACTGAACGCGATCTCCTGCACCTTCAGGCGCAGGAAAAGGTAGAATCCGGGGTCACAATATATCTCAATCGGCTCTCGGATCTGCTCTTCATGATGGCGCGTGACGTCAACAAGCAGAGAGGCGTTGAGGAAGAGTACTGGACTACAGAATGAGTAACGACATCAATCAGCCGCCGGAAATCATTACTGGCAGCATCGTCACCATGCACTTCTCGCTATCGCTAACCGATGGTTCCGAGGCGATTTCCACCTTTGGCGAGGAGCCTGCACACTTTCAGATGGGTGACGGCACCCTGATGCCGACCCTGGAGATGGTGATCTTCGGGCTCAAACAGGGCGACAAGCATGAGCGCATTCTCAATGAACTGGAATCATTCGGTCCTCGTGACAGCAAACTCGTAAGTGAACTGCCGCTGAGCGACTTTCCTGATGACCTGCAGCCGGAACCCGGTCAGATCATCTCCTTCAGCGCAGACGACGGTGCCGAGGCGCCAGGTGAAATCCAGTCGGTCGAGGATGGCATTGTCACGGTTGATTTCAACCATCCGCTCGCTGGCAGGGATGTCATCTTCAAGGTGGAGATTCTCGAGGTACAAAACGGGGGGGCAATGTGAAGATACTGCTCGCCAATCCTCGTGGCTTCTGCGCAGGTGTCGACCGCGCGATCGAGATTGTCGAAAAGGCGCTCGATCTGTTGAAACCACCCATCTATGTTCGCCACGAAGTGGTGCATAACCGCTTTGTCGTCAATGGTCTAAAGCAACGTGGTGCAGTGTTTGTCGATGAACTCGATGATGTGCCTGACAATGGTACGGTCATTTTTTCTGCTCACGGCGTTGCCAAAGAGGTACAAGAAGAGGCGAAACGCCGTGGCTTGCAGGTATTTGATGCCACCTGCCCTCTTGTCACCAAGGTGCACATGGAAGTTGCACGACACTGTAAACAGGGCGACACCGTCATCCTGATCGGTCACAGGGGACATCCCGAAGTCGAGGGCACCATGGGGCAATACCTGTGCAATAACGATGACAACAAGGTCGGCAATATGCTGTTGGTTGAAACAGCGGAGGACGTTGCCCAGTTACAGGTGAAAGATCCTGACAAACTCGCCTATGTCACCCAGACCACCCTGTCGATGGATGACACCAAAACCGTCATCGAAGCGCTCAAAGAGCGCTTTCCGAACATCAACGGCCCGAAGAAAGACGATATCTGTTACGCCACGCAAAACCGCCAGAATGCAGTACGCAAGCTGGCAAGCAGCTGTGATCTCGTACTGGTCGTTGGCTCTCCAAACAGTTCAAACTCCAATCGCCTGCGTGAACTCGCAGAGAAGGAAGGCGTTAATGCATACCTGATAGATGGGCCAGAGGACATCCGCGAGGAGTGGCTGAATGGAGTTGAATCAGTCGGTATTACAGCAGGTGCTTCCGCTCCCGAAGTGCTGGTTGACAATGTCATTGCACATCTCGGCACACTGACACAAACCGTTGTGGAAACCATCGATGGTATGCGTGAGGATGTCACTTTTGTTCTACCGAAAAACATGCGTCAGCTCATTGAGCAGGCCTAACCTGATCTCTTAACGGATTCACTATGCAGTATCTCATTACAGGCGGCGGCATCATCGGCATGATGACCGCCCTGATGCTTCGACAGCAAGGCGCTGATGTAACACTAATCGATCGTCAACTTGCCGGACGCGAATCGACCTGGGCCGGTGGCGGCATCGTCTCACCACTCTACCCGTGGCGCTACCCGGAAAGCGTAACCCGGCTCGCAAGCCGTTCACAGGCGCTCTACCCCGAATTGACTGACTACCTGCTGGAGACCAGTGGCATTGATCCCGAGTATCTCATCAGCGGCATGCTCACCATTGCACCTGATAAAGAGCAGGATGCCCTGCAATGGGCCACTAAAAACCACAAGCAGTTGTCACGCATCCCGAAAGATGAAATCAGCGAACTGGAACCTGAGTTTGCACCAGATACCGAGAGTGCAATCTGGATGCCGGATGTTGCACAGGTACGCAATCCGCGCATTGCAAAATCGATGAGAGAAACCATCATCAGGCTTGGCGTTGAGCTACTTGAAGAGCATGAACTGCATGGCCTGGTGACCGACAGTGGCAAGGTAACTGGCGTGGAAACCAGCAAGGGCATTTTGCATGCCGACAACATTATCCTTTGCACAGGTGCCTGGACCGCTCAACTCGTCTCACTGTTCAGCGACCTGATTCCGGTTATTGAACCTGTACGTGGACAGATGATCCTGTTCAAGACTGCGCCTGATTTGATCAAGCACATCACCCTGTGGGAAGACAGGTACGCTATCCCGAGAAAGGATGGACGCATCCTGTTCGGCAGTACCGTTGAATACAGCGGTTTTATCAAGCAGACCACGGAGGATGCGGAAGCTGAACTATATGACGTTGTCACGAACCGGTATCCGATACTCAAGGAGTATGAAGTTGAACTGCAATGGGCAGGCCTGAGACCCGGCTCACCATCAGGCGTACCCTACATCGCACGTCATCCCGAATACGAGAACCTCTATATCAACGCGGGACATTTCCGCAACGGCGTGGTACTCGCACCAGCATCATGTGAACTGATGCTCAAACTGCTTGCAGGGACTGCGGATGAATCAGAATCCCATGATTACATGCTTGAGGCAGAACGTAGTTAAACAGACCTTCACTAATTGATTAGCCAAAATGAGATCTGCGTACACACCCTCTTCCCTGTATAGCACTATTGGCAAAACCATGCGCATTGACGCATATTCTTGCTGGTGCCAAGTATAATCTCTTTTGGAATATGATCCGCTGTCCCTGATCTCAATTTGTGAATTTGAAAAGCAAGGCCCCGATGATTCCCTTCTATGAGGGTACGCGGTGAATCAGGATCAATCGCAATACAAATCAGCTTATTGCTGAAGTCAAATGATCCGATTGATTCTCTGATTTTATCTACCTTCTCAAAATTGACTCCTTGCTCTTCAGGTAGCCCGGAAACATATATATCAGCAGCCTGGGCCAGTGTTTTGTTAAGACCGAAGACCTTGCACCAACCAGATTCACGGATAATCTTCATGTCACCAAATTCATCATTACTGATGTCGATGATCTGCCATTCAATATCCCGGGGTATTTCGCGCAGTAACGGAGTTCTCAGACGCCATAAAAGATGACGCCGTATATAGTTTTGCTTGGGGTCATTTACATCCGGGTTGGTAACAATTTCATCGAATTGTGAGCGAACATTATCGTAGAAGTGCTTGTACCACTCATTCCTTAAAAAAGCGGCGACAAAACTGTTTGCACTTATAGGATTGCTATTCTTCATCTTGTGTATATATTCGCATTAATTTCGTATGTCGCCATGCTGATCTTATACCCCTGCCAATGGTCAATAACCTTGTATTCATTACCCATTATGGCAAACAGATCCTGCTCCATACGCCCGGCACAACGACCATATCTTCCGATCACATGAATGACACCTGGCGGCCTGTTACCCGGCTGCAAGTATAAGGGCTGCCATTGATCTGCAGGAGTCTGCCTGATTCGTACCCTGCGCTTGCGGTGATTGAGATCAATCACGGCTGGCATCTCTTCATGCAGATAAAAATAGAGCGGATGATAGAGATACTCTTCACAGACCAGTACTGCTGCACCAGCTGAAACAGTCTGTTTCAACTGAACGCTCAATTCGGCCCATGCTTCTTTCTTGTAATGAGATAAATAGCCATAGGAAGAGCCCCCCAGAACAACGGTGAGAACTGCAACCCCGGCTATCCGAAGCCATCCTGCCTTGATTACTGTCATAGCCAGTGCGAGGCCTGTCATTGCAATCAAGTGCGATGGCATGATGGTTCGCAGCATGTACATGGGCTCAAAAAAGCCAGTCAACCAGATCAGAAGAGGTGGAAGAAGCATCAGGAGAATCAACAGAAGCGCAGTGCGCCTGTCACGACGAACAAGCCAGTAAAGAATACCTGTTACCGATAGCGCGACAAGAAACAGACTCACAACAAATGCAAACTTCTTGCCTGCCAGAAATGCCAGGCTACTGCTTCCAAACAGCATCATGTATTCAAAAAGCGCCTTTCCTGCACCTGGTTGCTTCAACCAGTTGAAGTTGGTCGAAGCACTTTCAAACCCCACCGGCAGCCATGGAAGCACGCTCACTCCTGCCAGCAGTACAACTATTACCGGTTGATAGAAAAAACGCCTGTTACATCCTGGCCGAATAAACAAGGCAGAAAAATATGCAATGCCGCTTGCAACCAGGTAGTGCATTGCAATCGGGTGTGAGTGCACCATTATAATGGCGCCAACAGCCATCAGCACCAGGTGTGACCGACACGGCTTGTCCTTGTTGTCACTCGACTTGACCATCTGCACCAATGACAACAGCAACAGTAGCCAGCCGACCGACAACAGTATGTAGTGCCGTGCCTCCTGGCTATAAAAGAGGTTCACATCTGATAAAAGCACAAAAAGGGCCAGCACAAAAGCAGCCCGATCACCTGCAATCGCCCTGCCGAGATACCAGGAAAGCATGACACTGATGGAGCCGAGAATTGCATCAGGCAGACGCAGCGCAAAAGCCCCATCACCTGGTGACCAGAAAAGAGATGTCAGAAGATAATATAGTGGTGGCTTGGTTGTTATGGACTGGGTCCAGAGCTCATAGGCTGAAAAAGTAGAGTGATAAGAGGTAAAAGCCTCATCCATCCAGATCGATTTTTCATCGAGGTTATACAAACGCAGCAATAGCGCGAATAAGCCAAACAGCATCGGCGACAGCATCACTGAGTAGTTCCACTTCACTTTCACGAGATGTCCCTGTTAATATCCTTCGCGGATTCAACTCACTAGTGCAACGGATGGGTTAATCCCGAAAAATACTTGATTGGGCGTTTTAATGCCAAGACATTTTCGGGGACGATTGTTCAG
>NZ_MPQG01000026.1:0-18506 GCF_002020255.1 Solemya velum gill symbiont | reverse complement strand
AATCCGCGAACTATATTAATAGTAGATACAGTGGAATAGTTCGTGGAGTGTGGCATGAGTGTCATATATAAAATTGCTTACTTACTCTTTCTCTCTTTCGTCTTCCTCGTATCTACAGGAGGAGAAGCAGTTGCAGGCAAATACCCTGCGACAATTGAAGCCCTGCAGGAACGTTATTCTGATGAGATTAATGCTCACCGAAAATACAATGCTTATGCAAAACAGGCTTGCAAGGAGGGTTACCCAAACATCGCCCATCTCTTCAAGACACTTGCCTCATCCGAGGCTATTCACGGGCGTAATTTCAAAAACATTCTGAAAAAACTTGGGGCAAAACCAAAAGCTGATACTCACCCCATAGATTCTGGCAGCACGCGCACCAACCTGAAACAGGCTGCAACAGTTGAGCGGGACGAAATTGATACCACCTATCCGACGGTACTTGCAAAAATCAAGGAGGAGAATCACCAGGATGCAATACGCAATATCACATATGCATGGAAATCCGAACAGCAGCACCGGGATTTGATCGTCAAGCTGCAAAAGGCTTCAAGTGCATTCTTCGGCCTGCTTGTAAAAAAAATTGAGGGCAAAGAGTCGCACTTTCATGTCTGCCAGGTTTGCGGCTCTACTCTTCTTGAGAAAACCTCAGAAAAATGTCCAATCTGTAGCCATACTGGCAAGTACAAAGAGATACCACCCCTGTCTGAAATCAGTTGCCCCGTCAAATAGCTGCAATTTCTGAATCTCTGCTAACGTCATAAACGAACAGTTGGCATGTTTGAAAGAAATCTGGCTATAATCCTGTCTTAATGAAAATGAGCAACCTGGTATTTCGTTTTGTCACAGCCATAGTGGTGCTGTGTTTGTCGCTACAAGCCACTGCAGCGACAGGATTGCAATGCAATCACGAAATGAACACGGATGAACAAATGCAGTTATCCGCTCACCCCTGCCACCAGGATATGGCTTCTTCCGACACTGACAAGCAACAACCCGTTGCTGATTGTGAGAATTGCCAATCCTGCCTGTTTCTCTCTGCACTTGGGCTGTTAGAGATGGAAGCTGCGGCCTTGCAGACATCCTCATCAATACACTCCTCTTTAGGCAATACACACTATTACCAGTTCAATCCTGAACTGTATCATCGACCTCCGAGTAGCATCACACTCAGCTAGTGTCAGCACTGAGCTGACACCAACCCCTGTTGAATTTTATTGGCTTTCCAAGCCCGAATAGGCCCGTGTGATGATAAAAACTTTATTACTACTGCTGTGTGTTCTTTTCCTGTCAGCATGTACAGAAACGAATGAACCAACCGAATCAGCTTCAGAAATAGCTTCCGAGACTGCAATGGAACATGCAGTCAAACACCTGGACCCGAAATATGTCTGCCCGATGCACCCGCAAATCGTCAAGGATGAAGAAGGGAGCTGTCCAATCTGTGGAATGGGCCTGGTTCCCAAACTCATCGACCCGGACCAGGGAAAGAGACCGACTGTCAGTGTGAAGGGGGAAGTCATCCAGAGCATGGGATTACGCACCGCTAAAGTCAAAACAGGGACGCTATGGCGATTTATCAAGACAGTCGGGAGAGTCGAATACAACGAAACCAGGGTTACACACTTGCATCCACGGGCCAACGGCTGGATGGAAACACTCGATATTCGATCTGAAGGGGAGATTGTCAAGAAAGGCGACAAACTGGGAACTTTCTATTCACCGGATATCCTGTCTGCCCAGATTGACTACTTCGTCGCCCTGCAACAAGTGGGAGACAAGCAAAACATGCGTATAGAAAAGGCTCGCAATCGACTGCGCATTCTTGGAATCGATGATGCCACTATCGCCGAACTGGAGAAAAGCCAAACGGCAAAAAACGATCTGCCTGTTTACTCGCCCAGTGATGGTGTCGTGACAAAACTGGGGGCGCGGGAAGGCATGTATCTTAAACAGGACATGGAAATGATGTCGATTGCAGATCTCACCAGTGTCTGGGTAATGGTAGATATATATGAACATCAGATCGGGTGGCTAAAAGAGGGCTTGTCAGCAGAAATATCAGTCCCCGCATATCCGGGAAAGAGCTGGGAAGGAGTCGTTGAATACATCTATCCGGAACTGGATATGAAGAGTCGAACACTGCGTGTCCGGCTCGAATTTCAGAACGCGGATCTGGCTCTGAAACCGAACATGTTTGCCGAGGTAAAAATCTTTGGCGGCCCACAAAGAGACA
Source organism: Solemya velum gill symbiont (assembly GCF_002020255.1). NCBI lineage: Bacteria > Pseudomonadati > Pseudomonadota > Gammaproteobacteria > Solemya velum gill symbiont. The sequence goes on along the minus strand of NZ_MPQG01000026.1, from coordinate 16,270 downwards.
CGACACTGATTCCTGCTGAAGCACTGATTACAACAGGTGAAAGAAATTCTGTTGTGACAGTTCTGGATGATGGCAAATTTCAGCCGGTTGATGTTGTTGTCGGGGTAAGAAATGGTGATGAAGTCGAGATTCTCAGTGGATTGAAAAGCGGCGACGAAATAGTGACATCGGGTCAGTTCCTGATTGACTCCGAATCGAGTCTGCAGGCCAGCTTTCAGCGCTTGTCCGGAGAGTAATCATGCTTGAAGGAATCATACGCTGGTCTGTTCACAACCGCTTTCTTGTACTCCTTGGCACCTTGCTGATTGTTGCCTGGGGTGTGAATGCAGTCAAAAACACGCCCCTTGACGCCATACCAGATCTCTCGGATGTGCAGGTCATCATCAAGACAAGCTACCCGGGACAATCCCCAAGGGTAGTCGAGGAACAGGTGACCTACCCACTGACCACAACAATGCTCTCCGTTCCAGGTGCAAACGTGGTTCGTGGCTATTCATTTTTTGGTGACTCTTATGTTTACATCCTGTTCGAAGATGGAACGGATATCTACTGGGCACGCGCCCGCGTCCTGGAGTATCTGAACCAGGCAATTGCTGATATGCCACCCGGCGTACAACCGCGCCTCGGGCCTGACGCAACCGGTGTTGGATGGATATACAGCTACGCGTTAACCGATAAAACAGGTCAGCACGACCTGGCGCAACTGACATCCCTGCAGAACTGGTTTCTGAAATATGAACTGCAGACTGTACCCGGTGTTTCGGAAATTGCGACCGTTGGCGGAATGGTACGCCAGTACCAGGTAGTGGTTGATCCCGAAAAACTCAGGGCCTTTGGCATCCCTCTCGCTAAAATCAGCAGTGCGATCAAAAATGCCAACCAGGAAGTTGGCGGCTCCGTAATCGAACTGGCGGAAGCCGAGTACATGATCCGTACCCGCGGATACCTGCAATCGCTTGATGACATAGGGCAGATACCAGTCTCATCAACAGCTGATGGCACACCCGTATTGCTTAAAGATGTTGCCACGTTGCAGATTGGCCCGGAAATGCGGCGAGTCGTTGCTGATATCGATGGCATGGGTGAGGTCACAGGCGGAATCGTGGTGATGCGTTATGGCGAGAATGCACTGACCACAATCGATGCCGTGAAGAAAAAACTGGATGAACTGAAACAGGGTCTTCCGGACGGTGTCGAGATCATCGAAACATATGACCGTTCAGACCTGATTCTCCGCGCTGTTGACAACCTGCAAGAAAAGCTGGTTGAAGAGTTCATCGTCGTGGCGCTTGTGTGTCTGCTATTCCTGTTTCATTTCCGTTCATCATTTGTTGCAATTGTCACCTTGCCAATCGGTGTACTCGCCTCTTTCATTATCATGGAACAGCAAGGCATCAATGCCAACATCATGTCACTGGGTGGTATAGCCATTGCTATTGGTGCCATGGTCGATGCAGCGATCGTGATGATCGAAAATGCACACAAGCATCTTGAACGTTACAAGCACGCGCATGGTCATGCACCTGAAGGCTCTGAACATTGGAATACCGTGATTCAGGCTGCAGTGGAAGTCGGTCCTGCACTGTTTTCCTCACTACTGATTATCACCCTGAGTTTTCTTCCCGTGTTTACCCTGGAAGCACAGGAAGGACGCCTCTTCTCTCCCCTCGCCTATACAAAAACATATGCCATGGCTGCATCTGCAGGCCTGGCAATTACCCTTGTTCCTGTTCTAATGGGCTACCTGATCCGAGGAAAAATACCGGATGAAAATGCGAATCCCCTCAACCGTTTTCTCATTTGGATATACAGACCGTTTCTCAACATGGTGCTGAAGGCGCCGAAAACAGTGATCTTCCTTTCTGGCGTGATGGTCGTCAGCCTGCTGATCCCGGTGAGTGGCATCAAAGGGGTTCTTGAGCCGCTGAAATGGCCCATACAAATCTACGCCGGCATCTCTAATGCCACAGATGATTCAATTGCACAACAAACGCTGAATAGCATTAACGAGACACAGAAAAGAATTGAAAAAAACTGGCGCAAAAGCTTTCGGGATACTCCGTGGCTGGCACGATTTTCCAGCGGCCTCGGCTCCGAGTTCATGCCCGAACTTGATGAAGGCGACCTGATGTATATGCCAACGACACTTCCGGGCATTTCCATCGGTAAGGCACAGGAACTGTTGCAACAGACCGACAGGCTCATCAAGAAGATCCCTGAAGTGAAGCAGGTATTCGGTAAAATCGGGCGTGCAGATACAGCCACTGATCCGGCACCTCTGACAATGATCGAAACACTCATTCAACTCAAGCCACGTGATGAGTGGCGGCCAGGTGTAAATCTTAAGACACTGATCGAAGAACTGGATGCAACAGTCAAATACCCTGGCGTAACAAACGCCTGGGTCATGCCGATAAAAACACGTATCGACATGCTTGCCACCGGAATTAAAACTCCCGTCGGCATCAAGGTTGCCGGCCCGGATATCAAGGAGATTGAACGCATCGGTCAGATGATCGAGAAGGTCGTCTCTGAAGTGCCGGGAACTGTTTCTGCCTATTCAGAGCGTGTTGCCGGAGGGCGATATATCGACATCAAACCTGACAGAATTGCTGCAGCAAGATATGGAATCAACATCGCCGACATCAACCAGGTTGTTGCTGCTGCAATCGGTGGACTGAATATTACAGAGACAGTTGAAGGACTTGAGCGTTACCCGGTTAACCTGCGGTTTCCACGCGAGCAGCGTGACAGTGTAGAAAAGTTACGTGAACTTCCGCTTGTCACTTCTTCTGGTGCGCAGGTGCCTTTGGGGCAGATAGCCAGCATTCGTATTGTTGATGGTGCACCCATGCTGAAAAGCGAGAATGCGCGGCTCAACGGCTGGACCTTTGTCGATATTCGCGATGTTGATCTGGGCAGTTATGTTCAGCTTGCCCAGCAGGCAGTTCGTGACAATGTAGAGTTGCCCGCAGGCTATTCAATTACATGGTCAGGGCAATATGAGTACATGTTAAGAGCACAAGAGCGGCTCAACCAGGTTGTGCCCTTCACACTGGTGATTATCTTCATCCTTCTATACATGACATTCCGCAGAGCGGGCGAAGCATTACTGGTTATGCTGTCACTGCCCTTTGCTCTTGTAGGTGGTTTCTGGCTGATATTCCTGCTCGACTTTAATTTCTCTGTTGCTGTGGGTGTGGGATTTATCGCACTGACCGGCGTTGCTGCAGAATTTGGAGTCATCATGCTCGTCTATCTTGATAACAGTCTCAAAGATATGAAACTAACCGGCCCGCTGACAAAAGAAATGCTCAAGGAGGCAATTATGGAAGGTGCCGTTATGAGAGTCCGGCCAAAGGCGATGACTGTCGCGGTAATTGTCGCAGGTCTGATTCCCATATTTATCGGTACAGGTACGGGTTCAGAAGTGATGCAGAGAATCGCAGCTCCCATGATCGGAGGAATGATCACAGCGCCATTTCTGTCACTGTTTGTCATTCCGGCGATATATTATCTATGGAAGCTGCGAACCATTAAAGCCGAGGCAGACTGAATGACTCTTGAAACAGTGCCAACCTGAAGGAAACAGAACTCTTGGAATATCTTTCTGAACTGGGTTATATCGGTCTTTTTGTCGCTGCATTTCTGGCAGCCACAATATTACCTTTAAGCTCCGAGGCGCTGTTAAGCACTCTATTACTCAGTGGACTCTCCCCTGTTGCATTAGTCATCGTTGCAACAACCGGCAATGCACTGGGCTCACTGACAAATTATGCGCTGGGCTACTGGGGTAGCAAGGAAGTGATAAAACAATGGTTGAAGGTTTCAGAAGAGGAGTTTATTAAAGCAGAGCAGCGTTTTGTGAAATACGGCCTCTTTTCACTCCTGTTTGCATGGGTACCAATCATAGGCGACCCATTGACCATGATTGCAGGGGTCCTGCGTATTCGCCTGTTGTGGTTTCTCATACTGGTCACAGCAGGCAAACTGATGCGTTACATCGTTATTAGCTACTTGATACTATAATCAGCAACAAAATATTGGACAGACATACAATGAAATTACTCACATATCCGTTATTCGCAGCATTGCTTGGCCTGTTTGCCCTGAGTATGCCTGCACATGCCGCAAGCCCGCAGGCAACTTTCAACGATCTGGATGGAAATCCGCGAACAGTAGAATCATTTATTGAGAAAGATAAGTGGCTGACTGTCATGATCTGGGCACATGACTGCCATGTCTGCAACATGGAAGCAGAAAATTATGCCCATTTCCACGAAGCTAATAAAAACAAGAACATCACCATGCTTGGGCTCAGCATCGATGGCCAGGCAAACAGAAAGAAGGCTCTCGGTTTTATCGGCGAGCACGACCTTCCCTTCCCCAACCTGATTGGCGAACCGCAAGATGTCATGCGCTACTACATGATGCTGACAGGAAACCAGTTCTATGGAACGCCGACTATCCTGGTTTACAAACCGGATGGGACACTGGCTGCAGCACAGGCTGGCGGTGTGCCTCCTGAGGTGATCGAGAAGTTTGTTAACGACAATAGCTGAATTGTAGGAGCCCCGCCCTCGGGGCGATTGAATGTGCCAATGCCATCGCGGCGAGGGCGCCGCTCCTACAGGATTCGATGCAGTTGTAGGAGCCCCGACCCGGGGCGATCAGTTTATCGGTCAGTAATAATTACTTGTTTGGCAATAACTTAACAAAAGACGATAATCTCTATAGGCATGTTTAACTCTAGAGATGTATAAATGAGCGACGAACCAACCACTAACAATAAAGATGATGAAGAGTTGGAAGCGACCTGGGAAGAACTGGGAGGAGCCAAAGGCTTGTTCGGGACTATCGCTCTTTTTTTATCCTTTACACTCATACCACTCGGAATTATCAATGCAGCAATCATTCTGTCGGATGGCAATCCACCAACCTGGACTGTTGCCACGGCATTTCTGTCAGCGGCTGTTATCGCCCTTCTGGGCTACTTGTTAACATCTGATAAATCAGTTTCAATATTTTATCTAGTTCTTTGTTTTTTATTACAAAAGTTTATTATTGTTGACATCTCATATAACTACGTCCAAAGCCAGAGAGTGGAAAACCAGTCCGTCGGCGACATGATCCTTGTCGATGAAAAGCGCCGTTTTGGCGACGCATACAACGGTTCAGCACAAACCAGTTTCAGCTGGTACAAGGTGACTAACGTGGCTGAATCCGGCATTACCTACATGGAGTCTTCCAGCACTTACAGTTTCGATTCCGCTATGAAGCTTTATGCCAATGAGCAGGTCAAGTACATGAATGAACCGGTGACGTACGCGCCGGACCTCTTCAGGACTGAGTACGATGAAAACTCCTCCGTCATGGTCGTCAGAAAGCACGAAGCAATAAAAGAGAGTTCAGACAACTAGGTAGACTATTTGACCAGGAATGCGGTCTTCGGAATCTCCGCAAGTAGTTCCCCTTCCCTCCAGACTCTTGCCTTCACACTGTGCTCTCCTTTCTGCAGTGGCCATAAGTACTCACCACCCCTGGTGATAATCTCTTCACCGTTGATATTCCATTCCACGGTCGCATCGGATGAAACACCCTGAATGAAAGATTCAAACGCCTGTCCCTCACCTGGCAATCGCGGATCATAAGCCATGTGCAAACCGTTCGTTGGCCTGCGCAGACGAATCGGTAGCTTGGTTTCTGCCACTTGATTACCAACTTCTGGTTCTGTACCGGGAACAAACCATTCCGTATAGGTTTTACACTGCCCGCCTGTTGCCTGAGGTTCACTTTTTTCAGTACAGATATCCTGCCTGACCAACCCTCTGTGGATCGGCAATGGTTTTGTCTGCTGGTATCTTGTCAGCTCTGAAAACACACTTCTGAGCAGCAAAGCCGGGCCAACTGAACCTGAAACACCCTCCATCGGACGCTGATCGAGGTTGCCCATCCACACACCAACTGTATAGCGATAGTTGAAGCCGACTGCCCAACTATCCCTGTAATCACTGGAGGTGCCCGTTTTGACTGCTGTTTGAACAGGAAAATTGAGTATGCTGTTCTCACCAAACTCCAACTGCCTGGCTTTCGGGTCTGAAAGAATGTGCCCAAGCAGTGAAGCAACCTCTCCCGACAAAACACGTCGTGGTAGTTGAGTATTCAGACCATCAGCAAATACCTCGAGCGGACGCAATACGCCCAGGTTGGCTATTGCCGTGAAAGCCCGCACAAGTTCATACAGGGTGACTTCACCATTACCAAGCGCAATACCATCACCATAGTAATCGGGATGCCTGTACAGCCCTTCAAATCCAAGCTTGCCCAGGTAACCCAGGTACTCTTTCGCGCCGACATACTGCAGTGTCTTCAGCGCCGGAATATTGAGTGAATTGCCCAGTGCCTGCCTGAGCGTGACCGGTCCGTAGAAGGAGCGACTGTAATTGTTGTATGAATGCAAACCATGACCAACTGACTCGCTCAGCGGAGAATCATCAATCACGGTGGCAGCTGACCATCCTTTCTCAAGTGCGAGTGAGTAGAGCATCGGTTTGAGTGCAGAACCTGGCTGACGAGGTGCAGTAACCGCATCGATAAAGCGGCCCGGCGTATCAGCAGCGCCCTTCCCTGCTACCACCCATGCGAGAATCTCACCACTACTGTGGTCAACAGCCAGCACAGCGCCATTATTCACACGCTTTGCAGCAAGATGGTTCAACCTGTTGTCCAACATGGTCTGTATGCGCTGCTGGAGTGTTGCATCCAGTGTTGTTCTGACATACGGCCAACCGGCAGACTCAAGCAACGGGTGGCGTTTCACATGCCGGATGAATTCAGTTGCGTTAACCTCGAGTCGTGGTGCCTGCAGTTCAAAAGCCTGTGCAAGCAGGTTCTTGCTCTCTTTGGCTGATATCAGCTCCTCCTGCACGAGACGACTGGCAAGACGTGTAATACCTGCCTCGATTCTGTGTGTATCCCTCCACAAATCCAGGCGGCCCGGCGCACGCACAAGAACAGCCAGCGCCAGCATCTCTTTTCTGCTTAAGGTATCAAGGTCGCGGTTGAAATAGTAACGTGCAGCCTGCACAACACCCCTGCGATTCGCAGCATACGGTACCTGGTTCAGGTAGAACTCAAGGATTTCATCCTTGGAGAAATGCTGTTCAAGCATTCCAGCCTCAAACCCCTCAATCCAGCGCGACCAGACAGTACGCGGACGTGGATGAATCATGCGCACGGCCTGTTCCGTTATCGTACTGGCACCACGGACTGAACGCATCGCCTTGAGGTTGGCGACAACTGCCGAACTTCTCGCCAGCCAGTCAGGGCCTGCATGTTGATAGAAACGCTTGTCTTCCGAGAGGACGAATGCGTGCCTGAGGAACTCGGGCACCTGGTGCAGTGCCACCCTGTCGTGGACATTCCAGCTGTTTTGATAGGTTCTGTTGAGAGGTTCGCCGTTACGGTCGAGGATTTGGACGTGTTGGCTGTCGGAGAGGATTGATTTGAAGTTTTGCGGTACTGAATGTAGAGAAGTGGCTGTGAAGTATGCAAGTAATAAGGCAGCTAATATCACTGGCATGATGAATAACCCTTGATGGCGGAATCGCGGACCGTTTTTAAATCGCGGCGGGGACGCCCCTCTTACAGGACTCAGTGCGGTTGTAGGAGGCCCGTCCCCGGGACGCTCAACCATTTACTCCCCCACCTTCAGCTTGCCCGGAAGCCCCATGCCGAAAACATCCGGCTCATACATCTCCTCGGCGTGTACTGGCATGCGGGTGAAGTCGCCCTCGGCTATCGCCTGTGCCGTGTATGACAAATGGTAATTCCCTGCAGGCAGATAATCCGAATAGAAACGCACTGAATCATGACGCAACTCCTGGTGGTAGAAATTCCAGAAGGAGGTATCGAAATGCTGCCAGTCATCAAACTGTAAATACCAGGAACCGCCTGCCGCCTCGAAGTCACCTTTGTTGGCATCCACCAGCGAGGTTGTTGCCAGGTCACGATTGAGTGGCTCAAGACCTCCAGGAACAGGATCGTCGACCACTACAAAATTTCGTGCCGTTGGCGTAGAGACATAGATATCCACGCGTACCAGTTCTCCGCGATTGATGTTGCTCTCACCACCTTCTAGCAGAACCCACTTGCCATCACGTTCGACACTGTACTCCTTGCGGATATCAATGCCTGCATTGTGACGCTCGGCATTTTCATCCAGTGATGCATAACTCATGCGAGTTGCATAATAGAGCCTGCCGTCGCCCTCACGTGAAATGGTGACAGTTCGTACAGCACCCGGGTCATCTGCTGTGATCAGATGAGTGAACGTGGCTGCATCATCACGCAGATCGGAAAAAGCATCCTGCCCGATCAGTTTATCGTCCATCGCAACCACCACAGTCATGTCCGGCTTCACGTTTTCATAACTGCGTGAATACTCAATCAGGCTGTTCATGCAGAAGATATTCTCCTGGGTATTCTCCCAGTGATCGCGATTGCCACGCGACTGCGTGATACTGCGCAGCAGTTTGAATGGAACATCACCCACCAGCTCGGCACCCGCTTCATTCTCGCCATATTGTGTCATGGCAGAAAGAACGCCACAGTTGCCTCGCAACGGCGTTGCCAGTATGCGCGAATAACCGTCGTCGAGTTCCTCGTTAAAGCTGAACTTGCCACCGGACTGGCTTGATTGAGCAAGGATCATCGTCGTGACCTCTTTTGCGATCTCATCTGCACCTTCAACTTTCAATGCAGCCTGCAGGTAATGCGACTTGCCGAACAGGCTCATCTGCTGGACGTGTGGAAAATAACGCTCTAGATCGGCCAGGCTCACCTTGCCATGCTCAACGAGCGCAGCGAGGGCAACCGCCCTGACGGTTGATGACATGCCGCCGGAATAGTAGCTCGGTACGGCATCCTTTCTGAGCAGGTTCTCAAGATAGGCGTGCAGCGGTTTTTCGACCGCATCAGGAATGCCGTAGTTGCTCGCACGCAGCCAGTTGAACGCGAGAGCCGTGTAGGCGCTCAGGTAGGGGCTGACATACTGATCCTGTGGCTTGAAATAGGCCATACCGCCATTCGGCGCCTGGAAGTTGGCAGCCTCCTGCAATATCTCACCCGGCAGCTTCTCGCTCTCGGCCCAGTTGAACTCATCCGGAAGATACTCTTTCAGATTCATATAGTGTGATGCCATGACACCCTTGGAGAGCTTCTGCTCCCAGCAGGTATAAGGATAATCGCGCATATAGCCAAATGCGCCATCCACATTGCCTATCACCGTGGGTGACAGGGTAACAGACAAGTTGCCAACATCAGGAAAGATCTTTTCAGGAAACTTGAGCGACTCCGTCACAATCTCCTGTGTCGTCGTGCCATAGTTTGCCGCGGTTTCCAGCGCACGACGTTTATATACCGGTACACTGTGTTCAATTGCATCACCATCCATGGCGTCAGACGCCCTGGCAATGAAATCGATAGAGCCGCTGCTGCTCTCCCTGCTCTGTGCCACTGTAGTTGATGAGACCGGCAGGAAGACCAACTGGCGTTTATACGGATCAAGGTGAACAGTTTTACTGAGCTCTTCAGGCGCCTTCACATTGCCACTGGCCTGGATGGTTACAGTGATATCCCTCGCCTTATCAGTGCGGTTCATGACACTGAAACCGGCCTGGAATGTGTCGCCCTCTGTGACCTGGTTGGGCATAACCGGACGAATCTCGGTGGGACGATTAACCTTGAAGTTGGCGTCGCCCAGTCCCATACGGTCGCTTGGGGTGACCGCGATAGCGAGTATGCGCCAACCGGTGAGGTTGTCCGGCACCTCGAACTCAATCGTGGCATTGCCTTTGCTGTCTGCCTTGATGGAGGGATTCCAGTAGCCCACATATTTAAACAGTGTACGCATGCTGATATCTGCGCCACCATCACCACCCGGATTCGCACCCTTCTTCTCGAACTTCTGGCGGCCGACAAGACGTGTCAGCAGGCTGTAATTCTGCATATCCAGCGAATCCAGCGTATAGAAACCGTCATAAGGATCAAAATAGCTTGTTCCGCCCCGTATCAGGTCCAGTACTGCCTCGTCCAGTACGGCCACGGCGATTTCGATATCCTCATTTTTATCCCTGTGTTTTGGCTGCGCATGAATCTTTGCCGTGACAATGTCGCGCGACTTGTAGACTTCCGCATCCGTCTCGATCGAGATATCCATCTGTTTATAGGGATCATTGACCGGCACTTCGAGATAACCGATTTTGAAAGCCGGTTTACCCAGGTCAACTTCACCAAATGCCGGTGGTGGTGCTGCAACACGCGGTGAAACAACAATCACCGAGAGATAGAAACCGGGCATATAATCCTTCTCGATTTCAAACTCGATCACGGGCGTGCTGCCTTCCAGCTCCTGCACCCATGATTTCAACACACCATAACGCTCAACAGAGACCAGCGCCTGCGCACCCGGATAGGGGTTCTTGACCAGGTATCGCGCCTTGTCGCCAACCTGGTATTCAGTTTTTTCCGGAATGACCTGCAGCGAGTTATCGTTCGGCGACCGCCATACGACACGGCCCTTGCCTGCTACCCATACCTCTGTTTCAGTCGAATGACTGTTTCCTTTCGTATCCTTAATTGTCGCGGTGATTTTGTATGTTCCCGCCTCTTCGGGAATAAAGCTGCAAACAAGCGGCTCAAAGATCGACATATCCTGGCAGGTGCCCGAGGCGATCCACTCATCGATATACTTGGTGACATAGGCATTACCAGCGCCCTTGACCTTTGCAGACCTGGTTTGCAGGCGCTCAATTTTCAGTGTTACGGGAATACCGGCAGCAGGTTTACCGCGGTCATCAACAACGAGATATTCAATATCCGCCGCTTCATCCTCGTTATAGAGCCAGCGGGTCTGCTTGAGACCAACAAGACGGTTGACAGCAATATAGTCAGCCCCGCTGCTTGTCGCTATATACTTGCCGCGATCATCGCGTACGGCGCTCTCCACCGTCAGGCGTCCATAGACGATTTCCTCTGCGGGGAGAACAAATGTATGACTCACTTCGCCCTTGTCACCGATGTTGTCTTCCTTCTCGAACAGGGTCGTCCACAGTTCCTCATCGAAGCTGTCGAAGGTGAAGCCATTGGCAAGAGGATGTTCAGAAGAGAAATGCGCTGCTCTCAGTGTTGCCGTGATTCTCGCCTCGGCATCTGTATAGGCACCACCGGAATGGAGCCTGGCAGAGCTCAATACCTCAATCTCATCCTCAGGATGGAACAGGTCACCATTGAGACTGTTAACGACCTTGAATGGTGATGGCGTGAAATCACTCACCAGTACGCGCAACGGACTCCATGAATAGATCTCGGTGAAACTGGCACTGAGAAAGAAGTCATACCAGCCGACTGCTGCATTCTTGGGGATTGTATATTCACCACTGAAACTGCCGAACTCGGAGAGCGTGATATCCGTGATCTCCTCAACCGTCACACCGGCGGGATTAATAATCTGCAGGGTGTAGGCCTTGTCAGGTGCAGGCACAAAACTCTCGTTATCCTGGTCACGTACATAGAGCTTGTACTGAATGGTATCACCGGCACGGTAAGTACCCTGCGCGGTTGTTCCCCATGCATGCATATGACCATATTCGAGGCTGGGGTCAGCCCACAGGGTATGGCCGGATGCTCTGTACTCATCGACCGAGAAACGATAATCCAGCGGCATCAATGCCATCTCGCCATCCTTGTCGATGCGCACGAAGAAGTTTTCACACTCATCCCCTCCGCACCAGCCAAACTGTTCAAGTGAAGGATCGAGCTGTTGTGAACCTTTCAGTGATACGAGACCTGATGAATCGGTCTTACCCTTGTCCAGTTCTTCAAAGCCCGGAGAAAGTCCATTGGGTGTGTCCTTGTAGATCTGTACCCGCGCTTCCTCGACCGGTTTTCCCGTGGCAAGATCCGTAACCCAGATCAGCGTATTGAAATGCCCTACCTTCACATGGACCTGGTAAGGCGTGACACTGGCAAACAGGTTGCGTTCCTCGTAGCCCCTCTCCAGGTGTGGCAATGTTGAAACAATACCGTTGACTGCACCGCTTTTGCCATCGAGCATCTCGCGTACACCCATGGGAACCGCGAACTGGATATCGTCAGCCATATCCACATCTCTGATCTCTATCGACTCCCCTTCCACAAGACCTTCCGGTGTGAGCTTGTCGTAGTAGAAGAAGCTGCTGTCGAGGTTGGTGACATACAGCGGCACGTCTGAATCTGCCTCTTTTTCCAGCACGGCTGTTGAGTGAGTCAGTTCAAAATTGGGTTTGCGATGATCGGTGAAAAAGGTCAGGTCAATCGGCGCTTTCAGTTTGCGGCCAAATTCATCCTGCAGATCGGCTGTTTCCGTAGTAATGCTGTACTGCTGGTCTGCCTTCAGAACCTCTGGCAGGTGGATGCGAAAATTACTCTCCTGGTAGTGATCACGATCCAGGTAGGAGTCATCTTCCCGGCTCGCCCATGGATCATAATCATCTCTTCCGCCAGCCAGGTCCGGTGTGAAACGCAGATGCTGCTTGATTTGCGAGGTCAGAACGGGCGCACTGAATTCGAGGTTAGCCCATCCGAGTGGATTACATTTTTCGAGATCATGATCACTATCTTCAGTAAACAGGATTTCGAGGCCTTCATTATCGACACATGAGAAACCCACTAATTCAAATTCCGGGTAAATCATGTGATAGTCAATCATCCGCTGTTCGACTCCCCGCTCCTCTCCCAAAGCAGAGACAAGTCCGGGGATTACCTTCATTTCAACGCGCGTACCCAGCGGCAGCTCTTTCTGTGGTGTCACCAGCCAGTATCTGCGTGCCTCTTCTTTCGTACCAGGAGTGAGATGAGGATCATTTTCGTCGTATGGATCCTTCTCGACTTTCAGATATTCGACGAGTAGCATTTCATCCGTCACACTGGTGGGATAAACGTAGGCAATACGTGTCTCTACTGAAGCTTTTGTGACCGGCTGATCAAATGACAATCTGATGACAGGCGTTCCTGGTGTGAGCCACTCGCGGAACGAGGCATAACGCACATGCGGACGCTGGGTGATAAAAGTGTGTGTATGGTTTTCGCTAATGGTGCTGCCATCCTCGGCCTGAATACCGGGGCGCATGGTCACTCTGTACCTGGTCGCTTTCGTGAGACGGTTTTCGTCATCCAGCTGGCAGGCTAGCGCACTGGTATTGATCCAGCGCCAGTGGCACTTCAGTGCCGGTGTGATGTCGACGGGAATTTCACTCGCGTCACGCTCCATACGGCCGACAGGAACCACGGGGCGATTGAACTGGAATACGACCTGGTTGCCAGCCGGGACATCCTCACCACCGGGCGTCACGCGGGTTAGCTGTAAAGTTGTCTGCTGACTGGCGTCTGCAGAGTCGAATGTAGCAAAAGCTGGCTGCGCAGAAAGAGAGAAAAAGAGAAGAAAAAAAAGAAAAGACTTCATAACCACCCACGACCGTCTTGATGAATAGTGACTATGAATAGCATAGGCCAATATCAGCAGTGGGGGTATTGGTGATGTCCCTAGTTGACGGGAGCTAAACTGGGCTAGATATCACGTCTTCCCAAGCTATAAAAAACGTCATCCCTGCTCTCTATCCCGTCATCCCCGCTAACGCGGGGATCCGAATGTTACACAATATTCAGATCCAGGTTCTCCGCTACGCTGCGACCAGGATGACAAACCAATAAACTCAACACCCAACCCAAAAGCCAACCCACTCCTTAAAAGCCATACCACTATCCGACAAGGCGCCTGCATCCGGCAGCAACTTGCGAACATCCAAATTCGCATCAACCGCACGATGGTCGGTCGCGGCCGGTGTCACGCGCAGCCCTTGCGCCCTGAAATGACCAATAGCACGTGGCATATGCGCAGCAGAAGTCACCAGGAGAATATGATCGATACCCTGCTTGCCAAGCGTCTCTTTCACTTGTGCAGCATTCTGGCGGGTATTCAGGCTGGCCTTTTCAAGAATTAAAGCCGATTTGGGCACACCAAGATCACGCAGAAAAATCGCCATCGATTCGGCCTCGGCCAGGCCGCCAAGACAGCTATCAACTCCACCACTAAGAAGAATCGATTTCACCTTGCCCTCTCGATACAGACGTGCCGCATACCAGGCACGATCAGATGCATCATTCAGATCAGGTGCAAGTCGATGCGGCAGTTTGGGTGCTGCAATGCCACCACCAAGTACCACTGCAACCGGCGCAGATGCCAAATCAGCCATGGGTACAGGCGGATACTGGCGTTCAAGTGATGCCAACAGGCGTTCACTGGCTAATGGAGTTGACCATATATAGAACCATGCCAGGGCAACAACACCAAAAAAGTTCGCACCACGACGCCAATCTTTCATTGCAAGCAACAGGGCAATCAAGCCCAGCAGCAAGGAGAAACCGAGTGGTGCAATCAGTAAAGCCGCAGTTTTTTCGATCAGGAACATAATCTTTTATTCCACTAAATAAACAATCATACTAATCCTGCTGGAAGGATATCTTGCAATCAATTAACCAATTTTTTAGTAGTAACTGACAGCTCAAAACCACATGCATGGGCATAGCTAACTAGGGTTGACCAACCTGGATTACCATTCCCCCTTTCAAGTCGACTGATATTACTTTTTTGTGTCCCCATGCGGACAGCCACTTGCTCTTGAGTGAGTCCCGCTTTACTTCGCATAGAGATCAACTTATCGACAAGATTAAACTCATCTTCAAGCTTGTCATATTCAGCTTTAACAGCAGGATTTGAAAGTGCGCGTTGCTTCAAATTCCGAAGACTCATGACTTTTTAACCTCGTTTAAACGTACTCTTGCGAGTTCAATATCTCGCTTTGGCATCTTCTGTATTTTTTTCACAAATGCGTGAAGAACCACAATGTGTCGTCCGGTTAAGTAACAGAATAAACCACGACCAATACCTTCTTGAGCTTTCGCCCTGACTTCAAACAGCCCATTTCCAATCGGCTTTGTATGTGGTGGACCAAGATTTGCTCCATGTTTTTCAATCAACTCCAGTAGTTTGATCATTCTGGCCTGAATCTTTGGCGGCATCTCCAGAATTTGGTTTTCCACACCCTTATAAAAATCAAGCTTCCATGCCATTCAATACCTCTCCTTGATAAGTTATCATATATGATAACTACTACTCTCCAGATTGTCTATTCGTCATTACCATCATTCCGGGCATGACCCGGGATCTACCAAAACAGACCACCTAATACACCGCCCCCTTCTCCCGCAACAACTCATATATCGACTCAGCCATCTTGCGATAGCCTACCTTGTTGAGATGGATCTGGTCCGCTTTTAACGAGGGCGTATGCAGCAGATCAACAACCAGGGATTCATCAAACACCAGCTGGTGCTCGTCTGCCAGCTCCTGGTACAAAGGAACAGATTCGGAAAAGAGACTCTTCTTTGGGATACCGAAAAGAACAACCTGAACACCACGCCTTTTTGCTGCCTGGATCATCGCACCCAGATTGGCTTTTATCGAAGCTTGATCGCGGTTTCTCAGAATATCGTTACCACCCTCGATGAGCAGCAGCAGATCGGGAGAGTGACGATCCAGTTCAGAGGGTAATCGCTTAACGCCTCCATCAGTCGTTTCACCAGAAACACCTGCGTTAATCACCGTAAGACCGCTTAGTTCGGCAAGTACCGACGGGTAACTATTCTTCTTGTCTGCGCCCTTGCCAACCGTCAGGCTGTCACCAAACGCCAGTATGGTTCCATCATGACCGATTGAATTGAGTTCCGGTGAACTGCAGGCGGTAAACAGCGCCAACAGAAACAGAACCAGGGCTAATCGTTTTATTTGATTCATTCATCACCTCTTACAACCAGGCCCGCCTGTAGCAATTTTTCATATAGTGCATCCAGGTCAGACTCCAACTGCTCAGCACTGACTTCATATTCACTCAGAATCGTATCAAATATTGCTTGTGGGTCACCGCTCTCACGGATCAGTTGCCAGACACGCGTACCGATTTCATCCAGACCGAAAGAGACTTCGCTCTCCAGATCAAGCAGAACTGTCTCATCGCTGACTTCCTGTGCCTGCACGTGAGATGGAATCAGCAAGTGGCTGTTAAACATCGCTCACTGTGCGCCGTCAGTCCATGTGAGACCAATTGACCTGATTCACTAAGAGACATATCTGCTACTTTTAACAGAAGTACAGGAGTCTCGATATGAGCATGTC
>NZ_MPQG01000025.1:0-21138 GCF_002020255.1 Solemya velum gill symbiont | reverse complement strand
TGCTCCTCTAACTTTGGTCGGTGAGAGAAGCTACCTATGCTACCGCAGCTTGCCCTCTAACCAACTCTGTTGAGTTGCACTTGGAAATTGAATTCACGCATGGATGAAAAAGTATGTCCGGCAATCAAAAAAAGGGTATGGTTACAAAGCAAACTATACGGCAAAGAGTGGTTCACTTCCAGCAGCATCGTGATGTGCCTAAAAGCCATATTAAGTCTGTAAAAACAATTAGATATGTCAATCGAAAGCCTTTTTTCAAAAACCATTGTCAAGTCTCTTCTGAAATGGAAAGATGATTTTCGCGGCCCATTCCGGGTGTGCGCAGGTGGAGTCTGCAAAGAGATACTTGAGGACGAAGCAGAAAAGCTTGAACTGATCCATACAACTTCTGAATGCTTCGACAGCGACATCACTGCAAACTGTGTACGTGCTGACATGAACCAGCTTCCCTACCTCAGCGGTTCAATTAACCTGCTGGTCATGCCACTGACACTGGAGATGTGCGCAGCGCCCGAACGTGTCATGCGTGAAGCGGAACGTGTTCTTGCAGATGATGGCCGCCTGGTTCTCTTTGGTATAAACCCATGGAGTCACTGGAGCCTGTTGAGGCGCATATCGGGTGGCAGCGATGATCTTGCCCGGCGCCAGCAGAGAATTTCCCGGCGTCGAGTCAAGGAGTGGCTTCTGCTGCTCGGATTCGATATAGAGCGACAGACATCATTGCTCTATAGTCTGCCGCATGAACCGTTTGAATCTGCACCGGAAGAACGTCGAATCGACAAAATAGGGCGCCAACTGCTGCCTGGCTGTGGCATATTGTACGGCTTACAGGCAATCAAGCGTGTCACGCCCCTGATGCCAACCAAAGCCCCCCTGAGGCAGATAAATATAGCCAATGCTGAAGCAACGGGTTACCTGCAAACACAAATGAAGAGCGCACAAAAAGAGTTATGAAAACAGATGTGGAAATATTTACAGATGGCGCCTGCAAGGGCAATCCGGGTCCGGGTGGGTGGGGCGCCCTGTTGCGATACGGCAGTGAAGAGAAAGAGCTTTATGGCGGAGAGGCCGAAACAACCAATAACCGCATGGAACTGACCGCGGTTATCCGCGCGCTCGAGGTGCTCAAGCGTAAAGTCTCTGTAGCGGTCACAACAGATAGTGTCTACGTGCGTGACGGCATTACCAAGTGGATTCACAACTGGAAGCGTAATGGCTGGAAGACAGCGCAGAAAAAAGCAGTTAAAAACGCAGACTTATGGAAAGAACTTGATGAACTTGCTCAACAACATGAAATTGAGTGGCACTGGGTAAAAGGGCATGCCGGCCACCCTGAAAACGAACGTGCGGATGAACTTGCCAACATGGGAATAGAGACATTATGAGGCAACTGCTGCTCGATACGGAAACAACAGGACTCGATCCGAAACAGGGTCACAGGATCATCGAAATTGGCTGTGTCGAGATGATCGACCGTCAACTGACAGGAAATAACTTTCACCAATACCTGCAACCTGACAGGGAAATCGATGCTGGGGCAATCGAGGTGCACGGAATTACCAACGAATTCCTGCTCGACAAACCGCGTTTTGCCGATATCGCCGATGACCTGGTCAGCTACCTGAAAGACGCCGAGCTGATTATCCACAACGCACCCTTTGATGTCGGTTTTCTCGACCATGAACTAGGGCTGTTGGGTAATCGCCCGAAGATCAATGATATTTGCACGGTTGAAGACACACTGGTAATGGCACGCAAGCTGCACCCGGGTAAACGCAACAGCCTGGATGCACTCTGTGATCGCTACGCGGTTGATAACAGCAGGCGTGACAAGCACGGCGCTCTGCTGGATTCCGAGATTCTCGCCGATGTCTACCTGTTGATGACAGGTGGGCAGAATGAATTGCAACTCGATAGCGATAATTATTCAGATAATCAAGGGGCTGCGGTAATACGCAAGGTCAGCTACGAGGGTGAACTCGCAGTATTGAAAGCTTCTGATGAAGAGCTGGCCGAACACCAGGCTTACCTGGAGATGCTGCAGAAAAGCAGTGACGGGAAATGTGTCTGGAAATTGTGAATCGAGCTGTTTAACTGGTTACATTTATCAAAACCCCTGACAGGTAATCAGCCTGGCAGGGGTTTTTGGCTTATTAGTACTGTTAACTCAACAGCTTACTGAGCCGGTGGCGCCTGAGGCGCAGGGGCAACAGGTGCCGGAGCAGGTGGAGGAGCATAATAGCCAGGAGGTAGGCCGTAGTACGGGCCATAACCACCATAATATGGGCGATTATAACTGTTCCAGCGATTGTCCCAACGGTTATCCCAGCGGTTATAGCCACGGCCATAATAGTCACTGGAACCGTCGCCTTCCCAGTCAGTATCGGCATCAGCATCAAAATTCATGTTGAAGCTGCCGCGGCCACTGCCACGACCTCGACCACGACCGTCGCCGCGACCATAGCCACGACCGTACCCATCGTTGTACCAATCGTTGTTCCAACGGTGGTCGTTATAGCCGTCATCATCCCACCAGGCTGCGCTGGCCGAGCCAGCTGCGAGAGCAAATACCCCTGTTGCAAGGGCGACACCAAGAAGGTGTCTGACTCTTATAATCTGCATTAGAGTGTCTCCTTCAAAAATTTTCTGAGTAATAGTTTGCGACATTATTCAGGCCACAAATCTGCATTGCGAGACGAGTGCCTGCACAGATGCTAATTAGACTATAGTTCAGCCCCGTCACATTTTGAAGAAAATCGGGAAAATAAATCCCTAATTCGGATAAATTCGATTGAGCCGAAGGGGGGCAATCTGTTATCGTATAAACCCGTCAGCAATCACACCTAATCGACGGCTCCTCTCTCAATGACAAAATACATTTTCGTGACTGGCGGCGTAGTCTCTTCCCTTGGAAAAGGCATCGCATCCGCATCACTGGCAGCACTTCTGGAAGCTCGTGGTCTTAAAGTGACCATGATGAAGCTCGACCCCTATATCAATGTCGACCCGGGCACCATGAGCCCATTCCAGCATGGCGAGGTCTTCGTTACCGAAGATGGCGCCGAAACAGACCTGGACCTTGGTCACTACGAGCGTTTCGTACGCTGCAAGATGAGCAAGAATCACAACTTCACAACTGGCCAGATCTACGACAGCGTGATCCGCAAGGAGCGCCGCGGCGATTATCTTGGCGGTACAGTGCAGGTGATTCCGCATATCACCGATGAGATCAAGGAGTCGGTGCGCAAGGGTGCAGCAGGTTCTGATATCGCCATGGTCGAGATTGGCGGTACTGTCGGTGATATCGAGTCACTGCCGTTTCTCGAGGCGATTCGACAGATGGGTGTTGAACTCGGGCATGAAGATGCGCTCTTCATGCACCTGACCCTGGTCCCTTACATCAGGACTTCCGGCGAGATAAAAACCAAGCCGACACAGCACTCGGTCAAGGAACTGCGCTCTATTGGTATCCAGCCCGACGTGCTTCTGTGCCGTTCTGATCGATCCATTCCCGATGACGAACGCCGCAAAATCGCACTTTTTACAAACGTTCAGGAACGTGCGGTAATCTCGGGTGTTGATGCAGATACCATCTATCGCATTCCGTCGCTGTTGCACGCACAGGATCTTGACCAGATTGTTGCCGACCAGTTTCATCTCGACGACCTACCACCAGCTGACCTGGTGGAGTGGGATGCTGTTATCGAGGGGCTGACGAATGTCAGCGCACAGGTCGATATCGCCATGGTAGGCAAGTATGTCCACCTGACAGAAGCCTACAAATCACTCTCCGAAGCGCTCGGTCACGCCGGTATCAAAAACCATGCACGTGTCAATATTCACTATGTAGACTCGGAGGCTATCGAGGAAAACAGTGGCGAACTATTGAAAGGAATGGATGCCATCCTCGTTCCCGGTGGTTTTGGCACACGTGGCGTCGAAGGCAAGATCGAAGCTGTCAGGTATGCACGTGAGAACAGGATTCCCTACCTTGGCATATGCCTTGGCATGCAGGTTGCCGTGATCGAATACGCACGTCATGTCGCATCATTGGAAGGTGCGCACAGCACAGAATTCAACAAGGAAACGCCGCACCCTGTTATTGCACTGATTACTGAATGGCTTAATGCCGATGGTAAAACCGAGCAGCGCGATGAATCTGCGGATATGGGCGGCACCATGCGACTTGGCGGGCAGGAGTGCAAACTGATCGAAGGTACGCATGCCAGAAAAGCTTATGGTGACAGCTCGATTGTTGAACGCCATCGTCACCGTTACGAGTTCAACAACAGTTATCGTGACCAGCTCACTGCAGCAGGCCTGACGATTGCCGGTACTTCTGTGGATGGAGAACTGGTCGAGATCGTCGAAGTCAGCGATCATCCATGGTTCATCGCCTGCCAGTTCCACCCCGAATTTACCTCTACACCACGTGATGGCCATCCGCTCTTTACCAGCTATATCGAGGCTGCAATCAAGCACAAACAGGAATCAGACACATGAAGCTTTGTCACTTTGAAGCCGGGCTCGATCAGCCGCTGTTTCTGATAGCAGGCACCTGTGTTATTGAGGGTGAACAGTCTGCACTGGATGTTGCCGGAAAGCTGAAAGAGATTACAGAAAAGCTTGGTATCTCATTGATATATAAGTCATCATTTGATAAAGCCAACCGTTCTTCTCATGCCAGTCTGCGTGGCCCCGGCCTTGAGGAAGGCCTGCGTATTCTCTCCGAGGTCAAACAGCAGCTTGGGCTGCCGGTTATCACCGACGTGCACGAAGATACTCCGCTTGATGAGGTTGCATCGGTTGTCGATGTCATGCAAACCCCGGCTTTTCTATGTCGCCAGACCAATTTTATCCAGAATGTTGCACGCCAAGGCATTCCGGTCAACATCAAGAAGGGGCAGTTTCTCGCTCCATGGGACATGAAAAACGTCGTCGACAAGGCCAAGACAGTCGGTAATGACAATATCATGGTGTGTGACCGCGGTGTTTCATTCGGTTATAACAACCTGGTTTCCGACATGCGCGGGCTTGCAGTCATGCGCGAAACCGGTTGCCCGGTGGTTTTTGATGCGACACACTCGGTGCAGTTACCGGGTGGACAAGGTAGCTGTTCAGGTGGGCAGAGAGAGCACGTGCCCGTGTTAGCGCGCGCCGCAGTTGCAGCTGGTGTATCTGGTCTCTTCATGGAGACGCACCCGAATCCGGATGAGGCACACAGTGACGGCCCCAACTCCTGGCCGCTGGGCAGAATGGAAGAATTACTCGAAACACTGCTGAATATCGATTCAGTGGTTAAGCAGCATGGTTTTATCGAAACCGGGCTATAATATTTAACTTTTATAAATCAAGGTAATAGGCAAAACATGTCAGAAATTATCGATATTCGCGGTCGGGAAATCCTCGACTCACGCGGCAACCCTACAGTTGAAGCTGATGTCATCACTGCTGATGGTGCAGTCGGACGTGCTGTGGCACCGTCAGGCGCATCGACCGGATCCCGCGAAGCGCTGGAACTGCGAGATGGTGACAAGAATCGCTATCTCGGCAAGGGCGTACTAACCGCCGTTGAAAACATCAATGAAACAATCGGCGATGCAGTCGCAGGCATGGATGTACTCGACCAGGCAGCACTCGATGCAGCCATGATCGATCTCGATGGTACAGAGAACAAATCAAAGCTCGGTGCAAACGCAATTCTTGCGGTCTCACTTGCAGCTGCACATGCAGCCGCACAGGAGAAGCAGCTGCCGCTCTACAAGTCTCTTTCAGACGGCCCATACCGCATGCCGGTTCCCATGATGAATATCATCAATGGCGGTGAACATGCTGACAACAGCGTCGACTTCCAGGAGTTCATGATCCTGCCAGTCGGTGCCGATTCAATTCGCGAGGCTGTTCGTTACGGTGCAGAAGTATTCCACTCGCTGAAAAGCGTCCTCTCCGGCAAGGGTATGAATACAGCTGTCGGTGATGAGGGTGGATTTGCACCTGACCTGCCTTCGAATGTCGCAGCGGTCGATATCATTCTCGAGGCTATCGAAAAGGCTGGCTTCAAGGCCGGTGATGATATCTATCTCGGACTTGATGTTGCCAGCTCGGAATTCTATAAAGATGGTGCTTATGTACTTGGTTCGGAAGGCAAGAGCTTCGACTCCGACGGTTTTGCAGCATTCCTTGAAAGCTGGGTTGACCAGTATCCGATCATCTCGATCGAAGATGGTATGGACGAAGGCGACTGGGACGGCTGGAAAGGCCTCTCAGACCGTCTCAGTGACCGGGTACAGCTGGTTGGTGATGACCTCTTCGTAACCAACCCGAAAATACTTCAGGAGGGTATCGACAAGCAGATTGCCAACTCCATTCTGATCAAGTTCAACCAGATTGGAACCCTCACGGAAACCCTCGAAGCAATCAACATGGCGCATAACGCCGGTTATACCTCCGTGGTTTCTCACCGTTCGGGTGAGACAGAAGACACCACGATCGCCGATCTCGTTGTTGCAACCAACAGCGGCCAGATCAAGACAGGTTCACTGTCACGCTCCGACCGTATCGCCAAGTACAACCAGCTGATGCGCATCGAGGATGCACTTGGTGATGATGCTGTCTACGCCGGACGCCAGGCATTCCGCTGGTTGTGATTAATGAGCATTAGCTGATTTCCATGCGATGGCTGCTTGCTGCGCTCATCCTGCTCCTGATCTACCTGCAGTTTCAACTGTGGGTAGGCAGAGGCAGCCGCGCAGAGATCGCCGCACTACAGCAGGAGATAGCAACGCAAAAACAGCAAATTCAGGAGTACCAGGAACGTAATGATGCGCTTCATGCAGAAGTGAAAAGCCTCAAGGAAGGCCTGGATGCAGTCGAGGAGCGCGCACGTGCCGACCTCGGCATGATTGGCGAGAATGAACTCTTTTTCCAGATTCTTGAATCTCCAGGGGAGAACCAGAAGTGAACCAGCTATGGGTTGTCGTTCCTGCTGCCGGCATCGGCTCACGCATGCTGAGCGAAACGCCGAAACAGTATCTTCCGCTGTGTAATTCAACTGTTATCGAAAATACACTCGATGTTCTGCTCCAGATACCTGATGCGCAGCAAGCCGTGGTCGCAATTCGTAATGATGACCGCTGGTGGCCGCAAACCTCCACCTCCAAACATCCTCAAGTGATTACCACCACAGGTGGCGATGAAAGGGCCGACTCCGTCATGGCTGCCCTTGGGCATCTGCTTGCAATGGGCGTTGACAGGGAATCCTGGGTGCTGGTTCACGATGCAGCGCGACCATGCGTACGTCTTGATGATATTTCCGCGCTGATCGACAGCTCTCTTTCTCATGGTGATGGAGGAATTCTGGCCTTGCCTGTACGTGACACCATGAAGCTTTCAGACGACGAATCCCGTATCGAAAAGACAGTTGATCGCGATCACTTGTGGCACGCGCTGACCCCACAGATGTTTCGTCTTGGAGAATTACATGATGCAATCCAGAGTGCACAGGAAGCAGGTTTTCCGGTTACGGATGAAGCCAGCGCGATGGAATTTTCCGGATTTCGTCCTAGACTTGTTGAGGGAAAAGGTGACAATATCAAGATCACTCGTCCGGCAGACCTTGCTCTGGCGGAATATTTTCTGATGCACAGAGGAGACTCCTGATGCGTATAGGACACGGGTATGATGCACATCGCTTTGGACAGACACGTCCACTTGTTCTTGGCGGAGTGACAATTCCACATAGAACAGGACTCAAGGCACATTCGGATGGTGATGTACTGATTCACGCCCTGTGTGACGCCATGCTAGGTGCAGCAGCCCTTGGCGATATCGGCAGACACTTTCCTGACAGCGATGAACAATTCAAAAATGTTGATAGCAGGTTTCTGCTCAGAACCATCCAGGAGAATCTGAGAATAAACCACTATTTTGTAGGCAATGCCGATATCACGGTAATTGCACAGGCTCCCAAGCTGTCTTCATACATGGACACAATGTGTGAGCATATTGCCGAAGATCTCGAGATTCACTCGGACCAGGTCAATATCAAGGCCACGACAACAGAAGGTATGGGCTTTATGGGTCGTGAAGAAGGTATTGCCTGTCACGCAGTCGTACTACTGCTGAAAGACTAGTGACTCAATCATCCAGCGAGAATCCCAAAGAGATTTCGGGCGAAGCCAAAACAGAACCAGCTATTACTCCCGAACGACAGCAGGCAGAAAATTTCTCTGTAAGCCAGCTTGCCTGTGCTTATGGTGGCCCTGTTGGTAGTGGAACACTACGTTCAACTGCCGAGGATTTTTTCGTCGAAGAGCAGCTGTCGTTTGATTTAACAGGCGAGGGTGAACATCTCTTCCTGTTCATCGAAAAACGTGGCGAGAATACAGCCGATGTTGCAGACATGCTGGCAAAGATTGCAGATGTCAGACAAATGAATGTCAGTTACGCAGGACTCAAGGACCGCCACGCAGTCACCCGGCAGTGGTTTTCTATCAGCCTGCCGGGCAAGCCCGATCCTGATTTTTCAGCATTGCCGGATAATATCAGGATACTCGACAAAAAACGCAATAACAGAAAACTGCGACGTGGTGCATTGCGCGGCAATCGATTCGAGCTTCGCATTCGTGAACTCGATGCAGATATCGATGCCCTGGTTGCACGGCTCGAAGCGATCAAATCCGGTGGCTTTCCCAACTATTTTGGTGAGCAACGTTTCTGTCGTGGTTACGGAAACCTGTCACGCGCGATTCCGGTACTGGCTCGCGGCAAGACCCGTCGCAAGTCAGAAGGCATGAATCTCTCTGCAGTGCGCTCCATGCTTTTCAACCTGCTTCTCTCGAAACGTGTTGAACTGGGGCGCTGGTGCAGTCATCCACTTGTCGGTGATGTTATGCAGTTGGGAGGCTCTAGCAGTCTCTTTGTGGCTGAATCAATTGATGCCGAGCTTGAGAGAAGACTGAATGGTGCAGAGATCAACCTCACCGGCTGTCTCTGCGGTAAAG
Organism: Solemya velum gill symbiont; assembly: GCF_002020255.1. Taxonomy (NCBI): domain Bacteria; kingdom Pseudomonadati; phylum Pseudomonadota; class Gammaproteobacteria; species Solemya velum gill symbiont. The sequence goes on along the minus strand of NZ_MPQG01000025.1, from coordinate 12,136 downwards.
CTGCCCGGGTCATGCCCGTTGCCGATGCAGCAGACTTCGAACAGCAGGCGCTGGCTGATTACACTTTCTGGATCAATGGATTACAGCGCTGCAAGGTAGATGCCGACCGGCGTTCACTGCGTACCACAGCAAACGACTTGCAGTGGGAGTTTCAGGATGACATGCTAGTAGTCAGCTTCTCACTACCCAAAGGCAGTTATGCAACTGCACTGATAAGAGAATTAATCAGATGAACAAAAAGAATCTTGCACGCCTCTTGATGATCTTAACTACCACCATCATTCTAAATGCCTGTGCAGCACGTGTGATGCATCGTGATACATCTACACATCCTCGCATTGAAAGCGATGTATCAGTCTCAACAACTGGCAGGGCATCCGCCGGGTTATCTTTTAACCTGTTCTGATCCCGCGAACGACCTTCTTGTAGGAATATTCCTACAAATAAATCAGTTTATTCCCGCAGACGTTCCTTTTAAGTGACTCTATAGTTATACCTAATCAGCAAGATTAGTACGACAGTAGCAGAAACAGGGAGTGTTGAATGGCAAGGAAATATCTCGGCATCATCTTCGTAACCGGCCTGGTTGCAGTGATCGCATTCGGAACCTACTGGTTTGCAGAGCAGAACCGTGTCTACCAGGATCAACGTTCCGTTATCATTGAACTCAATCCCACTGAAGTACAAACCCCGAATACAACTGACGATGCAGACCTGGGTGAAGAGGTCGCTGCAACAGAAACCATCGAACCGGAAGAGCAATCCGCAGCTCTGCCCAGCGAAAGCCTGAAACTCAAAGAAACTTTAAAAGAGTACGCAGCGACCCGTGAGAAAGAGCCTGCAAAAATCAGCGGTTTAAGGAAAAAGCTCGACGCAATCAAGCAACCAGGCGAAATAGAGACGACTCAGAACACACTTGATTCAAAACCGGATGAACGTCTATCGGGCTTGAACGAACGCATAGAGGCGCTCAAGCAGTACATCAATAGCAAAGAACAATAAGAGAATAATCACGGAGATCCAGAATGACATGACTGATTCGTGATCAACCATGTCTACTTTCTAGCGATACCTTCAACAATATAACAGGAATAGAATCAGAAACTCATGAACGACAAGAGGCAAGAAATGGTCAACTTACTTCGCTTGCCTCTTTCACTCAATAAAAAGTTTCTGCACCAATATAAATCAGTGAAAGGATGCCATTATGAAAAATCAGACACTCCAAAATACTTCTGTCGTTATTCAATCAACAAGAATCATGCTGGTTGTATTATTCACGATCCTGGGTGGCTGTTATTCAACAGGTCCGCTTTACGAGGAGGATAGTCATCGCAAAAACGAAACAGCAGGTGATTACAGCATAACGATTAAAGACAAGAGACCTGATACAACAGCCAGCAAATTGTCACCGAGCGTGGACAAGCACGAGTTAATCACGATTTTTCATCACCTGATAGAGAATCATCGCGTGTCTGATTTATCAGACTACAGTTTTGAGCTTGATCTAATTGAAGGCTACAAGTTACTTATGCCTGATGAGCCACAGAAAGAAGATCATGTCGTTTGGAAAGTCACGCTACGTTCAATTGCAATGGATAATCCGACGCATATCATGCAAAGCAATGGGGACTGCTGGGGTGAAATATCTAGCATGGACAACATGAATGCCGAACTTGATGATATGTTCATTCATTGCTACGAAAGTGCTGTTAGCAATGCACTGACGAAATTAAACCTGGGGATTATTCAATAACCTGTATGTCTCTTTACTGCATGACTCATAGCTATCGGCTTTCAATAACCAAGTCACTTGGTCTATACTCCATGGAGCATACTACAATGTTACCAATAGAAGAGGGGATCAACATGGCCGGCAAATTCGAAATCTATAAAGACAAGAAGGGTGAATTTCGTTTCCGTTTAAAAGCTTCGAATGGACAAATCATTCTTGCTTCCGAAGGTTATAAAACCAAGCAATCCTGTAATAACGGCATTACTTCTGTAATGAAGAATGCTGGATCAGAAAAGAGTTTCGTTACCAAGGAGACCAAGACCGGATCCAGATTTAATATGATCTCGAGAAACAAACAGGTTATAGGAACAAGTCAAACATATAAATCAAAGGCATCTCGCAACAATGGCATTGCATCTGTTGGGCGTAATGCACCAGGAGCGAAGATCGACGATACGACTGCGTAATCGTTGACTGCCTTGCATAAAACAAATGGGGCCAGGGATTGTTTCCCTGGCCCCATTTGTTTACATTTTAACTAGCTCTGTAACAGGTGTATCGTTCTTCTTGTCTATCTTGCTGTATAGGTCATAGAGTGCTGCCTGCAACGCCTCCTCGATAACCGGGTGGTAGAAAGGCATCTGCAGCATCTCACCTACTGTCATCTCTTGCTGAATCGACCATGCCAACAGGTGCGCGAGGTTCTCGCCCTTGACGCTGATCATTTCCGCACCGAGTAACTTGCCGGATTCTTTATCGGCATAGACACGAATCAGTCCCTTGTTTTTTGCCATGATCATTGCGCGTCCAACGGGCGCAAGAGGTATTTCTCCAATAACTGCAGTCTCCTGATCCAGTTGATCGTAACGAAGGCCAACCTGGCAGATATTTGGATCGCTGAAGGCGATATTGAGCAGCGTATTGCGCTTGAATGCGACAGGCGTCTCCTGGGTTGCATTGTATCCGGCAACACGCCCATCATGTCCTGCTTCATGAAGCAGTGGCCGATCTCCATTCACATCGCCGGCAAGAAAGATGTGTGAATCGCCAACCTGCATGGTGTTTTCGTTATAGATAGGCATGTCATTCCCATCAAGGGAAATCTCTGCAGCTTCGAGGTTGAGTGAATCAAGATTGGGTTTACGGCCAATCGAAAGCAGAACAGAATCGACTGTTACTTGTGTATCACCTGATGTGATCTGTAGCTTGCCATCATCCGCTTCTTTGATTTCAACTGCTGCACCGAGATGCATTGGTATCTCTTTACCGAGAATATCGATGGCAACTTTTACAACATCAGGATCACTGATCCCGCCAATCGTGTTTGCCATGTCAAAACCGGTGACATCGACACCCATACGCACCAGTGACTGACCGAGCTCAAGGCCAATTACGCCAAGGCCGATAACGCCAACAGAGGAGGGCAGTTGTTCCTGTTCAAAGAAGTTATCAGTTGTCAGGATACGGTCGCCAAACTGCTGCCACTGTTCAGGAACAACAGGAGACGAACCGGTCGCAATAACAATTTTATCAGCCCGAATTTTCTGGCCGTTATCTATCTCAAGCAGGTTTGGCTCGACAAACTGCGCATAGCCCTCGATGAAGACCTCGTCACTCATGTTATCTGTGCTGTTGGAAAGCACACGATCAACGAAGTTGTCGCGCATGTGCTGCACGTACTCCATCGCCTCTTCCTGGTCGATGGTGAGATGTTCCATACCCTCAATACCAAAACGGCTCATCACACCGCGGCGGTGAAAATCCTCAGCTACCTGGATCATTGCCTTGGATGGCATACAGCCAACGCGGGCACAGGTCGTACCCGGCTCACCGCCATTAATCAGAATAAAGGATTTACCAGCTGGCTTGACCTTTCCCAGCGCATAGAGGCCGGCACTGCCGGACCCGATAATTGCAACATCAACATGGCGCTCGCCCATTTTCTGGATACTCCGAATTCATTAGTAATAATAATGATGCGGATTATACAGGAGAGCAGGGCAGACTTAACCGTTACAACAGCCGGGGTTAAAAATCCTGTTTCGATTAAATACCTCTTCGAGGTTGACCTGCAGCTGTTTAATTACCTCGTTGCCTGTAGATGCAATCTTCGGAGTACTGAACCAGGGTTGAGCGTGGCCTCTAGCAGCAGATGCGATAGCATTCAGGGGTTCACGCCAGTCACCCTGGGCAATAATCCAGTGCTGTGCGCCACCCCAGTCGAGTAAATGCTGCTCCTGTTGTGGTACTTCAGCTGCTGGTGGTGTCGAAATACGCCAGAGTGATTGTGAATCAGCAGGAGTGAAGAACTCGTGCTGCTGATCACGCAGTTGCTGCCAAACGCGATTGTCAGCCAGCCATTCTCCACCAACGCGCTGCTGCAGTTTGTTCAGTGCTGTCTCACTTGCTGCTGAGAGGCGAAGATGAAGCTGATCCTTGTACCAGAAAGCACCTGTCAGCGGTACGGACTGGCTACGCATCGAGTTCATCAACTGACGTGATTCGTCATACCCCATACCTGTACGCAAGGTACGCTCAACTCGTGCCTTTGGGATCAGGCGAATGCTGACCTCAAGCAATACTCCAAGCGTCCCCATGGCACCGCACATCAATCTGGTAATGTCATAACCGGCAACGTTTTTCATCACCTGGCCACCAAACTCGACTATACGTCCTTCGCCATCGAGCAGCTTGATACCAAGAATCGCATCACGTGGTGCGCCACGCCATGGACGGCCCGGACCAGCAAGCCCCATCGCAACGGCACCAGCAACTGTCCCTTTGCCGTCAAACATGGGCGGATCAAAAGGAAGCATCTGGTTGTGCTCATTGAGTAATTCGTTGATTTCAGCCAATGGCGTGCCGCCACGAGCAGTGATTACCAGCTCGGTTGGTTCGTACGAAACCACGCCATGGTGGCGTGTCAGATCAACCGTTTGACCCGAGTCGCACTCAGATGGCAGCAGGAACCGCTTGCTGCCAGAGCCGAGGAGGGCGAGTGGCTCGTTATTTTTTTGTGCCGCAACGACCTGTCCCAGCAACTCCTGTTGAATATCAGACATCAGAAGCGCTCCAGTTCAGGGTGGGGCAGTTGACCATGATGAACATGCATGGCGCCAAACTCTGCACAACGATGTAGTGTCGGTACCGCCTTGCCGGGATTCAGCAAACCCTTATTATCGAAAGCGGCTTTAACTGCATGAAATACTTCAAGTTCATCCGATGTAAACTGCACGCACATCTGGTTGATTTTCTCAATTCCGACACCGTGCTCGCCAGTGATGGTTCCACCATATTGAACACAGGTCTCGAGAATCTTGCCGCCAAGCTCTTCAGCTTTCTCCAACTCGCCGGGTTCGCTCGCATTGTAGAGAATCAGCGGATGCAGATTACCGTCACCAGCGTGGAAAACATTCGCGACTCGCAATCCGTAGTGTTCGGAAAGGGCGTGTGTATCTTTTAAGACCTGGGCGAGATGCTTGCGCGGAATGGTGCCATCCATGCACAGATAGTCAGGCGAAATTCTGCCAATAGCAGGGAATGCGGCTTTGCGTCCGGCCCAGAACTTCAAACGCTCCTCGACCGATTCAGCAACCCGAATCTCTTTTGCACCTGCCTTCCTGAGAACAGCTTCAACAACTTCCTGGTCTGCTGCGATATCCTCAGCCTCACCATCCAGTTCACAAAGAAGTATCGCTTCGGCATCGGTCGGGTACCCTGCGTGGACAAAATCCTCTGCGGCAACAAGGGAAGGGTTGTCCATCATCTCAAGTCCTGCAGGAATGACGCCTGCAGCTATAATGTCGGCAACCGCATTACCGGCAACTTCAATCGAGTCAAAAGGCGTTAAAAGAACTTTAATATCAGTGGGTTGCGGCAATAACTTAACAACTATATCGATTATAACGCCAAGCATTCCTTCAGAGCCTGTCATCAGTGCCAGCAGATCAAGTCCCGGGGAGTCGAGTGCGCCGCTGCCAACCTTAACGGTTTCGCCATCAATAGTGACTATCGTCAGTTCAAGGATATTGTTGACTGTCAGACCATATTTCAGACAATGCACACCACCGGCATTTTCGGCCACGTTACCACCGATAGTACAGGCAATCTGTGATGATGGATCAGGCGCATAATAGAGGCCGTGAGGCTTGGCAGCCTCGGTAATCGCGAGGTTGCGAACACCTGGTTGCACACGTGCAGTGCAGTTTTCCGAATCAATCTCGAGAATTTTGTTAAAGCGGGCGAGGCTGAGAATAACGCCATCTTCATGCGGGATAGCACCACCTGAAAGCCCGGTTCCAGCACCTCGAGCAACCACGGGGATCTCGTTGTCATAACAGATACGGAGCACCTTGCTGACCTGGTCAATCTCTTCAGGAAGCAAGACCAGCAGCGGCACAATGTTGTGCGCCATCATGCCGTCACACTCGTAGGGTTTTAGCTCTTCATCGAGGCTTAGTATCGAATCGGCAGGAAGTATATCCCTGAACAATTCTGCAGTCTTTTGACGTTGTGTTAATTTCAGATTCATCTGACAACTCTTTCAGAATTTTCCTACAGAAATATGAAGTTGAACATGCTTTAGTAACTACGACAACGTTAATTCTAACGTTGTTTTTGAAATCATGATTCATCAAATAATACGTATAAGGAGATCATACTATGAAAAAGAAAATTCTAGCTGCACTGGTCGCATCGATTTTCACGGTTGCGAGTACTGGAATCTTTGCTGGAAGCGTCAATCTCAATACTGCTGACGCAAAGACACTTGCTGACAACCTGGATGGTGTTGGAATGTCAAAAGCAAATGCCATCGTTGCGTATCGTACGGAGCATGGTCCATTTAAAACGGTCGAAGACGTTCAGAATGTTAAGGGGATTGGTACCGGAACATTCGAATCGATTAAATCTGACCTAAATATCAAGGAGAAGTAGTCGTTACACAGAAGAGGCCTGCAGGCCTCTTTTTTCACTTCAGGCCCATTTGACGCTGATATTATTGCTGTCCGCGTTGATGGGCCTGCCTACCTAAAAGACGCATAATGTATATTATGTTAAAAAATGAAGAGCGGACAGATTCTTCATCTGAGTAATGGATCTGGTTTACATCTACCCCACCGCGTTGTGTAGGAACTAATTACCACCAGAAACCTCAAGGGATTAAAATCGGTCAAGGATAATTTCGCGCTATTTGACAGATACACATCGAATAAGCACGCTGTTTGATGGAAACAATCATAAGTTGCACTAGCAATGAAACTGAACTCCTCGATTAAAAGATCTTGTTCGCACTTGAGTGATTTTTCGATTTATTCAGCATCTCCCCCGTTCAGTTGACGTATCAGAGATGCAATTTCCGCATCGCGCCACAACAACCCTGGCAGGCAACAACCCAGATCAAAATCAGTAGATTAATTCAGTGGCATTGGTACTATAGTGTATGAACTTTTAATGAGCTCAGGTGATAGTTCGTTTTCGAATTAACATCCGAGTAACACTATACTTGACACTACAAGCTTTACAGGAATCCTCATGAGGCAGGCTGATAACGATTTGAAAACACCAATTCGCACATTGACGGTCGCCACAATGCTCTTTTCTTCCAGCATCACTGATACATTTGCGGGAAGCTTCGCTCAAATAGATGTCGCTGAAGATTCAAAGACCCTGATTTTTGCTACTAAAGCAGGTGACTGGAACCTCGCTGCGGTTGCGAGCGACTGGGGAGACGGTGAATTATACAGCGCTTCAGCGGTTAAAAATGTAATTGCAGCTTCTGAGCAGCAACCATTTAACCTTGGTCTCGGCATCGCCCTGTCACAAAAGATCTATGATGAAGACGGGGAAGACGATTCACAAGGCATCGGCCTGAAAGCCGTGATCGATTCTTATCAGACTCATGACTGGGGAAACAGCTTCTGGCTAGCCGAATATGTAACTACTGATAACAATTGGCTGTTAATGACGCAACTTCTGCCCTCAAATACTGCGTTTGGCCTGCAGCTTACTGCTGTTGGCGATGACTCGTACTCAGGACAATCGATGGCCCTGCTCTACAGGCTGGAGAATACACCATGGACATTACGTACCGGTGTACAACATGATAGCGATGACACAAAGCTATTCATTGGTGCAAGCTATAACACCTTCTGATTAACCTGATTTCAAAATATCATTCCGCCTACTATCCTACCAGGGTACGTATGCGGTTATAAGTCACGTTATTTCCTTGCCAAAAGCCCGGTTCCATAGCTTCCAGAAAATCCCCGACCAGTTGCCTGTTTCATAAATGCTGTTGTCATAATGCCCAGTAAACAGCTTGGTGATAAGCTGTTCACGTAGAGGAATCGGAGTGTCTACAAACTTCAGCATTACGGAATGGTCACTGGAGTTTTTTACTTCTACCTGAAAAGGCTCCGATATACCTGGAATGGATATCTCTGACATTTCCCCGGTTTCTATAATTCGGCGCTTCTGTGAATGTATAACTCTGCAGCCACCAACAGACACATCACTCACTACGACAGTAAATCCTTCAAATTTCGTTATCTCATTGACCCTGAACCTTTCCTCTTTACGCTTCCTGGGTGTGTCCACAGCCAATAAGATACACATGAAGAGGAATATAATATTAAAAGTACTCCAGAATAATGCATATGGAAAGAAATCAGTATATTCGATGATGCACAACTCAGGAACCTGGTTTATAAACACGCCTGTGATAGTTAATAAAATCAATATAAGACTGCTGACAATAATATACCAATCGACGCCAACTTTTGCCCCGCTGCCCTTGGGGGTTACCATGAATGGCTTACCAAATGGTTTAATCAGGCTTGATACAACCACGGGAAATATCCGAAACATGCTAAAGATATTACTGGCTGTTGATATGATTGGAATATATCTTTTTCTTGCAAGCCACCACATTGAAATAGTGAAAGCAAAAAACATTGGAAACTGGTAGGAAATCAACTCCTGGGTTGTAGTCAACTGCAACGGAGACAGACCGATAAGAAGATAAACGATCGGAACAATGAGCAACATCAACTTGGTGATGGGCTGTATTATCCAGCTATATGGAGCAAACAGAATTCGTTGAAGCGGGCTTAAGCCCTTTGCTCTCAAAGGCCCTTCAGGCAGTAACAGGCATTGTATTCCACCGCGACACCAGCGAGAGCGTTGGACGAAATAGCCTTCTAGAGAGTCGGCAGACATGCCATGACTAAGCTTTTCATTTAAATAGATCGTCTTGTAGCCGGCTTTCAACAGAGACAGGGTTGTGAGCAGATCCTCTGTTATCGAAGAAGTAGGAATTCCACCTATTTCATCAACCGCCTTGCGCCGGGTAATTGAACATGACCCACAGCAAAATGCAGCATCCCAACGATCCCTGCATGGCGCCATAACATCAAAAAAGAGTCGTTGCTCATCCGGCAGAAGTTTGTCCAGGTAGAGGTTTGACTGGATCGGATCACGGTTATAAAAGTGTTGGGGCGTTTGAACCAGTCCGACATCCGGGTTGTTGACAAAAAACCCGGTTGTTCTTTTCAGATAATCAGATAAAGGAACAAAATCAGCATCAAAAATCGCAAATAACTCCCCTGAAGCATGTTTCAAGCCATTGTTAAGATTTCCAGCTTTGGCGTGTGAGTTATCTTCGCGGGTCAGATAATTGACATTGTGTGCTTTGCAAAACCCCTTGAGCCATTCCCTTTTACCATCATCCAGTACCCACACCTTGAAATCAGGGTAATCAAGGTTCTTGGCACCTATGATTGTTTTTTCAAGGACATCAATTTCTTCGTTATAGGTGGGTATAAATACGTCGACTGAGGGGAATTCGGTCTGTGATGCCTGGTATAAATCTGCCTCTTTATGACGTGAATTGGTTTTACTCATAATGAGCAGAAAAATCGAAATCTCAACAAACGCTAAAACCTCAACTATATAGACAATATATACCCAGACTACCTCGATCGTAGGTCCATCAAACGGCAGGACGGTTTCAAACAACCTCCAGATGAGATAACGGAATCCCATAAAGGCCGCAAATAGAGTAACAAGCTCCCTGTGCCTATCTTGGCGTCTGTCGAGGTAAGGAAGAATTAGGAGCCCGAATACCAATGCTACCAGGAGCATTCTGAAGGTAACGAGGTCAGAATACATTAAAGAACCTTATAAAATTATCTTCCCAATTCTGCTCGCGCGGGATTTTGACCTCAATTCGGCGCCCTACCTGGTAGTAGTTTCCGGCGCTCAGCTGCAGATCATCGAGATTGGGACGAGCCCAGATTCTGAATTCACGCTTTGGGTCCTTTTCCAACTCACCAGCAAGATTAATGTCACCAAGAATACTTCCAGAACCGCGTAAAGCAAAAACTTTTGCCTTGTGAAACACTGTTTCTCCAATGAGTCGGTACTCAATTTCATCACCGGGTTGAACATTGGAAAACTCTGCCTCATCAATTGCTATATCGAGAAAGATATTGGTAGCATCCAGTAATACAATTAATTCTGAATCAATGACAATTGTAGCCCCATCAGCTACCGGCATTCTCCATACGATGGATTTAAAAGGAGACTTGAACGCATGTGTTTTCGCCACTTCAAGACGCGCATCTTCAATTTCCATCTGATCTGCTATAGCTTCTATCCGGCGCTTGGCTTCAAACATGGCAGTTTTTGCCAGTTCCTTTTCTATCACCATCTGGTCGAGTCTACGGCTTGAATAAGGAATATCATTATGGCCTTCGCCAAGATATGTATCTGCCTGGACTCCTTCAAGCTTAACAGCAGGTCCTACAAGACGCTCACTGCCTATCTCAACCTGCTGTTCGAGCAGTTTTGTAGTGTATTCCTTATATGTATCAGCGCCGAGTGCCAGTTTCTCATCCAGCTTTGCAAATTCTTCCAACCTCTCTTCAATCGTTTCTACCCGTCTTTCCAGCGATACTTTCTCAGTTGCAAGTTCGTGGTAATAACTCCTGTTTATACGCTCGTTTGTTATAGTGCCTATTAACTGGTCTTTCTCATACATGCGTCCATGGGTCACAGGGCCGTCAAAGGCAAGAACACCCTCTTGATGGCTTCTTAAAGTGGTGGTGTGAGCATTGATAATGCCATCACTGGAAATAGTGACATAAAGTCGAGGAATAAACGAAAAGATGACAACAACCAGCAATATCAATCCTAATGATAATCGTGCGACTCTTTTGTTAACCATGAAAATCAACCTTCAACTATTAAAATGTCTAAATTTCAATTCCACTAATATCGGGAAATCAGTTTGAAAAACTATCTGTACTGCAAAATTATACAATATAGTATTGTTTAAGTATTCCCTTGATAGGGCTTTCTTACTCGTCCTATATCCAATTCATATACGGGTGTTGCGTCCTGAGAAGCTGTTCAACGAAGCAGCCTTTCCCTGTCTTGAAGAATCATCTCACTGCCCTTCTCCGCAATCATGATCGTTGGTGAACTGGTATTTCCGGAAGTAATGATCGGCATGATAGAGGCATCAACAACACGCAATCCCTTCATCCCGATCACGCGCAAGTGCGAATCAACGACTGCTGCTGGATCATCCGTTTTCCCCATCTTGCAGGTGCCGACAGGATGAAAAATAGTTGTGCCGACATCGCCAGCCGCATGGGCGAGCTCATCGTTGTTCTGATATTGAATGCCCGGCAGATGCTCGACCGGTTTGAATGGTTTGAATGCATCCTGCGAAACGATCTCACGCGTGATGCGAAGCGCCTGCGCCGCCTTGGTGCGATCTTCATCTGTACTCAGGTACTCGGGGGAAATGGCTGGTGCAGATGCCGGGTCATTGTCAGTTACATTGACGTAACCGCGTGAGGTCGGCCTCAGGTCACATATACTGGCGGTGAACGCAGGGAACTTATGCAGTGGTTCGCCAAACTTGTCCAGTGACAGGGGTTGCACATGGTATTCAAGATCCGGGGTTTCTACCGACGCATCAGATTTAAGAAAGGCACCCAGCTGACTTGGCGCCATGCTTAACGGCCCTTTCCTGAATAAAAGATATTCCAGCGCCATCGACAGCTTCCCTTTCAGCGAGTGATATTGCTGGTTGAGCGTCTTGATGCCTTCCACCTTGAAGATGGTGCGTAACTGCAGGTGGTCCTGCAGGTTCTGTCCGACACCTGGCAATTCCAATACAGGTTCTATTCCGGCCTTCTGCAATACCTCGACTGGTCCAATTCCTGAACGCTGTAAAATCGCAGGTGATCCAATCGCTCCGGCAGCAAGTATGGTTTCGGTTAAAGCTGCCGCTGATCCTCCCCCAATAAGTTGGTCCACCCTTATGATGAGTAAAACGGAGGACCGAAAATGGGAATCAAACGACACAAACCGGAAGAAATCGTCCAGAAA
>NZ_MPQG01000024.1:0-30259 GCF_002020255.1 Solemya velum gill symbiont | reverse complement strand
CCTCTAACTTTGGTCGGTGAGAGAAGCTACCTATGCTACCGCAGCTTGCCCTCTAACCAACTCTGTTGAGTTGCACTTGGAAATTGAATTCACGATATATTCCCTTGTATGCGATGTGGGTAAGTACCCGGACAAGAGGCACGCTACATTTCGCTCATATATATACATCCCAATTAAGAAGTCTGGAGTAGTACCAAAATGATTACTTACGATGAATTACATAATCAAAATCACAAGATCACTGAACACGCTAATATCCTGCATTACCTTCTTGCTGACAGGAGCCTGTGTGACAGTAAAGTAACCTGCGACCTCTTTTTTCACTTTGTTGACATGGTAAAGGAGCACATCGAGGTAACTGACAAGCACTTTTACAAGCACTTGCTTGTGTGTGACCAGGAAACCAAGAACACTGCGACAAAGTTCATGTCCGGTAGCGTAGAAATCAAAAAGGTTTTTTCCGAGTACCTTTCTAAATGGTGTAACAAGCGTGGCAAGCAACTGCGCATCAGTGACTATGAGAATTTCAAATCGGAAACTGATGAAGTTTTCAATATGGTCCTTGATAGAATCCAGGCAGAGACAGAAAATCTCTACCCGCTTGTAAAAGAAGTGACTGGTGACTTGAGAGCCGTTGCCTGATTGAAAGCAGGTTACCTGAACAAAATAAAAAGGCCGTCATCGACGGCCTTTTTTATTCGCATGAAGTGCAAAACTACGCCTCTTCTACCCCCGCCAAATAGAGCCATGTACTGATAACTGTATCCGGGTTGAGTGAGACACTTTCAATCCCCTCGTCAACCAGCCACTTGGCAAAATCCGGATGATCTGAAGGCCCCTGCCCACAAATACCGACATATTTGCCTGCATCACGACACGCCCTGATGGCACGACTGAGCATAAACTTGACTGCTTCATCACGCTCGTCGAAGAGTTTGGAAACCAGTCCGGAGTCACGATCAATCGCCAGTGTCAGCTGGGTCATATCATTGGAACCGATGGAGAAGCCGTCGAAATACTCGAGGAACTGCTCTGCGAGAATAGCGTTACTTGGCACCTCGCACATCATGATCAGCTTGAGTCCGTTTTCACCGCGACGCAGGCCGTACTTATCTAGCAATGAAACCACACCTTCAGCTTCCTGTAACGTACGTACGAATGGAACCATTACCCAGACGTTGTCGAGGCCCATCTCGTCACGCACATATTTGAGTGCACGACACTCGAGTTCAAAGCATTTTTCAAACTCGTCAGAGAGGTAGCGTGACGTGCCACGGTAACCAATCATCGGATTCTCTTCATGTGGTTCATAGTGGTCGCCACCGATCAGGTTAGCGTACTCATTCGACTTGAAATCCGACAAGCGTACGATAACCGGATTTGGTGCAAAGGCCGATACGATAGTAGATATACCCTCGATGATGCGCTTGACGTAAAAATCGACCGGATCACCGTAAGCAGCTATCAGTGGTGCGATCTGCTCACGCAGTGAGGCGGGAATCGAATCATATTCGAGCAGTGCACGTGGATGCACACCAATCATATTGTTGATAATGAACTCGAGTCGTGCCAGACCGACACCAAAATTTGGCAGGCCTGCAAAACTGAAAGCACGCTCAGGATTACCAACATTCATCATGATCTTCAGCGGTGCCTCCGGCATCGAACCAAGCTCGATACGGTTGATGTCGAAATTCAGCTTGCCAGCATAGATGTGTCCTGTTTCACCCTCGGCACAGGAGACGGTAACATCTGTACCATCTTCCACTTGCTCGGTTGCATTGCCGCAGCCAACCACTGCGGGCACACCCATTTCGCGTGCAATGATCGCGGCATGACAGGTACGGCCACCGCGGTTTGTAACAATTGCTGCAGCACGTTTCATAACCGGCTCCCAGTCGGGATCGGTCATATCGGTGATCAGGACATCACCCTCCTGCACCTTGTCCATCTCGTCGAGACCACTGAGAATACGTGCGCGACCGGCACCGATCTTCTGACCGATACTGCGTCCTTCTGCCAGCACATCACCGCGTTCCATGAGTGAGAAACGTTCAATGACCTGGCCAACTCGGCTCTGTACAGTCTCTGGGCGAGCCTGAACGATATAGAGCTGGTTATCGATACCGTCGAGTGCCCACTCGACATCCATCGGGCGGCCATAGTGCTTTTCAATTGCATCTGCGTAGCCGGCCAACTGATTGACGTGCTCATCATCAAGAGAGAAAAGCATCTGCTCATCCGGGTCGACCGGAACCGTGGTCACCTTCTCACCCGGCTGATCGCTGTAGATCATCTTGATTGCTTTACCGCCGAGGCTGCGGCGAACGACAGCTGGACGACCGGCTCTCTGCGCAGGCTTATAGACATAGAACTCGTCGGGGTTAACCGCACCCTGCACGACCATCTCACCAAGTCCATAGCTTGAAGTGATAAAGACTACATCCTCGAAACCGGACTCTGTGTCGACTGTAAACATGACTCCGGAAGAACCGATATCCGAACGCACCATTTTTTGGATGCCGGCAGACAAAGCGACATCCTCATGCGCAAACCCCTGGTGGACGCGGTAAGAGATCGCACGGTCATTGAAGAGAGAGGAAAAGACAAGCCGTATATCATTCTTGATCTCTTCGATTCCCCTGACGTTCAGGTAGGTCTCCTGCTGACCGGCAAAGGAGGCCTCGGGAAGATCCTCGGCTGTTGCAGATGAACGCACCGCCCATGATGTTTCAGTACCGTACTCCTCCTCGAGTGCCGCGTAGGCAGCATCGATTGCTTCTTCCATCTCCTGTGGAAACGGGATGCCCGCGATCCACTCACGAATCTCGGCTCCTGCCACCTGCAGGGCTGCCACATCCTCGATATCCAGTTCTGCAAGACGCTGATTAATGCGGTCACCAAGACCATCATGTGCAATAAAGGCACGGTACGCATCAGCCGTGGTTGCGAAACCGCCGGGGACTTTTACATCCAAGTCTGAAAGATTCTGAATCATCTCACCAAGTGACGCGTTTTTACCACCAACGCGGTCGACATCATCCATCCCAAGCTGATCCAACGGAATTAAATACTCAATCATCGTGCCTAGCCTCTTACCAGGGTATAAATACAGTTACTGTTTTAAGGAGACGCGAAACAGACCGCATCACCTTCTGAATTACGCTTTGGCTCTTATTGCAGGTGGCTATACCAGTGATTCTGCGTCCGCAGTTCATCCCGGATACGTTGCCATGCACCTGGCTGCCCGAGTCTCTCGTCGACTGTCTCACCAAGCTTTTCAACCACCGCTTCACTGCCAGCAACATAAACATAAGTTGAAGGGCTACGGATGAAACGGACAAATTCAATCACCGCCTGTTCTTCTGTCATGCCATGCAGTCGAGCGACAGTTGCCGAGGAGCGTGCCATCAGGGCATCGAATGCCCGAAAACCGAGATCATCAAGATAGTGCATCGCATCACTGTTCTTATTGTTGAGATAGACGTGCTCGATGCCAGTTACGTCACCACTATAGGCGCGTACCTCACCCATCCAGTCGATATCTCTTTCGTAGATCTTTTTCACCAACGGGCGGAAAACATCCACATCGCAACCTGCAGCAAGCAGAATCAGCTTGCCACGCGAATTAATTGGCGCATGATAAGGGTAGCTCAGTGGTTCACTGACTTTCACCACGTCTCCTGCCACCAGTTCCACAGCCTTTTTCTGAAACGGTGAGGCGCCCTGTTCCGGACAAGCCACCAGCAGGCGAATATCGAAACTGTTATCAAATGGTACGGCATAGGCTTCCTCAACCCATACCGGTGCCGACGTGGTCGACCCATCTTCAAGTTCAATGTTCAGACCGGCGTCCCGGTAGCTCTTCCAGTTATCACCTTCTACATTGAGTGTCAGGCGCACAACCTGTCCGACACCATCAACACTGGTGTTGATGAGCGTCTCCATGACCCGTGCATTTACAGAGGGTTTCATGCTATCTAATTCCTCTTGGTGGTTGTCTAAATATTATTGTTATACCATTGCGACTACACATATCAGCCCCTTATCAGTGTCCAATGCCGAGCTCGGTAACATCGCGCAAGCGTTTCTCCCTGACGATCCACCCGGCAATCTCTTCAATAGATGTATCCGTTGTATCGAATACCGGGATGTTCGCATTTTTAAACATTGTATCTGCTATTCGCAATTCACGCTGACAGGTCTGCAATGATGCATATTCAGTGCTTGGACGACGCTGTTGCCGAATATTCGAAAGGGTTGCGGGACGAATTGTCAGGGCCACCATCTTGCGTGTGTGTGGCAACAAAAATGATGGCAACTTGTGTCCCTCAAGATCGTCCGATGTCAGCGGATAGTTTGCCGTCTTGAGGCTGAAGTTCATCGCAAGGAAGAGACTCGTCGGTGTTTTTCCGCTGCGTGAAACCCCAACGAGGATCACGTCTGCATCATCGTAATTTGCAAGGTCGCAACCATCATCATGTTTCAGAGCGTACTCGATCGCCTTGATCTTTTTCTGATACAACTCATGACTGTGCGGATCAAAGGAGATACCCTGTTTGTGTGAAGACTCCACACCAAGGCACTCTTCAAGCGGTTCGATGAATACACCAAACAGATCGACAATACAGCCTTTACTGTTGGCAATCACCCGCTGCGATTCACTCTCCACCAGGGTACTAACGACAATAGGCTGTTTGCCAGTCTCCTCAACAATATGGTTGATTTCACGTGCGACTTCGCGTGCACGTTCCTTGGAATCAACAAAGGGATAGAGGCGGCTCTCAAACTCAATGCCTGGAAACTGGGATAACAGGCTCTTGCCATATGACTCAGCCGTCAAACCAGTACGATCCGAAATAAACAGTACGTCTCTTTTTTCCATTCTTTAACTCTGTTGCAAGGCCCTAAAAATGCAGATTTATCAAGGCATACTGCGTTTCTGTTGCATTGCACAACGTTAACGGCTAGGATTACCTCTGTCAAGGCATCTTAGCCAACAAAACAGATTTATATTTAACATCCTGATCAGGAAAACAGGACCAAAGCCTTAGGAGGTAATATGTCAGAAGAAGTCGTCATTGTCGCCGCAGCCCGTACACCAGTTGGTGCCTTCGGAGGCAGCCTCGCAAGCATCCCGGCAAGCACTCTGGGTGCAACCGTTATCAAAGCACTCATCGAGCGTAGTGGAATCAATCCTGATCAGGTCGATGAAGTCATCATGGGACAGGTACTGCAGGCTGGCGTTGGTCAGAACCCTGCACGCCAGGCCGTTCTCGAAGCAGGACTTTCAGAGAGCACTCCGGCTATGACAATCAATAAGGTATGTGGCAGCGGACTCAAAGCAGTCAACCTCGCTGCACAGGCAATCATGTCTGGTGATGCAAAGATAGTTATTGCCGGTGGACAAGAGAACATGAGCGCCTCACCGCACGTACTGCCAAAATCTCGCGATGGCCAGAAGATGGGTCACTGGAAAATGATCGACACCATGATCAACGATGGTCTCTGGTGTGCTTTCAACGACTACCACATGGGCACCACTGCCGAGAATATTGCTGAAAAGTACGAGATCAGCCGTGAAGAGCAGGACAGCTTTGCTGCTACCTCTCAGCAACGTACCGAGGCAGCCCAGAACGCAGGTCATTTCAATGAAGAGATCGTTCCTGTCGAGATTCCGCAGCGCAGAGGCGACCCGGTTGTTTTCGACACGGATGAGTTTCCTCGTGCAGGCGTAACAGCTGAAGGTCTTGGTAAACTGCGTCCGGCATTCAGCCGTGAAGGCACAGTCACTGCGGGCAATGCTTCTGGTATCAATGACGGTGCAGCAGCAGTTATCGTTATGGCAGCATCTACTGCAAAAGAGCTTGGCATTGAGCCAATGGCAACCTACAAAGCCTTCTCCAGTGCAGGTGTTGATCCAAAGATCATGGGTACAGGCCCTATCCCGTCAACCACCAAGTGTCTCGAAAAGGCTGGCTGGACAGTTGCAGATCTTGACCGTATCGAAGCGAACGAGGCATTTGCAGCCCAGGCGATCTCGGTTAACAAGGAGCTTGGTCTCGACACCGACAAGGTAAATGTTACCGGTGGTGCTATCTCTATCGGCCATCCGATCGGTGCATCCGGTGCACGTGTTTTCGTCACCCTGCTGCACGGCATGCAACGTGACAATGCCAACAAGGGACTTGCAACTCTCTGTATCGGTGGTGGCATGGGTGTTGCCCTCGCAGTAGAGAAAACCTGATTATATTTCGCTTTTAATCAACCCCCGAACAGGATGTTCGGGGTGTTATCGCGATGAACTAAACTGGTTCCGATCACTCAATAATAAGGAACATCGCATTAATTCTTATCCCACATAAAGATATTTTTATAGATAAAGTTTGTGCATAGCGAAAAACCAGTCTCATAATAGGTTAAAATAATACTAACCAATATTGCAGGATGAAATTTCATGACCGAGCAAGAAAACGAACAGGTTCGCATCATCAAGAAGTACCCCAACCGCCGTCTCTACGATACGGAGGAGAGTCGCTACATCACTCTTCCCGAAGTGAGGGAACTGGTCGTCAAGAATACTCCGATGAAAGTTGTCGATACCAACTCCGGTGAAGACATCACGCGAAACATCCTGCTGCAAATCATTATCGAACAAGAATCTGACAACGACCCACTGTTCTCAAACGACAACCTGCAGAACTTCATTCGCTACTACAGCGACACTTCTCATCAGGGCTTTTCGATGTTCATCGATCGCAGCCTGAGCTTTTTCCAGGACCAGCAGGAAGCCATCCAGACCCAGATGAAAGACCTTCTGGCAGGTGGAAGTCCGATGAAATTCTGGTCTGACCTCGGTGAATCGAACGTGGAACTATGGAAAAACATGCAGAATGACTTCTTCAACGCAATGGGCGTCAACACCAAAAAAGAGAAGTAATTCCCTGCAAGAAAACACAACAAATGCCTCGGTTACCAGTTTTCCGGGGCATTTTTCATTCCCCCTGTAAAAAATATTTACGAAAAATACTTGACTTTGTGCACTGCAACATCTATATTTTTGTGCATTGCACATTGTTGCGTTGCAACAAGCATAATTTTTCTTCATAATACATAGGGTGATCAAAATGAATACACAGTGGATTGAACTGACAAACAAAATGACTGAAGACATGTACTCTGCTTTCAAAAAGCTGGCAGAAACCAACGTCGCAACCATGCAGGACCTGGTTGAGAAGCAAGCTGAGATGGTAAGCAGCTGCGTTGAGTCTTCTCAGGAAAATGCTGAGAAGCTCTCTTCAGTCAAAGACGTCAAAGAAGCAATGAGCCTGCAGAGCGAGATCGTTCGTTCATGTGGCGAAAAAATGGTTGGTAACTACAAAGAAGTTACTGCCATGCTGAAAGACGCACAGGAAGGCATCAGCTCTCTCGTTGAAGAGAACGTAAAGACTGCTGAAGCAAATGTTGAAAAAGTAACTGCTGCTGCGAAGCAAAAAGCTGCATAATTACTTTTCAATCGACGGCAGTGCATTTGGCACTGCCGTCGAGTCAACCACTCAATTCAATACTAATGCAATAATGCATTGTTATTGAACTGTATACTCTATGGCCGATTACGGCCTTTTTTTGTTTTTAATTAATGTCCATTTCCGGAGGATAGAAAATGTCTGATACAAAAATTGCACTCGTTACCGGCGGAACCGGTGGCATTGGCACCACTCTCTGCAGAGCTCTGACTGACCAGGGACGCAAGGTTGTTGCCAACTACTTCCCTCCAGAAAAGGAAAAGGCAGAAGCCTGGCAGGCAGAACAGAAAGAAGCTGGCTATGACATCGGTATTGCGGGCGCAGACGTAACTGACTATGACGCTGTTGGCGAAATGATTAAATCAATCGAAGAGGAATTCGGTCCGGTTTCAATTCTTGTTAACTGCGCAGGAATCACTCGCGACAAGACCCTTAAGGGTATGACTCCTGACATGTGGAATGCGGTTATCAACACCAACCTCAACTCTGCATACAATGTCACTCGCCAGGTATTCCTGGGCATGACCGAGCGTGGTTTTGGCCGCATCGTTAACATCTCTTCAATTAACGGCCAGAAGGGTCAGTTTGGCCAGGCCAACTACTCTGCTGCAAAAGCCGGACTGCACGGCTTCACCATGGCTGTTGCACAGGAAGGCGCACGCAAGAATGTTACCGTCAACACGGTTTCACCGGGATATGTCGAGACTGACATGACCGCACTGATTGCACAGGAAGTACTCGATTCAATCATCAAGCAGATTCCAATGGGGCGTATGGCACAGCCGGAAGAAATTGCACTTGCAGTCACCTTCTGCACTGATGATGCAAACTCGTTTATGACCGGCGCAAACCTGCCAGTCAACGGCGGTATGTTTATTCACTAAATAGCCGTGAATGACAGCCTGCCGGTAATCCGGCAGGCTGCATTTTGAAACAGGATGCCTTACAGAGAATGCAGGAAGATTACCCGGGGACTACACCAGTAACAGCCCCCCTTTCCGCATCGATTAGGAGGAAATAATAAAATGTTGGAAAACTACAGATCCCACGTAGAGGAACGAGCCGCAGAAGGCATCGTACCCAAACCACTTGATGCACAGCAGACTGCTGAACTCGTCGAGTTAGTCAAGAATCCCCCGGCAGGTGAAGAAGAGTTCTTGCTCGACCTGCTGACAAACCGTGTACCAGCTGGTGTTGATGACGCCGCATACGTCAAGGCAGGTTTCCTTGCCGCTATCGCCAAGGGCGAAGCCGAATCCCCTCTCATCGACAAGGTCAGCGCCGTTGAATTGCTTGGCTCCATGCTTGGTGGTTACAACATCGCACCAATGATCGATGCGCTTGATGATGATGCACTGGCACCAACAGCTGCAAAAGCTCTGTCTCACACACTGCTGATGTTCGATGCCTTCCATGATGTCAAGGAAAAGGCCGACGCAGGCAATGCGAATGCCAAACAGGTAGTTGAATCATGGGCTAATGCCGAATGGTTCACCAGCCGTCCTCAGCTGGCAGAAAAAATCACCGTCACCGTGTTCAAGGTTCCAGGTGAAACCAACACCGACGACCTGTCACCTGCACCAGATGCCTGGTCTCGTCCTGATATTCCTCTGCATGCCAATGCCATGCTCAAAATGGAACGTGATGGAATCACACCTGATCACCAGGGTGCAGTCGGACCAATCAAGCAGATTGAAGAACTCAAGCAGAAGGGCTTCCCACTCGCATACGTCGGCGATGTCGTAGGAACAGGTTCTTCACGCAAGTCAGCAACCAACTCTGTCCTGTGGCACATGGGAGATGACATTCCTTTTATCCCCAACAAGCGCGCTGGTGGCGTATGCCTTGGTGGCAAGATTGCCCCAATCTTCTTCAACACCATGGAAGATGCAGGTGCACTGCCGATCGAGGTTGATGTCTCAAAGCTCAACATGGGTGATGTCATCGACATCTATCCATATGAAGGCGTCATCAAAAACCATGAGAGTGGTGAAGAACTTGCAAAGTTTGAGCTCAAAACACAGGTCATTCTCGATGAGGTTCAGGCTGGCGGACGTATTCCGCTGATCATCGGCCGTGGTCTCACGGCACGTGCGCGTGAAGCTCTCGGAATGGAAGCATCCGACCTCTTTCTCAAGCCGCAAGATCCCGTCGATACCGGCAAGGGCTATACGCTGGCACAGAAAATGGTTGGCAAGGCGTGTGGTGTCGAAGGTGTTCGCGCAGGTATGTACTGCGAACCAAAGATGACCACAGTCGGCTCGCAGGATACAACCGGTCCAATGACTCGCGATGAACTCAAAGACCTCGCGTGCCTCGGTTTCTCTGCCGATCTGACAATGCAGTCTTTCTGTCACACTGCGGCCTATCCAAAACCGGTTGACGTCACCACGCACCACACCCTGCCTGACTTCATCATGAACCGCGGCGGTGTTTCACTGCGTCCCGGCGATGGTGTTATCCACTCTTGGCTGAACCGCATGCTGCTGCCTGACACTGTTGGCACAGGCGGTGATTCACACACCCGTTTCCCGATTGGTATCTCCTTCCCTGCCGGTTCAGGCCTGGTCGCCTTTGCCGCAGCTACTGGTGTGATGCCTCTCGATATGCCGGAATCTGTACTGGTACGTTTCAAAGGTGAAATGCAACCGGGTATCACGCTGCGTGACCTGGTCAATGCGATTCCTTACGCCGCTATCCAGCGTGGTCTTCTGACCGTTGAGAAAGCCGGCAAGAAAAACGTCTTCTCCGGTCGTGTCCTCGAGATCGAAGGCCTGCCAGACCTGAAAGTTGAACAGGCATTCGAACTCTCTGATGCATCAGCCGAACGTTCTGCTGCTGGCTGTACCATCAAGCTCGACAAGGAACCGATCATTGAGTATCTCAACTCAAACATCACCATGCTGAAGTGGATGATCGCGGAAGGCTATGGTGACAAGCGCACCATTGAGCGTCGTATCGAGGCGATGGAGGCGTGGCTGGCCAACCCTGAGTTGATGGATGCTGATGCTGATGCCGAGTACGCCGAAGTGATCGAAATCGACCTCAACGAAGTCAAGGAGCCGCTGCTCGCATGCCCCAACGACCCTGATGACGTCAAGCCGCTGTCTGAAATTGCCGGACGCAAAATTGACGAGGTTTTCATCGGTTCCTGTATGACCAACATTGGCCACTTCCGTGCAGCCGGCAAACTGCTCGAAAAGGTCAAGGGTGCTGTTCCTACACGTCTGTGGATTACTCCACCGACCAAGATGGACGAACATCAGCTCACCGAGGAAGGCTACTACAGTATTTTCGGATCTGCAGGAGCACGTACGGAAATGCCGGGTTGTTCACTCTGCATGGGTAACCAGGCACGTATCGCCGAGAACTCAACTGCAGTTTCGACCTCAACACGTAACTTCCCGAATCGTCTCGGTACCGGCGCGGATGTTTTCCTTGCCTCAGCCGAACTGGCTGCAGTTGCTGCGATTCTCGGCAAGCTGCCAAGTGTTGAGGAGTACATGGAATACGCTGCGGATATCGACACCATGGCTGATGATATCTATCGCTATCTCAACTTCGATCAAATCGAGAGCTACCAGAAGGCCGCTGCCTCAGTAATTCCCGTGGTAGCAGCTTAAGGACCAGCTTCACACAATCGTGTAAGCTGAAACGGCATGGCCCAAAAGGCTATGCCGTTTTTTTATCTACTCTCCAGAAAATCTAGAACATGTTGCGGGATCTCTATACCATCTCTTAATTTTTCGTCCGGCACAGGCGGCAAGTATGTTGTCTTGACAGGAATCGTTCCGGACCAATAGCCCAGCGCATAATCTTCCTGTTCATCCGCTGGTGGATATTCATCAATTTTCGCTGATGCTGTTTGAATCTCGACTTCAATCACTCGTGTAGCTTTCAGCTCCTTCCGGTTTGGCGCCCTGCAGTAATCCCATCTGCCTGGAACAAAATGGTTCACAATCGCTTTTAAACCTTCCAACTTTTCTTCATCAGTGGTCAGTTCACGAACGCTTCCAAAAACCACTACTGAACGGTAGTTAACGCTGTGCTTGAAAGCCGATCTTGTCAGTTTCATCCCGTCCAGGGTCATGACACTTAGCGAAACCTCACCAGAATCCAGTAATGCAGATGTCATACGGTTTTTTGATGATCCATGCATATACAGCTTGTCACCACTGCGTCCGAAATTGATTGGCTGGACATGTGCCTTACCATCAACATTGAACGCCACGCTACACACTTCACTATCATCCAGGATGGAATAAACGACCTCCTGGTCATAACTCGAATTCTTGCGGCCTCTTTTGACCCTGTTCAACCCACTCTTTTCATATTCCATTTGTCTTGCTCAATCACCTGCATTAGTACAGCCATTATATGCATGAGTCTGCCATGCATGCCTGGATACGAAAGATCCTCTTCTACTGTTGTTCTTTATTCAGTGAGTATTAGCAAATAAAAAACCCCGCAATTGCGGGGCTCTTGGTTGTTTCATATCAAACAGCGATTAACACTGTTCCCACGGCAAGCCATGGAAGCGCCAACCACCTACCGTGCTGCGGTGGTGATCATCGTCCAGTTCACCTTCGAAACCTTCATCAATGTTATAGATATTCTTTAGGCCATTCTCGACCAGCACCTCACCCGCTTCCCGGGATCGCTTGCCGCTGCGGCAGATGAGAATCACTGGTACGCAGCCATCTTCCTTGTCACAGGAGAGCCCTCCCAGCATCAGCTTGCGAACGTCAGTAGTAAAATGCGGATTGATGTCCCAGTCAGGCTCGTCGATCCATGGTACATGCACAGCACCCTTAGGATGACCGACAAACAGGTACTCCATCGAGGAGCGCACGTCGATCAGTACGGTACGCGGATCGTTTTTGATCATTTCCCAAGCAGCCTTGGGTGATATCTCGTGTAATTCAGTATTCATCTCACACACCTCCTCCGGTTAGACGGTATTATTCCGCCTTGGGAACAAAGCGAAGATATTTCGGCTCCCATGCACGTGATGTAGCGTAAGCTTCCAGCTCATCAACAGACATACCTGCGAATTCCGGTCGTTCTGCAGAGCCATCTTCCAATGCCTTCTTCAGAACGCGTGCGGTGACATAGAGACTCACATCACGCAGTGCCGACACGGGAGGGAAAATCAGCCCCTGTTTCAGATAATACTCTTCAGTATAGTCTGCCAGTGCAAAAGCAGACTCAAGAATCATTGCATCACTGATACGGTTACACTTGCCAAGAATCGTGGCAAAGCCGATACCCGGGAATACAAAGGCGTTATTGCCCTGCCCGATTGGATGCTCTTTACCTTCCCACTTTACCGGTGCGAATGGACTACCGGTTGAAACCACGGCTCGGCCGTCAGTCCACTTGTAGAGATCATCAGGTGTCGCTTCGCAACGTGTAGTCGGATTAGACAGAGGGAAGATCATCGGGTGCTCACAATTCTCTGCCATTGCTCGTACCAACTCTTCACCAAAGAGCCCGGTACAGCCAGTTAGGCCAAGTAGTACAGTTGGCTTACCAAAGCGTACAACCTCTTCCAGATCCGGTCTTTCACCTTTGATGTCCCAATCTGCATAGGTATCTTCATACTGACAAGTCTGAAATTTGTATTCTTCGTCAGTATGTCCTTCCACGACAAGGCCATCGATATCCATAACGAACATCTGCCGACGTGCCTGCTCGACGCTAAGACCCGCATCAACGAGGCCTGCCTGGATAGCTCGCGCAACACCGACACCACCGGCACCTGCACCAACCACAACGATCTTCTGGTCTGCGATTGACAGGTTGCGTGATTTGCATGCAGTCAGAAGACCGGCAAGCACAGTTGCGCCCGTACCCTGGATATCATCGTTAAAGCATGGAATGCGATCCTTGTAACGGTCGAGCACCTTGTAGGCGATATCCTTTGCGAAATCCTCCCACTGAATGACTGCCTTCGGCCACCGGGATTCAACCGAATCAACAAACTTTTCGACAAAATCCATGTACTCATCGCCGGTGATACGCTTTTCCGGATAACCCAGGTATTCCGGATCAGCCAACAGGTCATCGCGATCTGTACCAACATCGAGGTGAACCGGCATGGTATGGAAAGGACTGACACCTGCACCAGCAGTGTAGAGAGCCAGCTTGCCGATACTGATGGCAAGACCACCATGGCCCTGGTCACCAATACCGAGAATCGCTGATGAATCCGTGGCAACGATCATGCGCACGTCCTGCCATGGGTAGTTGCTGACAAGCTCATCGGCACGATCGATTGTATTAGGGCAGAAGGTCATACCTCGTGCCGACTTATACAGGCTGCTGTATTCTTGTACTGCCTTACCAACAGTTGGTGTATAGACAATAGGCATCATCTCCTCGAGATGATCAGCAAGTACGCGGTAAAAGACCACCTCGTTACGTTCTTGCGTGGCACGTAACATCTGGTACTTTGAGATATCGTCCGGCTTGGTAATAAAACTCTTGTAGACTCTGTCAGCCTGCTGCTGAAGTGTCAGCACCTTTGGCGGCAGCAAACCCTCAAGTCCTAAAGTCCTGCGTTCCTTAAGTGGAAAAGCAGTACCCTTGTTGGTTGCATTCATGCGCAACAGCGCCATGCCTTTCAATGCGACTTCCAGATAGCCCTCGCCAGTCTCGTCGAGCTTGTAGTCAAAGTAGCGGCTGATATGTGCCATGGTTATCCCTTGTCCGGTTATTAATTATCTGTAGGAGCATCACCCCGGGGGACGGGGCTCCTACATTAGTATTTACCCTTCTGCCTTGAGTTTCAGACGGTATGCATGCAGCAACGGCTCGGTGTAACCACTCGGCTGTTCACGCCCTTTCAATGCAAGGTCGAATGCAGCCTGAAAAGCAGTACCGTCACATGCAGGCGCCATCGCCTTGTAAGTCGGATCATTGCTGTTTTGTCCATCTACGACTGCAGCCATGCGCTTGAAGGTCTCAACCACCTGCGCTTCATCACAGATACCATGATGCAGCCAGTTGGCCATATGCTGGCTTGATATACGACAGGTCGCCCTGTCTTCCATGAGTCCGACATCATTGATATCAGGCACCTTGGAACAACCGATACCTGCATCAATCCAGCGCACAACGTAGCCAAGAATACCCTGGGCGTTGTTATCCAGTTCGTTCTGAATCTCATCTGCTGTCAGCGATGATGGATCAGGGTGCAGCGGAATAGTCAGGATGTCATCGACACTGGCGCGAGGACGTGAAGCAAGCTCAGCCTGGCGTTCGGCAACATTGACCTTGTGATAGTGGGTTGCATGCAGTGTCGCAGCAGTTGGAGACGGAACCCATGCACAGTTTGCACCAGCCATGGGGTGACCGATCTTGGTTTCCATCATCACCGCCATTTGATCTGGAATAGGCCACATGCCCTTACCGATCTGTGCGTGTCCCTGCAATCCGCACATCAGTCCTGTATCGACATTCCAGTCCTCGTAGGCAGTGATCCACGGCTGGGTTTTCATATCTGCCTTACGCATCATCGGACCTGCTTCCATGCTGGTATGCATTTCATCACCAGTACGATCAAGAAATCCGGTATTAATGAAGATCAGACGTTCAGATGCAACACGGATACACTCTTTGAGGTTAACCGTTGTCCGGCGCTCTTCGTCCATGATGCCAACTTTCAGCGTGTTTTTAGCAAGGCCTAACGCCTCTTCAACGCGCCCAAACAGCTCAACGGTCAGGGCAACCTCTTCAGGGCCGTGCATCTTTGGCTTAACGATGTACATGCTGCCGGTACGGCTATTGCTGTAACGGCCAACTCCCTTCAGGTCATGCATTGAAATCAGAGCAGTTACCATCGCATCCATCATGCCTTCCGGCACTTCGTTGCCGTCTTTATCCAGAATCGCCGGATTGGTCATCAGGTGACCAACATTTCGAACCAGCATCAGGCTGCGGCCCGGCAGGGTCAGTTCGCTGCCATTAATAGTCGTGTAAACACGATCAGGATTTAACGTGCGCTTCACTTCCTTGCCCTGCTTATAGAAGACCTCTTCAAGGTCGCCTTTCATCAGGCCAAGCCAGTTGCCATAGACAGTGCATTTATCTTCAGCATCGACCACTGCTACAGAATCCTCGCAATCCTGGATGGTTGTAACAGCAGACTCGATAACAACATCCTTGAAACCGGCAGGGTGTAATTTACCGATTTCATCACTACTATTAACATGAAGTTCTATATACAGACCATTGTTTTTCAACAATATTAAGCTAGGATTACCTTCGTCGCCCTGAAAACCAGAAAGCTGTTCAGCAGATTCCAGTATGGTTAATTCGCCAGAGGTTAGTTCGCCCTGCAAGGTGCCACCGGCGACAGACAGTCTCTTCAGGTCTGCGTACTTTCCATTGGCAAGAGGTGCTGCCTCATCAAGAAACGCCATTGCCATTTCTATGACTTTTTCGGCACGTTTCTGATTAAATTCTTTGCCTCGCTCAAGACCGTCACTGTCTGCAATGGCATCGGTACCATAGAGACCATCGTAGAGACTGCCCCAGCGTGCATTTGCTGCGTTCAGTGCATAACGGGCGTTATTCACCGGCACAACCAATTGAGGACCCGCGATGCTCGCGATCTCGGGGTCAACATTCTCCGTGGTGACATTGAAGTCATCACCCTCTGGCAGAAGGTAACCAATCTCCTGCAGGAATTGCTTGTAGGCAGCAGCATCGTGCGCCTGCCCTTTACGCTCAACATGCCAGGTGTCAATTCTCTCCTGGATGTCGTCACGCTTGGCCAGCAATGCACGGTTCTTTGGTGCGAGATCATTAATAATCCCTTCAAAAGATGACCAGAAAGCATCTGGCTCAATACCTGTGCCCGGAGCTATCTGTTTTGCTACCAGGTCATACAGGGATGTAGCGATCTGCAGACCGCCAACTGTTACTCGTTCCGTCATGATTACACCTAAATGAAATATATTCTCTTTTTCATGCCATGACCCAAGCTCGGGCGAATGGCCGTTCATGCGGGTTACTCGGGTCGCGATGCCGCTTTGATTTTTTCAATCAGTGACGGGAAGGCCGGATCTATCGGTGCTGCTTTTCCCATCAGCCAGTCAAACAGCTCCTGGTCCTGACAACCGAGGAGCCTGACAAAATTTTTCTTGTCCTCGTCGGACAGTTCATCGTAGCCATTATCTACGAATGCGCGAAGCCAGAAATCCAGCTCACGCATGCCCCGCCGGCAAGCCCAGCGGAGTTTTTCTGCATCCTGAACACTATCTTCCGATAGCATCAGATACCCTTCTGCAACATGCGTTTGCGAATGGTGCCGATCGCCTTGGTCGGGTTGAGCTCTTTCGGACACACATCCACACAGTTCATGATGGAGTGACAGCGAAACAGCGAGTAGGCGTTATCGAGCTGGTCGAGACGCCCCTCGGTTGCATCATCACGGCTGTCCTCGATGAAGCGCGCAGACTGCAACAGCGCAGCAGGCCCCATGAACTTGTCCGGATTCCACCAGAATGACGGGCATGAAGTTGAACAACAGGCACACAGAATGCACTCGTAGAGACCATCGAGACGGTCGCGATCTTCTGGACTCTGCAGGCGCTCTTTCTCCGGGTCGGGATCATTGGTGATTAACCATGGCTTCGCTGCCTTGTACTGCTTGAAGAAAGGACCTTGGTCAATGATCAGATCACGTATGATCGGCTGACCGGGAAGTGAGCGAATCTCGACCGGCTCTTTTAGGTTCTTCAAATCGGTAATACAGGCGAGGCCGTTAGTACCGTTGATATTCATGCCGTCGGAACCGCACACACCTTCCTGGCAGGAACGACGAAAACCGAGATCAGGATGTTCTTCCTTGATCGCCAGCAATGCGTCGAGCAGCATCATTCCGGGCTGCACGTCGAGATCGTACTCCTGCATGTAAGGGGCCTTGTCGACTTCCGGGTTGTAACGTTGAATCAGAAATTTCATCATTCAGTCTCCAAGGATCTCTTAGTAGGTACGCTCTTTCGGTGGAAAGCTCTCGACAGTCAGCGGCTTACTGCGCACTGGCTTGTAGTCAAGTCGCTCACCCTCCATGAAGAAGAGTGAGTGCTTCATCCACTTGTCATCATCACGTGTCGGGAAATCGACACGTGAATGCGCACCACGGCTCTCTTCACGCGCCTGCGCTGAAACAATAGTGGCCAGCGACAGCTGCATCAGGTTTTCAAGCTCAAGTGCCTCGATACGTGCCGTATTAAAAATCTTCGAGTGATCCTTGAGACGTGCATTTGGCAGGCGCTTGAGGAGTTCGCGGACCTTTTCAACACCTTCATCAAGCATTGTCTTGTCACGGTAGACGCCACAGTAGGTCTCCATGGTTCTCTGCAGCTCGTTGCGTAAACCCTCGACGGTCTCACTGCCCTCGCTGATGTCATCCCAGCGGGTTAGATTTGTGACTGCCGCATCGATACTCTCCTGCGAAAGTGTCTTATGCGATGGATTCTCTTTGAGAGCCTCAATCATGTTGTTGGCAGCAGCGCGGCCAAACACGAGGATATCGAGCAACGAGTTACCACCAAGGCGGTTGCCGCCATGAACTGATGCACAGGCACACTCACCCGCTGCATAGAGACCCGGAACAGCCTCTTCCGGACCCGTTCCAACAGGTACAACCACCTGGCCGAAACGGTCAGTCGGTACACCACCCATGACATAGTGGGCAGTCGGATAGATCGGGATCGGCGCATCAACCGGATCGATACCCAGGAAGGCAATAGATGTGGCACGGATACCAGGCAAACGTTTTTGCAGAACCTCTTCACCAAGATGGTCAAGGTGGAGATAGACGAAGTCCTTGTTTGGACCGCAACCGCGACCCTCTTTAACTTCAGTATGAATTGCACGGCTGACAACATCGCGGCTGGCCAGGTCTTTCGCATTTGGAGCATAACGCTCCATGAACCGCTCACCATCTGCGTTGGTCAGGTAACCACCTTCACCACGCGCACCCTCTGTAATCAGTATGCCCTTGCCGGCAATACCGGTCGGGTGGAACTGGAAGAACTCCATGTCTTCTACCGGAACACCGGCACGCATCGCCATTGCCATACCGTCACCAGTATTGATCAGGGCGTTGGTGTTGTTACGGTACATCTGTCCACAACCACCGGTTGCGAGCAGGGTTGTCTTGGCCTGGATGATCATTGGCTCGCCGGTCTCAATACAGAGAACCAGTGCGCCCTGAATCGAGCCATCCTCTGCTTTCAGCAGGTCAATGGCGAAGTACTCATCGAAAAAGTGTGTTTGTGCACGCAGGTTCTGCTGATAAAGAGTGTGCACAATGACGTGACCGGTTCGGTCAGCAGCTGCACAGGTACGCGCAGCCTGTTCACCGCCATAATTCTGGCTCTGCCCACCGAAACGGCGCTGGTATATCTTGCCGTTGTCGAGGCGTGAAAAAGGAACCCCTGTATGCTCGAGCTCGTAAACAACCTGTGGTGCAATTTTGCACATGTACTCGATCGCATCCTGATCACCGAGGTAATCACTACCCTTTACGGTATCGAACATGTGCCAGTGCCAGTTATCCGGCAGCACGTTGGCAAGCGCAGCATTAATACCACCCTGTGCGGCAACAGTATGTGAACGGGTTGGAAATACCTTTGAAACAACCGCGACCTTGGCATCTGCACGGGCAAGCTGAAGCGCTGCACGCATACCACCGCCACCGGCACCAATAATCAAGGCATCAAATTGACTGACTGGAATAGACATAGTGACAGACTCGCTTGTTAGTTAATGGCGTTGAAAAGAACACGGGCAACCCAGAGTCCGCTAGTGATGAGCATCACAGCAAACAGGGAAAGCACCACGAGGCGTGCACCGAACGGGTGAACATAGTCAAGAATGACATCGCGAATACCGATCCATGCATGAATCAGCAGTGCTGTAAAAAACAGCAGCGTCATGGTACTGACAAGCGGCGATGACCAAACTGTGGCCCAGGACTTATAAGTTGTGGGTGTGCCGTTGAAGAGCATAGTAATCACGGCAATCAGGACATAGAAGGTAATGTAGGCAGCACTCAGACGCTGTACATACCAGGCGCGAAGACCAGATAATTTACGGCTCACCAGATCACCCCCAAAACAATCAGTGTGACAACAATTGAGACGCCAAAAACAATCCAGCTGGACGCACGTGCCTGCTGTTTTTCAACACCGATGTCCATATCAAGAAGCAGGTAACGAATGCCTGCAAACAGATGGTGAAAAAGCCCCCACACGATCACTGCCAAGCCAAGTTTGATCAGCAGCATGTCGAGTACACCTGCAGCTGCGGCAAAACCTGCGGCATCACGCAGAGAAAGATCGAGCAGGTAAATCAGGAAAGGAATCGCCAGCACCATGAGCACACCGGAGATACGGTGTAGGATGGACAGCACGCCTGGCAGCGGTAGCCGAATCTTCATGAGATTCAGAAAACGTGGTCGTTCTGCAATCTGTGTCATCTTTACTTCTCTTGTTCAAGGAAAAGAAATTCGAAACGACAATTGCCTCTATTTTTTCACTATGAGCATGTCTGCTCTGGAGCCAGGCAATCATCCCATGCACCTGTCAGCAGGCGAACCGGCCAATGGTGCACTAATAATATTTTTATGGATGGCATAACCATCACTAATCAAACTCTAGCAGGTTATTTTGTGCATCGCAACAATGCGTTTCAAAAAAATGGCAATCCCGTACGATCGTCATATTTATTAGAATCAAGTAACCAAACCAGCTCCAATCCCCTCACTTTTTGTCAATATTTACTGAGTTTAGATTCAATTGTTGCGGCGCACAATTTTTTCATGTTAATCTTGCTCTACGATAACCACTGCTATAGGTAAGAAGCATGAGCGATAACGCGCCCTGGGCCGACTTCTGGGTCAATGCCCAACAACAGTTTTGGGACTCCTGGTCCGATGCCACTTTAAAGAATGGCATGCCAACCGATGGCCCTAACCCCGCAGAATTCTTTCAGAACAGCCTCGACCAGTGGTGGAAGAGCATGCAGCCGGAAACAACTGGTGAACTTGCCGATGTCTACGACAAGATGCTCTCTACCGGCAGAACCTATTTCGAAATGGCTGAGGAGTTTCTTCAGAATACGGCTGGTGCAGAAGAGAATCAGCTGGACTCGATTAACCAGTGGCTTGAGTCAATGAAGTGCGGCTTCATGAATATCTCTGAAGGCAAGCCTGCAACAGATTGTGAAATGCCCGAGTTCATTGATTACTGGACATCACCAGTTGATACCTGGAAACAGATGGCTGACTCTATCTCGCCAATGCATGAAGGCATGCAGGAAGGGATATTCGATGCCCACAAAAAATCTGCAACCACACCTATGCCTGAACAGCTGATGCAACTCTTCGCACTGCCCGCAGTTGGCTTCTATCGCGAATCACAGGAAGAACTGCAGCTGTTGACGCGCCTGGTCGTCGATTACCAGCAGGCTTTGCGTGCCTTTAAGGCGGCCGATGCCATCACAACGGCAAAATCACTTGGTGCTATCCAGGATCGACTCAAGGAGATGCACGAATCGGGTGAGGGTTCGATTGAATCCCTGCGCGGTGTTTACGACTTGTGGGTAGAAGTTTTTGAAGAGACTTATGCCGAATTCGCCATGAGTGACGAGTACCAGGTGCTGTATGGCAAGCTCGTTAACAGCCTGATGGCTGTTCAGAAACAGGGCAACAAGCTCATTGATGACCAACTCGTGAAAATGAATCTGCCTTCACGTTCGGAACTGGACGGTCTCGAAAAGCGCGTCTACCAGATGCGTCGTGACAATTTCAAACTGCGTTCAACAATCGATGAACTGACAGAGCGTCTTGAAAAACTTGAGGGTGCTGGTAAAGCTCCGGCACCTAAAGCAACAACCAAGGCAGCACCTGTTGCTAAAAAAGCGGCTGTAAAAAAGAAGGCAACCGTGAAGAAAAAGGCAACAGTCAAGAAGAAGGCCGCTGTTAAGAAGAAAGCTGCAGCCAAGCGAGGAGCATAATCATGATGAATTTTAGACCAGATCAGATCGCCGAAGAGCTCTATGATTTCAATCGCAAGCTCGGCAGTGGCCTGCAGAGCATGTCCGAGGTTGGCGAAATCTCAACAGGCGTGACACCTTACGATGTCGTCTATGAAGAGGACAACCTGCGCCTGGTTCGCTATAAAGCTGATGAAGGCACCAAGCAAAACAAGGTTCCAATGCTGATTGTCTACGCACTGGTTAACCGTCCCTACATGGCAGACATCCAGGAAAACCGCTCAACCGTCAAAGGCCTGCTCGATTCTGGTCAGGACGTCTACCTGATCGACTGGGGCTTTCCTGATCGTTGCGACCGTTTCCTGACACTGGATGATTACATCAACGGTTACATCAATCGCTGTGTCGATGTCATCCGCAAAGAGAGCGGCCAGGACGCAATCAACCTGCTGGGTATCTGCCAGGGTGGTGCATTCTCGCTGTGCTACAGTGCCATGCATCCGCACAAGGTCAAGAACCTTGTCACTATGGTTACACCCGTCGATTTCAAGACAGAAGACAACATGCTCAGCAAGTGGGTACAGGACGTCGATATCGACCTGTGCGTTGACACACTCGGAAATATCCCCGGTGATATGCTGAACCTCACCTTCCTGCAGCAGAAACCTTATCAGCTGACCGGTCAGAAATATCTCTCCCTGGTTGATATCCTCGACAATCCATCTGCACTCAAAAACTTCCTGCGAATGGAGAAGTGGATTTTCGACAGCCCTGACCAGGCCGGTGAAGCCTACCGCCAGTTCGTCAAGGATTTCTTCCAGCACAACAAACTGGTCGAAGGTGGTTTGAAAATCGGCGACCACGAGGTCGACCTGAAAAACACCACCATGCCGATTCTGAACGTCTATGCTGACCAGGATCACCTGGTACCGCCGGATGCCTCCAAGGCACTGGCCAAGCTGACAGGATCGAAAGATTACACCGAGTTCAATTTCGCCGGTGGCCATATCGGCATCTACGTCAGCGGTAAGGCGCAGAAGACCGTTCCGCCAACGATTGGTGAGTGGCTCGACAAGCGCAGTTAAACACTGCATCTAGTAGTAATGGAACAGGGGTGCAGTTATTGCACCCCTGTTTTTTTATCAGGGTAGAATAAAAACAATCATCAAGACAACAGGTAACCCATGAGCGAAACAGGAATCGATCAATCGCTGGGCCTTGCCATAGCAAAGACCGTTCTGGAGGGCTTTAACCGCCACTTTACTGCATTTCACCATGTTACTGCCGGCGCCAAGGCACGTTTCGAAGCAGCAGACTGGGAGGGCGAGCGTGACGCTGCCCAGCAACGCGTTGCCTTCTACGACGCGCGTGTAGACGATGCCATCCACGAACTGAAGTCCACCTATGATGAGGCGCACCTGGATCCCGAGTCATGGAGAATCGCCAAGAAGCACTATATCTTGCTACTGCAAGATAGTTACCAGCCGGAACTTGCCGAGACTTTTTTCAATTCTGTCTTCTGTCGCCAGTTCCACCCACGCTATTTCAATGCTGAACACATCTTTGTGCGCAGCTCGGTCTCTACCGAGTACCTTGAATCGAATTTACCTTCATTCCATGTTTACTATCCGAAGACAAGAGGACTACGCTCAACAATAAGACGAATCATCGAGGCGTGTGAATTCACCCTGCCGTTCGAAAACATGCATCGTGATGTCAATCACATCATTCACGGCATCATTCAATATATTCACACGATACTCAAACCCGAAAGAACACATCTCAACTTTCAGCTTCAAGTGATCAACTCGGTATTCTTCAGAAACAAGGCCGGGTACATCGTCGGTCGAGCAATAAATGGTCCGGATATCATTCCCTTCGCCCTGCCCATCCTTAATAATGGTAATGGTGGCTTGTATGTCGACACGGTACTACTGGGACCAAGAGAAGTATCGCGCCTGTTTGAATTTTCCTATGTTTATTTTCAGGTCGCTCACCCGGTTCCATCTGCAATCGTCAACTTCCTGCGTCGCCTGATGCCCGGACGTAGTCGCGCAGACCTCTACTCTGCCATCGGCTACCACAAACAGGGCAAGACAGAGTTCTACCGCGGCTTCTTGCATCATCTACGCTATTCGGATGACCTGATTGATCTTGCACCCGGCATCAAGGGCATGGTGATGGCAGTGTTCACCCTGCCCTCTTATCCCTATGTCTTTAAAATTATTCGTGACCGCTTTGCACCACCGAAGAACGTCGATCGAAAGACAGTCGAGGCCAAGTATCTACTGGTCAAGCAACATGACCGTGTCGGACGCATGGCAGATACCCTAGAGTACTCCTATGTCTCCTTTCCAAAACACCGTTTTACCCAGAAATGCCTCGAGGAGTTGATGGGCAGTTGTGAAAGCAGCATCAAGATCGAGGGAGACAAGATCCAATTTGCACATGTCTATATTGAGCGCCGCATGGTACCGCTCAATATAGAGATGGAGAATGTCAGCGACGAACGCCTGGATCAATTGATGCTCGGCTACGGTGAAGCAGTCAAGGAGATGGCAGCTGCGAATATCTTTGCAGGTGACCTGTTATTCAAGAACTTTGGTGTTACTCGTCTCGGCCGTATCGTCTTCTACGACTACGATGAAATTGTCTACCTAACAGAGTGTAACTTCAGGCGCATACCCCCACCGCGTTTCCCCGAAGATGAGATGGCGACAGAACCATGGTACTCGGTTGGACCCAACGATATATTTCCTGAAGAGTTCGAGACCTTTCTGTTAACCAATAAACGCGTCAAACGTGCCTTCATGAAACATCACGCCGACCTGCTTGACCCTGATTGGTGGATAGCACGCCAGGAAGATATCAGTAACGGAATACTGCATGATGTCTTTCCATATCCTCAGGATTATCGTTTCGGGCATAGACATGCAGCACCAGCATTTCTTGCCAGTGGTCAATACGATGATGATATCGTTGAAGACTAAGCTGCCTGGTCGCCTAGTAAGACAGACTCGTCACCTAGGGAAGAGGTGACTTGAAAGTTCTGCTCATCTCGTGCAGACGACTCAATGTGCGATTGAGATCATCAACTCCACTGGCGTTGTTCAGCATCACTTCATAGTTGCGCTCACTGGAAAGCACCAGTCCCTTGTCCTTGTCGTAGAGGACATCGATCAGCCACAGGAACCGCTTAACTGTGTTGGGATTTTCCAGTGATCTGGCAGTCATACCCGAGAGCATAAGCACCTCAAACTGCTCGGCAAGATCGAGGTAATCGACATAGGAGCGCTGTGCCTTGCAGAGCATATCAAAATCGGTCCACACAGCCTTCCTGCCCACTGCATGGCACTCGATCCAGCGATTGGCCACCTCGATATGACAGACCTCGATTGTTGTCTGCGGTTCCATCGCCTTGAAAAGACGTTCAAAGGCACGTTCGGTTCTCGCATCAAGAGGATCAAAAAAACAGCTATGGTCAATCTCGTGCTGGGTTCTGTAGTCCTGCTTGCCATCGAGATGGACGATATCGAAATGCTTGTTGATCAGTGCAATAGTTGGTTTAAAGCGTTCATGCGATACCGGGTCAGGCATTAATCCGTCTGGCTGGTAGTTGGAGGTGGCAACTATGCGTATGCCATGGCTCAGAAGTGCTTCAAGCACCTTTCCAATGAAGACGGAGTCTGCAATATCATGCACGTGGAACTCGTCAAAACAGAGAAGATCGATCCCTTCGCAGAACTCTTTGGTTGCGATTTTGAAACGTTCCTTACTGCCTGACAGCAGTGCCATGCGCTGGTGCATGTCACGCAGGAACTCGTGGAAGTGGACACGCCGCTTGGATGTGTCAACCAGTTCGTAGTATCCGTCCATGAGTACCGTCTTGCCCCTGCCAGGTTCCCCCCACAGGTAGACACCACGTTTATCATCCTTGCTGAATAGTGACTTGATCCAGCCACCTTTCTTTCCACCCGTTACCAGTAACGAGAGAGTCGACAGCGCAGCTTCCTGCGCATTATCGAGATAGATACCGCGGTCAGCCAACGACAACCTGAAGCTCTCTTCGAAGCTCAGGCCTTCTGATGCGACTGCATTTTCCGCAGTAATCGCCATAAGAGTTCCGGCAATTCCTAGAAAAGTGGTATGGACGAAATGATGGTTCCATCCTCGTCTGCATAGAGATATTCACCAGGTGTGTAAGTCACTCGTCCGAAGTGAACGGGAACATTCAACTGGCCGGTATCATGCTTGACACTTTTCAGCGGGTGGGTACCCAGGGCCTTGACACCAAGCTGCATGCGATGAATGTCAACACTGTCACGTATACAGCCATTGATGATAATTCCCTGCCATCCGTTCTCGACAGCCTTGGCAGCAAGAATATCACCGAGCAGTGCGCAACGGGTCGAGCCACCGCCATCAACAACCAGTACCATCCCATGACCATCGGCATTCAGGATTTCACGTACAAGTGAGTTATCTTCATGAAGCTTAACGGTAACTATTTTTCCATGGAACTTTGAAAGGCCACCGTAATTTAAAAAGCCCGGGCGGGCAATCTGGAGGTTGTCACTGTGGTCATCACAGAGATCTGCAGTCTTGAACATCTCGCACCTTTAATCTGTGGTTATCAGAAGAAACCGGTGCACACCGATATATGGAATGACCGGTCTTGTTATTGTAGTCAGCATAGTACCGACGCAGTTGAAAGACAATCACTATCATTCGTATAGCCTTTCACTGACAAAGGGAGTTACGGGACAGCTGCCCGCAACTCCCTCATGACCATCTGAGGT
The DNA here is from genome assembly GCF_002020255.1 of Solemya velum gill symbiont. NCBI lineage: Bacteria > Pseudomonadati > Pseudomonadota > Gammaproteobacteria > Solemya velum gill symbiont. The sequence goes on along the minus strand of NZ_MPQG01000024.1, from coordinate 3,921 downwards.
CAGTACAATCTAAATTAGAACTGGTCTTCTTCAGTTGAACCGGTCAGAGCTGTTACAGATGACTGGCCACCCTGGATTACAGTAGTGACGTCATCGAAGTAACCTGCACCAACTTCCTGCTGGTGAGCAACGAATGAGTAACCCTTCTCGGCTGCAGCAAACTCAGGCTCCTGTACTTTTTCAACATAGTGCTTCATGCCTTCGCCGCGTGCATAGTCGTACGCGAGGTCGAACATGTTGTACCACATGTTGTGAATACCGGCGAGAGTGATGAACTGGTACTTGTAACCCAGGTCGCTCAGCTCTTCCTGGAAAGATGCAATCTGGCTGTCGCTGAGATTCTTCTTCCAGTTGAAAGAAGGTGAACAGTTATATGCCAGCAGTTGCTCAGGGTTCTGGGCTTTCAGTGCTTCGGCGAATTCACGCGCAAAACCGATATCCGGAGTACCTGTCTCGCACCAGACGAGATCTGCATATGGTGCGTAAGCAAGACCACGTGAGATTGCCTGCTCAAGGCCATTTTTGACGCGGAAGAAACCTTCTGCGGTGCGCTCACCGGTGCAGAATGGCTTGTCGTTCTCATCAACGTCAGAAGTCAGCAGGTTTGCAGCTTCAGCGTCGGTACGTGCCAGCAGCAGGGTTGGAACACCCATTACATCTGAAGCAAGACGTGCAGAGATCAGCTTCTGGACAGCTTCCTGGGTTGGTACCAGAACCTTTCCGCCCATGTGACCACACTTCTTGGCAGCAGCAAGCTGGTCTTCGAAGTGAACACCGGATGCACCATTGGCGATCATGTTCTTCATCAGCTCGTAGGCGTTCAGAACACCACCGAAACCGGCCTCGGCATCAGCAACGATTGGCAGGAAGTAATCGATAAAACCTTCGTCTTCAGGGTTAACGTCACGTGACCACTGGATCTCGTCGGCACGCTTGAAAGTCGAGTTGATACGACGAACGATGGTTGGAACCGAATCGTAAGCGTAGAGAGACTGGTCCGGGTACATGGTTTCAGATGTGTTCGCATCTGCAGCAACCTGCCAGCCTGAGAGGTAGATGGCTTCGATACCGGCTTTTGCCTGCTGCATTGCCTGGCCACCAGTGAGTGCGCCCATGCAGTTCACATAGCCTTTCTTGGCATCGCCATTGACGAGGTCCCACAGTTTCTCAGCACCACGACGTGCGAGTGTGTACTCAGGTTGCAGTGAACCACGCAGACGAACAACGTCTTCAGCGGTGTAACCACGCTTTACATTTTTCCAACGCGGATTTTCCGCCCAATCTTTCTCCAGCGCTGCGGCCTGTTCCTGTCTGTTCATAGCAGTCTCCAAAATTTAGTTAGTTGAATCAGTCAATGGTGTCATCTGCACCTGGGTGCAAAATGATCGGCGATGGATCTGAAGGTTAACTGTCCAACGCAATCGCAGGATTTTGTTTTATCGCTCTGCGTAACCTGGCACCGGGTCGAGTGTTTTTGTCACTCGTGCAGTGCCATGTGACCGCTTTAACAGGTTGATTGACATGTCAAGTGCGGCAATACCAAGCATGTAAATTCAGGTATCGGGTAAGATTAGCATGCAATTTTGTGCATCGCAATAATATTATTGCGATGCACCAACCGCTTTATTTCTGCAACTTACGGCACTCTTTAGGCTCGAGCGGCCTGCAATGCATCGTTGAACAGCTCGCTCGGACGCATAACTGAGCGGGTCTTTTGGGAATCAGCCATGAAATAGCCACCAATATCGACTTCAACGCCCTGGGTCGATCCCATCTGGGTGATGATCTGCTCTTCATTCTGTGAAAGGCTTTTTGCCAGGGGTTCGAACTGGGCTCTCAATTCGACATCCTCATCCTGCGATGCTAGCGCCTCGGCCCAGTAAAGCGCCAGGTAGAAATGACTACCCCTGGTATCCAGTTCACCGGTACGCCGATGCGGTGCCTTGTCATTCTCAAGCAGCCTGCCGGTTGCTTCATCAAGTGTCTGCGCAAGAATATTCGCCTTGGTGTTGCCGGTTTTCTTATAAATATCCTCGAGCGAGACCGTCAGCGCCAAGTATTCGCCGAGCGAGTCCCAGCTGAGATGGTTCTCTTCGAGCAACTGGCGTACAAGTACAGGAGCCGTGCCGCCGGCACCGGTCTCAAACAGACTGCCTCCTGACATCAGAGGAACAATTGAAAGCATTTTGGCACTGGTTCCCAGTTCCATGATAGGAAACAGGTCAGTGAGGTAGTCACGCAGGATATTTCCGGTCACTGAGATGGTGTCCTTGCCGCGAATAATGCGCTCAAGTGAGTAACGCATTGCACGCAGCGGCGACATCAGGTGAATATCGGCACCACTTAAATCATGATCCTCAAGATAGCGCTCAACCTTTTTTATCAGCTCGGCATCGTGCGGCCGGTACTCATCCAGCCAGAAGACAGCAGGCGTTTCAGATTCACGTGCACGCTTGACTGCAAGCTTGACCCAATCACGTACCGGTGCATCCTTGGTCTGGCACATGCGCCAGATATCCCCTTGCTCGACTTCCTGTTCGATCAGGACAGTGCCATCATGGTCGACAATTCGTGCAACGCCCGCTTCTTCCAGTTCGAAAGTTTTATCATGCGAACCGTACTCTTCAGCCTTTTGAGCCATCAGGCCGACGTTCGGCACAGTACCCATCGTGGCTGGATCAAAGGCACCGTTGGTTTTACAGAAGTTGATCATCTCCTGGTAGATGCGCGCATAGGTACTTTCCGGCATCACCGCCTTGGTATCCTTGAGCTTGCCGTCCGGCCCCCACATCTTGCCGCCGTTGCGGATCATGGCAGGCATCGATGCATCGACAATCACGTCATTGGGCGCATGCAGGTTCGATATTCCCCTGGCCGAGTCAACCATCGCAAGTTCGGGACGATGCTGGTAGCAAGCGTGAATATCGTTCAGAATCTCTTCACGGAATGAGTTGGGCAGGGTTTCGATTTTTTCGTAAACACTGCTGATACCGTTATTCGGATTAACACCAAGCTTGTCGAACAGATCGCCGTACTTTTCAAACAGCTCCTTGTAGAAAACCCTGACGGCATGGCCGAAGACAATCGGGTGAGAGACCTTCATCATGGTCGCCTTGACGTGAAGCGAGAACATCACGCCGGTTTCCTGTGCATCCTCAAGCTGCTCCTCGAAAAAGTCACACAGCGCTTTTTTGCTCATGAACATACTGTCGATAATCTCACCCTCGAGCAGCGACACTTTTTCCTTCAGTACAACGGTATTTCCGGAACTGGTCACCAGTTCCATGCGAACGTCACGTGCCTTCTCCATGGTCATGCATTTTTCGCTGTGATAAAAATCACCGTCACGCATATGGGAAACATGGGTTCTCGATGCGGGGCTCCACTTCGTCATCTCGTGTGGATGATTGCGTGCATAGCGTTTCACTGCCAGGGGTGCTCGTCGATCCGAATTACCTTCTCTCAGTACCGGATTAACGGCACTGCCGAGAACCTTCGAGTAGCGCTCCTGGATTGCACGTTGCTTTTCGCTATTCGGCTCTTCAGGATAATCAGGAACTGCCAAGCCCCTTGCTTGCAGCTCCTTGATGGCCGTGTGCAGCTGGGGTACCGAGGCGCTGATATTCGGCAGCTTGATAATATTTGCATCCGGACTTCCGGTCAGCTCACCAAGCACTGCAAGATTGTCCGGCACCCTCTGCTCTTCTGTCAGGAATTCCGGAAATTCGGCAAGAATACGCGCCGAAACAGAGATATCATTTTTTACAATCTCGATATCCGCACCTGATGTGAATGTTCTGATGATAGGTAGCAGAGAGCAAGTTGACCTGCCCCCAGCAAGTGGTCCGGTTTGAATGTTAGTTCATCGCCGGTTTCAGCTCCAGTGGAATGATGGATTCAGGAGCTGGAGGGCGATAGCCC
>NZ_MPQG01000023.1:0-34621 GCF_002020255.1 Solemya velum gill symbiont | reverse complement strand
GACACCAACAACAGCTACTACGGTCGTGGTTACAACAACTGGGACAACCGTTACAACAGCCGTAACGGCTACGGTTACGCTCCTTACGGCTACGCTCCTGTTGCTGCTCCTGTAGCTCCAGTTGCTCCTCAGGCGCCTATCGCTCCTGAAGCTGCCAAGTAATTAATACAGTTTAATTACTGTAGTTATTACAAAGAGAATGCCATCACCGAAAGGTGGTGGCATTTTTTTATGCATGGTGCCGGAAATTTGAGATACTCATTGTCAAATATCAAGCCAACGATGTGGTTCCATGAATGGATTAGGTGTTTCAAACCAACCCTCAATTACCGGCTATTGTGTTTCAAGGAAGAAAAATGCGTAAATTATTCATTATCGCAATAATACTGTTCCCTCCTGTCGTCTATGCAAATGTTGTGTGGCCGGCTCTTTACCTGGAAATCAGACTGTTTTCCTGGTGGGCCATTGGATTAGGCCTATTAGTAGAGTTTTTCTATGTTAAGTGGCTGTTTGCTCTGTCTGTAAAGCGATCGGCTATCGCCGATCTATCGGCAAATGCGGCATCTTCTATTGCTGGAATCCTGTTAATCCCATTAGCGGGTATTGCATGGGAGTTCTTCCCGGCATCGATTTATCAGCAGGCTTTCGACTGGGGCACATTCAACCCGGTAACTTGGGTTGCCACTTTTATTCTGGGCTGTTTTATCAATGCTGTGATTGAAGGCGCAGTCTATAAAAAATGGTTTGCTCCTCACTTTCGTTACAAGAGCAGAGAGTTTTTATGGCTGCTGGTTGCAAACGCCATTAGCGTGGGTGCAGCATATATCAGTTTCTTGATCGTGCCGTTGAAAGCATGAAACTGAATAAGCCTGTTCATTGCACATTTTCGTTGCCGGAGGCGACAAAGCCGTTTTCATATTGAGGCGATTGACAACAGATGAGTGATTTCGTTGATAACTTAAATGAGGTGTTTGCACTGTTTGGCCCGATCCAGACAAGGCGTATGTTTGGTGGCTATGGTGTATATCACGACAGTTTGATGTTCGGCCTGGTTGCTGATGATGTCCTCTATTTAAAGGCTGATGACAAATCCTCTGATGCTTTCAGCCAACTTGGCCTGTCGCAGTTCGAGTATGAGAAGGGTAGTAAAAAAGTGAAAATGTCTTACTACATGGCACCCGAGGAGATATTTGATGATCCCAACGAGGCCAGGGAATGGGCCACCCGGGCATTTGATGCTGCATTAAGAGCGCGCAAGCCGGGTTCAAAAAAAGGAAGTAAGAAAAAATGAGGGTGCTAATCTCCTCATCGTGTTGATCCATTCCCATGTAGGAAATTTCCTACAAAAAAATCAGAATTTTCCTGCAGACGCCGACCTGTCTGCACCCTATAGTAAATCCATGGCCAGAAGTACGGTCTGGAATGCGTACTGATGAACGGCTCAGGCCATTTATACTGGCTGTAACGAAATGTCGTTAGAGATTAAAGAGAACTTTGGACGCATTATATGAAGTCGCTGGATTAACAAATATCGTCAACAACAAGGAAGTAATATCATGAAAAAAACAAGTATTATCATTGCAGTAGCATTCTTATCTATAGCTAATTCTGCTCTTGCGAATTTCAGTGGAACATGGCAAACAACCTGGGGTGATTCAGGCGTAACAAGAATGACACTGCACCAGTCAGGTAAGAATGTCACTGGCACCTATACACATCAGAATGGCTTTATCGACGGTTATGTAGCGAATAAGAAAACAATGAGGGGCAGCTGGACTCAGTCTGGAAACAACAGGGCTGGCGTTGTTCAGTTCACACTCTCTCCGGATGGCAGAAGTTTCACCGGAAAGTACAACTACGATGGTGAAGACTCATGGACTGGTACCTGGAATGGCGTAAAAATTAAATAGACAGAACGCGGTATCGACAGGGTCAGGTGTGGTTGATGTGAGCAGGTGACATTAATCGTACCTGGCCCACTTGAGTCATTCAGTACTGCTATTTTCAGAGTAGCAGTTCTTCAATCCCATCCTGGCTAACAGAGAGCGCCATACCCTGATCTGAATGCCATTCACCGAGGACGATACGCTCACAGGTTTTACCATTGATTTCGAATTGGTGTCTTGCCTGCCTGTGAGTGTGGCCATGTATCAGGCGAGTAACATCATGCTTGTTCATAACACTTTCAACAGCAGACTGGTTAACATCCATTATGTCACCCGGCAGAAGTGAGGTGGCCTCACCACTCTGCTTGCGATAGTCTGCCGCAATCACTTTTCGCTCTTCCAGTTTGCGTCCGAGGAAGTCATTGGCAAAGGCATCGCTTCTGAGATATTCGCGTGCTTTCAGATAGCCGGTGTCATCAGTACACAGGGTGTCACCGTGCATTAGCAGCGTCTTTGTACCAAACAGATCAACGACCATTTCATCCGGAACCAGCTGGGTACCAGTGTGCCTGCAGAAATCATCCCCGAGCAGAAAGTCCCTGTTGCCGTGCTGAATCAGTACCTCGGTTCCTGATGATGTCAGCATGCCGATCTGAACACGAATATCCTGGTAGGGCGCCTCGTTGTCGTCATCACCGAGCCAGGCATCAAAGAGATCGCCAAGGATAAAAATGGCGTCTGCCTGGCGAGCCCGGTTGTTGAGGAAATTCAGAAAACGCTGCACCGTCGCCGGGTATTCCGGCGAGAGGTGCAGGTCAGAGATGAAGAGTATCTCGTTAGATTGTGACTCAGGCGTCGACAACTTCTGCCTTCTCGATCACGATGGGGTCGACTGGTACATCAGAATGTCCCGCAGTCACGCCGGTAGCAACACCCTTGATCTTTTCAACGACATCCATGCCATCGGTGACCTTGCCGAATACACAGTAGCCCCAGCCATCCTGACCCGGATAGTCGAGGAAGCCGTTGTTGGAGACATTAATAAAGAACTGCGATGTGGCAGAGTGGGGGTCCATGGTGCGTGCCATGGCGATGGTGCCTGCTTCGTTCTTGAGGCCATTCTTTGCTTCGTTTTCGATTGGCGCATTGGTTGTTTTCTGGCTCATGTCAGCTTCAAAACCACCGCCCTGGATCATGAAGTTGTTAATCACGCGGTGGAAAATGGTACCGTCGAAAAAACCCGAGGTGACATAGTCGAGAAAGTTCTTGCTGCTGATTGGTGCTTTCTCTTCGTCGAGTTCGATGGTGATGTCACCAAGTGTAGTTGTCAGTTTAATCATTTCTGTTCCTGTTCTTAATGTAATTTACTTAATACGTTTGATCGTGATGATCTCGACCTGTTCAATCGGTGCATCTGATGAGAATGGTCCACCTTTGCCGGTTTTTGACATGGCGATCTGATCAACAACATGGAGTCCGTCGGTCACTTTTCCAAATACCGCATAGCCTGCACTTCTGCTGCTCTTGTTGAGGAAGTCGTTATCACGATGGTTAATAAAGAATTGTGCAGTGGCCGAGTCCGGGTCGTTTGTACGTGCCATAGCAACCGTGCCACGCTTGTTCAAAAGGCCGTTGCTTGCCTCGTTTACAACCGGTTCGTTGGTCTTTTTCTTCTGGTATTTATTGTTGAAGCCGCCGCCCTGAATCATGAAGTCCTTGATCACGCGATGAAAAATGGTGCCATTGTAAAAACCTGCATCAACATACTCGAGGAAATTCATCACCGTGAGAGGCGCTTTATCCTGGTTCAGTTCGAGGGTGATGTTACCTGAGCTGGTCTCCAGTATGACGGTTACAGGGTTGGCGGGTGCCTGATCCTGTGCCTGGCCCTGGGGCTGATCTGTTGCCTGGCTGCAGGCCGTGATTGAAACAAGGCCGATTAGCAAAAACGAGCGTAGAAAAGTGTACATCGTGACTCCATGATAATTCGGAAAAAATGAAATGATACAGACGAAATGAGAAAAGCGGAAATGAATCCAGTAAACTAGGCCCCTGGAATTAATTTAGTATCAGCAAAAAGAGAATCTAATGCTTCGGATCTACAACGATCTCACCGGAAAAAAAGAGGAATTTCAACCAATTGAGCCGGGCAAGGTGCGCATGTACGTGTGCGGCATGACGGTTTACGACCTCTGTCACCTGGGCCATGCGCGCGTCATGGTGGTGTTTGATGTCGTCTATCGTTATTTGAAAGCAATTGGTTACGACGTTACCTATATTCGCAATATCACGGATATTGACGACAAAATTATTAATCGTGCCAACGAGAAGGGCGTCCCCTTTATCGAACTGACCGAGCATTTTGTCGACGAGATGCACCAGGATTCTGATGCACTCGCAATTCTGCCTCCCGATTCCGAGCCCAAGGCAACCGAGCACATGGATGAAATTCTCGCCATGATCGAGCGCCTGATCAGTAATGGCCACGCCTATGCTGCCGACAATGGTGATGTTTACTACGATGTGCGCAGCTTTCCTGAATACGGCAAGCTCTCCGGCAAATCGATCGATGATCTTGAATCCGGTGCGCGTGTCGAACCGGGCGATGCAAAGCGCGACCCACTCGATTTTGCCTTGTGGAAAGCAGCGAAACCGGATGAGCCTGCATGGGATTCACCATGGGGACGTGGTCGTCCCGGCTGGCATATTGAGTGTTCGGCGATGTCGACCTGTGCGTTGGGTGATACCTTCGATATCCACGGCGGCGGAGCTGACCTGACATTCCCGCATCACGAAAACGAGATTGCCCAGTCCGAAGGCGCAACCGGTCATCCATTTGTTAATTACTGGATGCATAACGGCTTTGTCCGTATCAACGACGAGAAGATGTCCAAGTCACTCGGAAACTTTTTTACCGTGCGCGAGATTCTGGACCGCTACCAACCTGAAGAGATTCGCTACTTCATCCTAACCAGTCAGTATCGCAGCCCGCTCAACTATGATGATGAGCACCTCGATAATGCACGTGGTGCGCTGGGGCGTTTCTACACAGCGTTGCGTGGCCTTGACCTTGATGGTGTCGAACCTGCAGGTGGTGATGTTTTCGTTGATAACTTTCACGCCGCGATGAAGGACGACTTCAATACTCCTGTCGCACTTGCCGCCATGTTTGATCTGACGCGCGAACTCAATCGTGCGCGCAAGGAAGATGAGGCCGCAGCTGGTGGACTGGCGGCTCAGCTGAAACAGCTGGGTTCACTGCTTGGAATTTTGCAACTCGATCCGGAAACTTACCTGAAAGGTGGTGACACTGCTGGTGGTCTTGCCGATGACGAAATTGACAGCCTGATTCAGCAGCGCCTTGATGCACGAGCAGAGAAGAACTGGGCAGAGGCAGATCGTATTCGTGACCTGCTGCAGGAGCAGGGCATCGTTCTGGAAGATGGAGCAGGCGGAACAACCTGGAGAAGAGGCTAGTCTAATGATCCAGCGGCATAAAACAGTTGCAGTCAGTGTCGGCGGTGTGGTCGTCGGCGGTGACAACCCGGTTGTCGTGCAGTCGATGACCAACACGGCAACCGAGGATATCAAGGCAACAATTGAGCAAACTGCGCAACTGGCGCAGGCCGGTTCCGAACTAGTTCGCATCACGGTCAACACCGAAGAGGCAGCAGCTGCAGTGCCGCACATTCGTGACGGTCTCGACAAGCTGGGCGTTTCTGTTCCGCTGGTCGGTGATTTTCATTTCAATGGCCACCGACTGTTGAACGATTTCCCGGCGTGTGCCGAGGCACTCGCCAAGTATCGAATCAATCCCGGCAATGTCGGCAGTGGCGAGAAGAAAGACCAGCAGTTTGCCGACATGATCGAAACTGCCAGTCGTTTCGACAAGCCGGTTCGGATTGGTGTCAACTGGGGCAGTCTCGACAAGCAGTTAGTTGTTCGCATGATGGATGAGAATGCAAAACTGCCTGAGCCGAAAGAGACCGAAGAGGTGATTCGCGACATCATGGTGGTTTCCGCACTTGAGAATGCCAGGCGCGCAGAAGAGCTTGGCCTTTCAGCTGGCAAGATCATCATCTCGTGCAAAATGAGTGGTGTGCAGGATCTCGTCGGTGTTTATCAGCGTCTTGCCGAACAATCCAACTATGCTTTGCACCTGGGTTTGACAGAAGCGGGCATGGGGTCAAAAGGCATTGTCTCCTCGACAGCGGCCTTGGCTATCCTGCTGCAGCAGGGAATCGGTGACACCATTCGTGTTTCACTGACGCCGGAGCCTGGCCAGTCACGTACCACCGAAGTCACCGTGTGTCAGCAGATTCTGCAGTCACTTGGTTTGCGCTCCTTTATGCCGCAGGTGATTGCCTGCCCCGGTTGCGGGCGCACGACCAGTACCTATTTTCAGGAGCTGGCCAAGGAGATCGAGGATTACCTGAAACAGCAGATGCCGGTTTGGCGTACGCAATATCGCGGTGTTGAGGAGATGGATGTTGCCGTCATGGGTTGCATCGTCAATGGCCCGGGTGAATCCAAGCATGCCAATATCGGTATCAGCTTGCCGGGCACGGGTGAAAGCCCGGCTGCACCAGTGTTTGTTGACGGCAAGAAATTCAAAACGCTGAAGGGCGAGGGGATTGCTGCCGAGTTCAAACAGATTCTCGACAGCTATGTGCAGGATCACTACACCACAAGATAATGCCGGTCAGTTTTCCGCCTCTCTGTGGTGAGCAACCAGAAATCCTGATTCTCGGCTCAATGCCGGGAATCAAGTCATTGCAGGAACAGCAGTACTACGCCCATCCGAGAAATGCTTTCTGGCACATCATGGGTGAATTGTACGGTGCCGGCTTTGATCTTCCTTATGAGGAACGCCGGGAGATTCTCAGGCAGCATCACATCGCTCTGTGGGATGTGCTCGGCTATTGTGAACGCGAGGGCAGTCTCGATAGTTCAATCGAGTCAGCCAGCGAGGTGCCGAATGCAATTCCCGAACTGCTGCAAGAGCATGTCAGTATCAATCGTGTTCTGCTCAATGGTGGCAAGGCTGCCAGTGCTTTCCGTAAACACATCCTTCCATCTCTGCCTGTGACGCATGACTACAAAATTGTACAGATGCCATCGACTAGTCCCGCTCATGCGAGGATGTCTCAGGCAGAAAAGCTCGAAGTCTGGAGAGAGGCTCTGTTGAAATAGTGTAGTTTAAGGTTAATCACGCCTCATCACGGGCTTGAACCGGGATCTAGCCATGACAAATTTTACTGCATCAATATCTAAATCCTTAAGATTAGGCTTATTTTTCACACCCAATTTCCGCTATGCTTTATGAATAAACAAGGTGGATGGAACATGATGAAAAAAATAATCACACTTCTTATTCTGCTGGCATCACCCCTCCTGTTTGCTGCGAGTGAAACAGCACAGCTTGATACAGGTCTTGTGAATCCCGGTTATCACGATAAACCAGAATGGTTCAAAGAGTCCTTTCTCGATATTAGTGAAGATATCGAAGGGGCGACTGATGCAGGCAAGCGAGTGATGCTCTATTTCTATCAGGATGGTTGTCCCTACTGTGCCAAGCTGTTGCATGACAACTTTGGGAACCGTGATATCGCTGATAAGACGCAGAAGTATTTCGATGTCATCGCTATCAATATGTGGGGTGATCGTGAAGTCTCGGGTCTGGATGGCGAGGCAACAACAGAAAAGGCTTTCTCACAATCATTGAAGGTGCAATTCACACCAACCCTGCTGTTCCTCGATGAGAGTGGCAAGGTGCTGGTACGTTTGAACGGCTACCTGCATCCACACCAGTTTGATGTTGTTCTTGATTACGTGGCACAGCGCAAAGAGGGCCAGATGTCGGTGCGAGACTATGTTGCTTCCATCAATCCACAAGCAGCCAGTGGCAAGCTGCATATGGAGCCCGGCTTTATTCAGTCACCAGTCAACCTGGCAGCTTTAGATAAGGAAAAGCCGGTGCTGTTGCTGCTGGAGCAGAAAACATGCGCAGCCTGCGATGAGTTGCATCAGGATATTCTGCAACGCAAGGCTGTACGTAAATCCCTAGAGCAGTTACAAGTTGTGTTGCTGGATATCTGGTCTGAAGAGAAGATCACCGGGTTTGATGGAGTGGAAACCACCTCACGAAAGCTTGCTGAACAACTGGGTGTCCACTATGCCCCAAGTATGCTCTATTTCGTTGCTGGCAAGGAGGCATTTCGTACCGAGGGTTACCTGAGAGCCTTCCACGTCCATGGCGGCATGGATTATGTACTGGGTGACGCTTATATAGAGCAGCCTGAATTCCAGCGTTATCTTCAGGATCGTCGTGCCGAATTTGAAGCACGGGGAATTCATGTCGATCTGTGGGAGTAATCTGCGGGATGATCTTGTTATAATTGCTTCAGTCACTATTGATCTGAGTAAAGTAAAGTGGAAACAGAAGCGGTTAAAGCATTGATACAACAGGGAATGCCTGGGGCGGATATCACGGTTACAGGCGATGGACGTCATTTCGAAGCTGTCATAGTCAGTCCTGAATTCGAAGGAAAGTCACTCATCCAGCGCCACAAGATGGTGATGGCGACTGTGCATGACGAAATCACTTCTGACACATTACACGCCCTCTCGATCAAAGCCTACACACCAGAGCAGGCAAAGTAATCTCGCAACTGTCGCACAACAGACGTGAACTGGTCAGGGACAAGGTTGTTGAATGCCTGGAGCTCGCTGCAAACCATTTTGACGAATCGTTCACACTCCCCGAGATACGTTTTGATCTGCATGCGCGTGCCGCCGGCCAGTTTCGTTATGGCAAAAACCTGCAACAGTTAAGATTTAATCCCTACCTTTTCTCTACAGGCTTTGAAGTGAATCTCGACACGACTGTTCCGCATGAAGTGGCGCACTATGTCGCGTTTAACCTCTTCGGGCGCGTCAAACCACATGGAAAAGAGTGGCGGGAAGTTATGAAGCTGTTTGGCGTGCCTGCCGAAGTCACTCACAGCCAGAATGTGAAAATCCCGGGATTGCGTCGGGAGAGGCGCTGGAGCTATCAGTGTGACTGCCAGCAGCATCAGCTGACTACCAGGCGGCATAATAAAGTTGTGTCAGGGAAAATGCGTTATAGCTGCCGCAGATGTGGGCAGCCATTACGACAGGCGGCTTCCTGACTGGTGACGGATTTTTGATATAGGTCATATACCGCCAACAGTAAGGGTGTTAGTTTTTACCTCCTTGAAAGTCACAATGGTGCGTCACCGCTCATTTCTACGAGCAGGGGCTCTGTTGCCAGTGTGCCAGTTCGACTGATCATTATGATCCGGTCGTGAATCGGAGTTGTTATGTTGCACAGACTAATTCGCCGCTTACCGCGTCCACCGCAGGCTCCAGCCAGGTTTATGCTGGAACAGTTTCTCAACAAAATTTTTGCCACAGCCATCGCTGAAGAGGAACTGGATTTTCTCAATGACAATGTTTTCCAGGTCAGGGTAGATGGGATTCCGATGGAATTTGACCTGACACTGAAAAATGACAAGCTGAAATTGTCACACGTCTCAGATCAATGGGATTTACGCATCACTGGCAGTGCCTATGATTTCATGTTGCTGGCAGCACGCCGTGAAGATGCCGATACACTCTTCTTTCAGCGTCGTATCACAACTGAAGGCGATACCGAACTGGGCCTCTACCTGAAAAACTTTCTGGATTCTCTGGACCTCTCCGATCTGCCTTTTTCAAAATGGCTTGAGCAGGGCCTGAATGGTGCAATTGCAATGCACGACAGGTTTGAGCCGCTCGGCCGTGCCCTGCAACGCTGATTATTCGCTAACCGGGAGCCAGTTGTATGGAACTCGTCTGTCCGGCAGGTAACCTGCCATCTCTCAAGGTCGCTGTTGACCATGGTGCTGATGCTGTGTACATGGGTTTTCTTGACGACACGAATGCAAGACACTTCGCGGGACTCAATTTCAATGACAAGCGGGCAAGGGATGGCATTCGCTATGCGCAAGAACGTGGAACACGAGTTTTTCTGGCGATCAATACATACCCCCAGCCAGCCGGTTGGCCACGTTGGGAAGAAGCCGTGGATAAGGCGGCAAACCTCGGTATTGATGCACTGATTTGTGCAGACATCGGGGTGATGCAGTATGCCTGTGATCATGCACCTCAGCTGAACTTGCATCTCTCGGTGCAAGGTTCAGCAACGAGTGCAGAGGCTGTCAGTTTTTACCATGATCACTTCGGCATTAAGCGCGCTGTTTTGCCGCGCGTCCTTTCTCTTAAACAACTCAGGAGAGTCGTCTCTGCCTCCCCGGTACCGATCGAGGTTTTCGGATTTGGCAGCTTGTGTGTGATGGTAGAAGGGCGTTGTTTATTGTCGTCCTATGTGACTGGCCAGTCTCCCAATACCTATGGTGCCTGTTCGCCAGCTTCGGCCGTGCGATGGGACAAAACACCTCGAGGGCTTGAGTCACGTCTTAATGAAGTCCTGATAGATCGTTATGCTGATGGTGAAAATGCAGGTTATCCGACGCTCTGCAAGGGACGTTTCCATGTTCATGGAAAAACCGGCTATGCAATCGAGGAGCCTGTCAGTCTGAATACCATGGAATTACTGCCTGAACTGCTGGCGATGGGAGTAGCGGCAATCAAAATCGAAGGACGACAGCGCAGCCCGGTTTACGTGGAACAGGTAGCGACAGTGTGGCGGGCAGCAATCGATGCCTGTCAGAAAAATCCCTCAGGTTTTCATCCGGATCCGGCCTGGCAGCAAGTGCTGCAATCAGTTTCGGAGGGAGCACAAACCACTTTCGGTGCTTATCACAGGCCATGGCAATGAATGAATCAATCATATCACGTCTCTCTCTGGGGCCGGTTCAGTACCACTGGACGCGTGAACAGCTGCTTGATTTCTACACAAGCATATCGGACACACAGGTTGATATTGTCTATCTTGGTGAAACTGTCTGTTCAAAACGGCGTATGTTGAAACTCGATGACTGGCTCGGAATAGCAAGGGAATTGTCGGAGGCTGGTAAAGAGGTCATCTTGTCGACCCTGGCGCTGATCGAGGCGGAATCCGAAATACTGAGCATGAAGCGCATCTGTGAAAATGGACAGTTCAGGGTAGAAGCAAATGATATGGCGAGTGTCCATATGCTGGAAAAAATTGGAGCGCCATTTGTTGGCGGTCCCACACTCAATCTCTACAACCAGAAAAGTATCGAGGTGTTGGCGAAAAGCGGCATGTATCGCTGGGTCATGCCGGTCGAGTTATCCAGGAAAACTTTCATGGACATCAGGAATGAACTGCCTGGGGGGCTCGAGACAGAGGTATTCGCCTATGGACGCCTGCCACTTGCCTTTTCTGCTCGCTGTTTTACAGCCCGTGCCCATGATCTCCCCAAGGATGACTGTCAACTCCGCTGCATTGATGATCCGGACGGCTTGCTGATGAAAACCAGGGAAGATGAGGAATTCCTGGTTCTAAATGGTATCCAGACCCAGTCTGCACATACATTTAATCTGATCGCGGCCGAGCCACCAGGACAAGCCAAAATCGATGTCCTGCGTATCAGTCCACAATCGAGAGACAACCTCGACATCATTCATCATTTCGACGCATGGAGAAATGGATGTGCTGCAGACACTGATGTGGCGCGAATGATGGAAGAGATGATGCCCACCGGTGTTTGCAATGGATATTGGCTGGGTGAACCGGGTATGAACAGAGGTTCCGTCGAGGTTCCGCTGCCGGGGTGATGTGTGGCCGGTTAAGCAGCAGGCTCGCACCCCTCTGTTTTTCATCTCCGTCATTCAGTAGATGACGTGCCGGTAGCGATTGCTGCTGACTGGTATGTTGTAAATCAAGCGTGATTCACTATGCTTGAAGATAGGTAGTAATGACATTTGGTACTGGTTTTTCCTTATTGGAGAATAGGTATGAGAACTATTCTGATGGCTATCCTGTCTACTTCTTTTTTCGTTTCGAATTTCAGCCTTATGGCAGATGATTACGGGAGACCTGTAGACTCATCCGCGCGTGACACGAATGGGGGTGCATACCATGTTGTTACTAGCGGGATATGCAAGATTCCTGATGACCGTTCAGTCACTATTGGCCCGAATAGCAAATATGGTACTGGGGCAAAAGCTAAGGAAAAAGCAGCGAGTGCTGTATCGGGATTGCTTGGCGGGATGCTTGGTGGTTCAGGTATTGGCATTGGAGCGCCGGGAAGTTTTACAGGGAATGAAAGTGCTTCTGATGATGGCCCGAAAACTGTACCTGATCCGGCTTTAGGTAAAAAATTAAACGCCTCGTGTCTACCCACCCGGGTATGGAGCACAAGGCTGGCGTCAAGGCCGGTGGCACTTTCATTATGGTGAATAACAAGCTTGCAGCTAGCGTCAGGCTGGACAAGGCGCCATCTGATGGAACATTCCACGCGGTATGGCTGCATGACGGCATGGGCAGGATAATTTTTCCTGTAAAGTACCTCATCGTTTCTCTTTACAGAAACTGGCAACTGACAGTGTTGTGGACGAAGGATCGCTGGGTAGACGGTGAGCATGTTTTTCATGATGAGGGGAGAAAGGTTTCTGTTGGTACTGACTACCTGGGGAGCGTGCGGCAAAAGCTGGAGGGGGAGAAGGGTGTTGCCAACAGTATATGGTACCGGCACGGTTTCAATACGGCAGTTAAAGGCATTAAACACCTAGTCGCAATTTTTCCAGTTACCCAGGCTGAACTGAATGCGTCAAAATGTCCAATGTACCTTGTGTCACATATCTCACTGCCCGGGAAGAATCCCGTTATCACTACCCCGCTAATGCTGGAGGTAATCGGTATCAACAGGGAAGTCGTTAACAAGTCGCCAAAACCGGCTATAAAGAAGGGCAGTGTTGAGAGGGAAAGTAGCTTTTCCCACTGAGGCCTACAAGCGAATCAATGGAGTCTGGTTTCATTGATTGGATTCTATTGTCTGGATTCCGACTCAAGGCCGGGATGACGTCAGTGATGTGTGCCATGCCAGACTTGCCGCGCGGTAGCGTGATTTACCGCTCTTCAGTCCATCTAACATCCATTTCAGCCAGTTTTGATTTCAGGTCATCCATTGCCATTTCAACATCAGATGTTTTTCCCTTCGCACCAAACTCGATCAGGTTGATGCCATTACCTTCTCGATGTATTGGCAGGCTGAAAAAACGGATATCCTGATAACGGGCAATCATCTCCTCCATTGTCTCGATGATTGAGCTCTCAGGCGTGCCATGCAGATAGATGGCTGATTCTACATAGTCGGCTGGTGTTTCTATCGGGTAGTGCGTTTCGAGAATCCACTCCATCATCGGGTGTGCCATGACAGGAAATCCTGGCAGGAAGTGGTGCTGACCAATACGGAAGCCGGGAATCTGGTTGTAAGGATTCGGAATCAACTCGCAGCCTTCCGGCAGGTCGGCCATACGAATACGCATGGGGTAGGCGTCTTCGCCGAAGCGTCCCTCGATCAGTTCAACCGCTTTAGAATTGCGAACAAGTGGCATGCCAGCAGCGATGGCTGCGCATTGACGGGTAAGGTCATCAGGCGTGCCGCCGATGCCGCCAAAACTGAAAACCACGGCATCTTCCTGCATGCTGGCTTTCAGGGTGGAGATGATTTGTGCTTCGTCATCGCCAATATAGTGTGCAAACTGCAGACCTTCATGACGTGGTGTGAGAAGTTCGATGGTTTTTTGGAGATGACGGTCCTGGCGACGACCGCTGAGAATCTCGTCACCGATAACGATAATCCCCCAGTTTCTATTGGTCATTGAATCAGGGCCATTCAGGAAGTGGCTATGGCGCCCTTGTCCATACCCTCGTAAGCGTGCACTTCGAAGCGGGATTCGGGGTGGCTGCTTTTCAACTGTTCGGCGATATGCTCGGCAATGTTTTCGACGGTTGAGTCGGCATTGATCAGGTCACAGCAGACAGCAGGCAGGGTTAACTCGAAGTTGCCCTGACTTGAGCTATAAGCGTAGTGATGACATTCATCGGAGGCATCGGCAAGATCCTCCAGCGAACCGATATAGATATCATCCCAGCGATCTGCCCATTCCTCTTCCAGTTCGATGGAGCGTGTGCCGTTACGGTAAATAATGATGCGTGAACGGTGACCATGCGCGATACGCTGACAATTGCCTGCATGGTGTTTGAGGCCGTGGCTGTACTGGTAACTGCTTTCGTCGATGACCTCTTCACTGAGATTGATCTCGATTTCAGAAACATTCTCCGGCAAACGCTCCTGCAGCATCTCTGCAATTGCGGTGGCAAGTGTACCCGGTGTGACATCGCTGACATCAAGCAGGCTCACAGCCTCGGCAGGAGAGACGTGTTTCAACTGCATGTTGTCGCCCCAGCGGAATTTGAGTTCAATGCGGTTGTCCCAGGTATCAGTGCTTAACTGACTTGAGCGTGCCGGTGCAATCAGTTTATGGTCAAAGTGTTCATCAACAAGTTGCTTGACCTGGCGTTTGACATCCGCAAAGTCCAATACCATGCCTTGCTCGTCAAGTGAGCCCGACAGGCGAATACCAAGACTCAGGCTTTCACCAAGCAGTCCGCGTTGATTATGCAGGTAGGAAAAGTCAATCGATGTCAGGTCGTTTACAAAAAGTACACTCATTTATTCATCCTTGTTGCGCCTGTGTGCGCGTTTTTTTGTTTTGTAGGCGGCAACCTGCTGCATGATGGTTGAAAAGGGGAGTTCACGGAAGTCTCCGAACTGCTCTTTTGCCAATATTAATAGACCGTCTATATCATTGATTGTAGACGCAATTGGCTCGTCCGGATAACAGGCATGCCTAAGACCGAGGAGCCCTCCAACCTGGATACGTATCGCCTTGCCGTGGGGGAGGCTGCGTTTTTTTTCAGTATCAAGTGTGTGCAATGCAAATTTCGCCTGTTCACGCAGGATGTCGAGATACTCCTGGCACTGTTGCTGGCCGCGGTCGGATTTACAGTGCACGCCCTCTCGTTCGGCGATACAGAACTTTTCAGCCGAAGAGCAACCGCACTGGTTGGTGAGAATCGATTTTTCGTAGATGCAGAAACGCTCATTGACAGCGTGGTAAGTTTCTCTGAAAGCGTTTTGATCCATTATTTTTCGATCCGCTTGAACCTGTGAATCTGCCGGCGCTCTTTCTTGTTGGGACGATGATCGGTTGGTACCGGCATTGCAGCACGAATAGCCTTCTCTTCGGCGATCACTTTCTCACGTGCGTTGATGCTCTCTTCGCTTTCACTATAGAAGGTCACTGCCTCTTTTGCAGGGCGACGCTGCTTGGGTAAAACCTCGACGGTTATGTTCCATTCAAGAGAGCCCTTGTGAATGCGCAGGCGCGTGCCTTCCTTGACTTCCTTTCCAGGCTTGGTGCGTTGCCCGTGGAGATGTACCTTGCCGCCATTGACGGCCTCTGTCGCCAATGCCCGGGTTTTGAAAAAACGGGCTGCCCATAGCCATTTGTCGAGACGCATTCGCGATCTCTCCGGGTCAGGTTACTTCATCATCGAAATCTGAAGGCGACACACACAGCAGATCATCGAGTTTACCCGCCATATCCAGTGCTGCCATGTCATCGAAACCGCCGACGTGAACTTCACCGATAAAAATTTGCGGTACCGTACGGCGCTGACTACGTTCCATCATTTCCGCCATGCGTTCACGATCCTGGTCGATACGGATTTCTTCATATGTGACACCCTTGCGGTTGAGCAGGCTCTTGGCGCGGTCACAGTAGGGGCAGAATGCGGTGCTGTAGATAACGATATTGGACATGGATTTGTACGGCTCATTTATGGTTTCTTGAGACCAATGCTACCAAAAACGGGGAGAGTGGACACCATCAATGTGTTTTACTCTGTCCCCTTGGTTTTACGGGTTTTTACTCATATCGTTTGACAGGTAGACTATAGGAAACTTCTCAGATACATATCGTAACCAAGCATGAAAGACGCCAGCAGCAGGGCAATCCACCTTTCCGATTATCAGCCACCGGCCTACCTGGTCGACCAGGTCGATCTCACCTTTGATCTCAGGAATAAGGGCACAAAGGTCAAAGCACGCCTGGAGTTGCGCAGAAATGGCGAGCACAACGATTCGTTACTGCTTGACGGGGAACAGCTCAACACCTTGTCGGTTGCAATTGACGGTAACAAGCTCGCAGAGTCCGATTTCATCATGACCTCGACCCAATTGCGCATCGATAATGTGCCGGATGTTTTCATTCTCGAAACCGAGGTGGAGATTGCTCCCGAGTCAAATACTGCACTTGAGGGGCTCTATCGTTCCAATGACCTCTTTTGCACCCAGTGCGAGGCAGAGGGATTCCGCCGCATTACCTGGTATCCCGATCGCCCCGATGTCATGGCGCTGTTTCGTACCAGTATCGAGGCTGAACGCGATATGTTCCCGGTGCTTCTTTCAAACGGAAACCCGGTAAGCGAGGAGCAGTTAGACAATGGCCGTCATCGTATCACCTGGGAAGATCCTTTCCCCAAGCCGAGTTACCTGTTTGCCCTGGTTGCAGGCAATCTCGCCCTGCTTGAGGATCGTTTTACCACCATGTCGGGTCGCGAGGTGACACTGCGTATCTACTCGGAACCGGAAAATATTGATAAGTGCGATTACGCCATGGAGTCGTTGAAAAAGGCAATGCGCTGGGACGAGGAGGTCTATGGACGTGAATATGACCTGGATATTTTCATGGTCGTGGCTGTCAATGATTTCAACATGGGTGCGATGGAGAACAAGGGCCTCAACATCTTCAATGCCAAGCTGTTGCTTGCACGACCTGACACTGCCACGGACATGGATTACCAGGGTATCGAGGCAGTTGTCGCACACGAATATTTTCACAATTGGACCGGTAATCGCATCACCTGCCGTGACTGGTTCCAGCTCAGCTTGAAAGAGGGGCTGACAGTCTTTCGTGACCAGGAATTCTCTGCAGATATGGGCTCACGCGACGTCAAGCGCATCGAGGATGTACGTATGCTGCGTTCTCACCAGTTTGCCGAGGATGCCAGTCCCATGGCGCATCCTGTACGTCCTGACTCCTATATAGAGATAAACAACTTCTACACACTTACCGTCTATGAGAAAGGCGCTGAAGTCGTGCGCATGCAGGCGTTGCTGCTGGGCGATGATTACCGCCGCGCGACAGATCTCTATTTTGAACGTTACGACGGGCAGGCGGTCACCACGGATGATTTTGTCAGCTGCATGGAATCAGTCAGTGGACGCGACCTGGGACAGTTCCGGCGCTGGTATTCACAGGCGGGAACACCGCAACTGCATGTCAGTGGCGAATATGATGCCGACAAGGGAAAGTATTCTCTCAAGGTGAGGCAGGAATTACTCACCATCTCTGGCCAGAAAGAGAGCCTGCCGATGCTGATACCCCTTGCTGTCGGTTTGCTGGATTCTGAGGGAAATGAGATGCCGCTCCGTCTTGAGGGTGCAGAAGCAGAACCGCATACGACAATAATGATCGAGGTGACAGAAGCGCAACAGGAATTTCTATTTACAGGTATTTCGCACGAACCGGTTCCCTCATTATTGAGAGGTTTCTCTGCACCGGTGAAATTGCATTTTGACTACAGCCAGGAACAGCTGCTGTTCCTGATGGCTCACGACAGTGACGGCTTCGTGCGCTGGGATGCTGCACAGACCCTGCATCAGCAACTGCTGCTCGAGAAGATTTCAAATCCCGATGCAACACTGCCGACTGCCTATATTGATGCGATTCGAAAGGTGCTTCTGGAGTGTGATGATCTAGCGCTCGCCACTGAGCTCCTGGCTCTGCCATCAGAAAGCTATCTTGGTGATCAGATGGAGATTGTTGATGTCGATGCGATTCATGCGGCACGCGAGAGTGTTCGTTTCGAGATTGCAGAGGCACTTGATGAAGAGCTTGCTGGGAAGTGCAGTGAACTCGCATCTGATGACGCTTATGAACCGGTGCACGAACAGATTGCTGCGCGTTCACTGAAAAATCATGCTCTTTCACTGCTCGCCATGACAGGGACTGATGAAGTCAGGGAACTGGTTGAATCGCAATACATGGCACAACAGAATATGACCGACGTCATGGCAGCGCTGTCGATCACAGTACAGCGTGGCTGGCAGCCGCTCTCACGGCGACTGCTGGAGGATTTTGAACGGTGCTGGTCAGATATGCCGCTGGTCATGGACAAGTGGTTTGGTGTGCAGGCCTCTGTTCCTGCGACCGCTACAGTTGAGGCTGTCACTGCTTTGATGTCGCATCCCGCATTCACGCTCACCAATCCAAACCGTGTTCGTGCACTTGTCGGCAGTTTCGTCATGAACAACCCGGTGGCATTTCATCGGGAAGATGGTGCAGGTTACCGCTTGCTTGCTGATCTCGTGATTGAACTGAATGACAAAAATCCGCAGGTAGCTGCTCGCCTGGTGCGCCACATGAGCCGTTGGCGGCGCTATGATGAAATCAGAAGTGCCCTGATGAAGGAGCAGCTGGAGCATATTGCAGCGATTCCAGCTATCAGCAGGGATGTCAGTGAAATTGTTAACAGGAGTCTTGCCTGATGAAAGCACTGGTTGTTGTTGCCCACGGTAGCCGCCGCGAAGCCTCGAATGACGAGGTGCGTGAACTGGTAGCGCGCCTTGACGACTCTGCAGGCGGCACTTTTTCTGTTGTCTGTGCTGCCTTCCTCGAACTGGCGGAGCCCTCGATTCCTGATGCCATCGTCAATGTGATTGATCAGGGAGCCGGGCATGTCACGGTATTGCCCTATTTTCTCTCCGCAGGGCGGCATGTAGCGTCTGATATCCCCGCTGAGATCGAAAAGGCGCGGGTACGTCGTCCCGGTGTCGAAATCCGGCTTGCTGAGTACGCAGGCTCATCTGAAGCGATGTTGCCGCTACTGCTGGATCTGGCTATTCCCTGACAATTCTACAATCACGACAAATTATGCACTGCAGCAGGCATTTGCCTCCAGCAGGAGTACAAAAATAGTGGTATTTATCAGCAAAACAGCGTATTCTAATCCTATCGCTGTTGAACAAGCTTGAATAGCAAATAACCCGGACATATAATCCGGGTTTTCGATTGACTGGCTACCGGGCAATTTTTCCCGCCGGGTGGTTTTTTGACAAGGTTAATGAGACTTCGGAGACCGGATACTATGAACCAGACTTATTATGATGCAGTAACCAAGATGGAAGAGATGGGCTGTGATGAAGAGTACATCCAGGGTTGGCAAGCAGGATTTCTGCAGAACCCGGAGCGTGAAGAGCAACGCCTGACCGAAGCTTACGAGGCTGGTTATGGTGACGGTAAAGAGAAAAGCTCTGACAACTTTGCCAACTGGGCGAAAAGTTAATTCAGACTGGTTGAAAACTGGTTGAACAAGGCCCCTTGATAGGGGCCTTGTTATTTTATACACAGGATACGCTGGAGAAGATCATGGCAGTCATTGAACTGACAAAAGAGAACCTCGAAGAGACCATTACAGGTAATGCCTTCGTCCTTATCGATTTCTGGGCTCCCTGGTGTGGTCCATGTAAATCCTTTGGCCCCACTTTTGAAGCTGTTTCCGAAAAGTATGAGAATATCGTGTTCGCCAAGGTCAACACTGAAGATGAGCAGGAGATTGCTGCACATTTCCAGATTCGCTCAATTCCAACCCTGATGATGTTTCGTGACCAGATCATCCTGTTGAACGAGGCAGGTGCGTTACCTGAATCAGCACTGGTTGATGTCATTGAACGTGCTAGTGAGCTCGATATGGACGATGTCCGCAAGCAGATTGCTGAAGAAGAGACGGGTAACCAGGGGTAATTCAGTATGATTACACTAGAGGCATTGCTGTTTGATGTCGATGGTACCCTCGCAGATACTGAGCGTGATGGTCATCGGGTTGCATTCAACAGGGCATTTGAAGATGCAGGGCTCGACTGGAACTGGTCGGTTGAACTCTACGGTGAACTGCTAAAGGTTACCGGCGGCAAGGAGCGTATGCACCACTTTGTCGCATCCGAGAATCCAAAGGTTCCGCAGGACGTCGATCTTGGTGAAATGATCATTTCACTGCACGCAGCCAAGACCGAACACTATGTCGGCATGCTCAGGGATGGCCTGATTCCCCTGCGTCCGGGCATAGAACGTATTCTGAAAGAAGCGCGTTCAGCTGGTATGCGCATGGCAATCGCCACGACTACCACTCCTGACAACGTCGAGTGGCTACTGAAAAGCACGCTTGGTGAGGAGAGTATCGGCTGGTTTGAACTGATCGCTGCAGGTGATGTCGTCAAGGCGAAAAAGCCGGCACCCGATATCTACACCTATGCACTTGAACAGATGAATCTGTCAGCCGACAGTTGCGTCGCGCTTGAGGATTCAGCCATGGGTCTTCGTTCGGCAAGAGATGCTGGTATCAACAGCATTATCATCACGGCCAACGGCTACACCCTGTCGCACGATTTTTCCGGCGCGACCACGGTCGTCGATCATCTTGGTGAACCCGGCAAGCCATTTCACTATCTCTCCGGAATGAAGCCGGCTGGTGATATGATTGATCTTGCCGGTATCCAACAACTGCACTCCGGAGTGGTTGCCGAGGCTGGCTGACAATTTCTCTTATCCCTTCGGGAGAGTATTGCATTGACGGCACAGAGAACCCGCAAGATCGAACCCTTCCACGTCATGCGCTTGCTGGCGCGTGCACGTGAGCTTGAGACTGCAGGCAGGGATATCATCCACATGGAAATCGGCGAGCCCGATTTCGTTACTGCCGATCCCATCATAGAGGCTGGTCACAAGGCTCTTAACGAGGGCAAAACACACTACACTCCTGCACTTGGTCTGCCCGAACTGCGCCATGCACTGTCTGACTGGTATGCACGTGTACATGATGCACCAGTCGATGCAGGGCGAATTATTGTTACGCCAGGTTCATCGACAGGCCTGCAGATGCTGATGTCTGCGCTGGTCGACCAGGGCGATGAGGTGTTGCTGCCTGATCCCGGTTATCCATGTAATCGTAATTTTGTTCTTCTCAGTGACGGTGTGCCCGTATCGCTGCCACTCACTGAAGAGCAAGGCTGGCTTGTCACACCGGAAATGATCGAGCGTTTCTGGACAGAGAAAACCCGCGCGCTGTTGGTTGCCTCACCGGCCAACCCGACCGGCGCAGTTTACACAGCGCAACAACTCGAGGTGCTGCACGATGCAGTCGCAGCGAAAGGTGGTTACCTGATCGTCGACGAGATTTACCAGGGGCTGACCTTCGAGGTCGAATCAAGTAGCAGCCTGTTGATGCGCCTCGATCACCAGATCGTCGTCGACAGCTTCTCCAAGTATTTCGGTATGACAGGTTGGCGTGTCGGCTGGCTGGTGGTTCCCGAGTCGCTGGTGCCTGTGCTGGAGGTTCTGGCGCAAAATATCTACCTGTCGGCGCCAGTGATATCGCAGTGGGCCGCAATTACAGCCTTGTCAGCGGAAGTGTCGCCACTACTCGAAGAGCGGCGAGATATTTTCAGGGAACGTCGTGATTTCCTCTACCCAAAGCTAAAGCAGCTCGGCTTTGGCATCAGCCAGCCACCACATGGAGCCTTCTATCTCTATGCAAACTGCGCTGCACTGACAAATGACAGTTTTGACTTCTGTCAGCGCCTGCTCGAGGAACAGGGTGTGGCAGTCACACCCGGAAAGGATTTTGGCCTGAACAAACCACATCAATTTGTACGTTTCGCTTTTACCACCAGTATCGAACGCATGCAGGAAGCCATCGACAGGATAAGCAGTTTTCTGTAGGAAGGGTGTTCTCACCGCGCTGAGTCATCGCACTCTTTCCAAAAGAATCGCCCCTGTCCACTAATATCATCATCCCGGGCTTGATACGGGATTAATCTGGGGCAGTGCAGGCCTTCCTGGGTGACAACTCAATAGTCGGCATGACGATCTAGTCAGTTTGTACCTTTCATCTCGTGCCGATAGGCACCCCATGATTCCATCCAGGCAGCATCCTTGCCATGTTTCTCATGGCGTTGTTCAATTCGTTTAGCTGCAGTCGGTGGTGTAACACCTTTGGCAATATCATTGATCAGCTCGATATGCAGCGGTAGCAGATCACGCACGTTGTACTGTTGCAGTGCCAGTCGGCGTGCATTGATTCGCAGGTCACTGTATTTTTCCGGATCATCCAGAACTTTCGATACGTTCTCAGCAAGTTCATCCGGGGAGTGGAAATCAAACAGCAGTGCCTGCTTGCCATGCTCAACTACTTCCATGATTGGTGGTGTTGCCGAGCACACCAGTTGGCAGCCTGCGGCTAGGCTCTCGATAAAACTCCAGCTCAGTACGAATGGATAGCTCAGGTAGATGTGTGCCTGTCCTGCCTGCAGTACCTTGATGTAGTTGTCGAAGTCGATGGTGCCGAGGAAATGGATGCGGCTGGGGTCGATGTCGAGTTCCGCCATCAGTTGCTGGCGCAGTGATCGATTCTCCTTACTTTTCCGGCCATAACTGGTGCCATCACTACCGAGCACGACAAAGTGTGCTTTTGGGCGCTGTTTATGAATCTTCTCAACTGCGCGCATGAAGATATGAAAACCGCGATGTTTTTCGAAGTTGTTCTCAACATGCGTGATGATTTCATGATCCCGGCTGCTAAGCCTGGTTCCATCCGGAAGAGAGATGCCGTCTACATTTAGCGGTGCGATCTTTTCAACATCGACACCTTCATGCAGTACGGAGATTTTTTCCTGCATCTCCGTCGGATGTACTGAACGCTGCCAGAAAGTCGGCGTAATGCACCAGTCAGAATTGAAATAATTGACCATGTGGATGGCATTGTTGGTCGTTGTTCTAGCGATGTCGTTGGGCGTTGCTACCTTACCCGGTGGGTCAAAATCCATATCAGTACCACGTGGCTGGAAATAGAACTCCATGTAATTGAGTATGGGGACATCGGGATAGATGGATTTGAGGTAGTGCCCGTCACCCCAGCCACTGTGAGCGACGATAACATCGGGTACAAAGCCCTTCTCCTTTAATTCACTGCAGAGGCGCGCAACACGGATAGCGCGGTAACTGCCGGTGACGAATTTTTCACAGAAAGGGTGTAGTTGATCCGGCTTTTTTCTGTGCCTGGAGTAGTCGAGAATGGTAATGCCTTTCGGCAGTTTGTTATTGGGGCTTGTTGTCAGGCAGATGACACGGTTGGTCGGATCATCTGCCAGTCTTTGTAGAATATGCTTGTACTGGCCGGGGCAATTGGGATGCAGGAAGAGATAGTTCATTCATCATCCTTCATAGCGGTTTTTCAGGCGTTCTGCCCACCAAGCGGAGGCACCGCAAACAGCAATCGGCATGGCTGCGAAATTGACGAAAGGGATTGCCATGATCAACATGACGCCGCCACCGAAACCGGTGGTCGCAAGGCGTTGCTTCCGATGGAAGCTGCGCTGATGCCTGAATGCGATGCCGTGGTTGCACATCGGGTAGTCGAGATATTCGTATGCAAGGGAGTAAGCGCTGAACACTCCCCACAGCAAGGGTGCAACCAAGTTGACCCCGGGTATAAAAAACAGCAGTAACAGCGGAATTGCACGGGATGCAAACCAGCCCAGCTTGTTGATCTCCTGCATGATCGATGAAGTGGCAGTACTTAACAGTGAGCCGCTCTCACTCTCTTGCGGTCTTTCGCCTGTCAGCAGCTCTTCGACCTTTGCCGACAAGCGGTCATTAAAAGGCGCGGCAATCAGGTTGGCGACAAGGGTGAATCCGTAGAAAAAGATCAGCATGAAGGCGAGGGCAAAGAGCATCCACGCCATCCAGCGAAGCGGGGTCAGCAGGATTTCGAGCCATGTCCAGTCGGGCAGCCACATCGGTAGACCCTCATCAGGCAGGTACTGGTTCATCAGCCCCTCGTAGAGACCGATGCCGAGCCATAGCATGACACTGAAGATAATCATGTTGATCAGCAGTGGAATGATGACGTAGGAGCGCAGTTCCTTTCGTCTGATCAGGCTGAAGCCACGTAGCAGGTAATTAAAGCCTGTCGCGGGATTGGAAGGTTGCATGTTGTCTAATATCCTCAGAGTACTTCGATGCCCGATTTCTCAAGCAGTTCGACAAGACGAATCAGTGGAAGGCCGATCAGTGTGTTCGGATCATCACCTTCCAGTTTGCGAAACAGTGCAATACCAAGACCTTCCGATTTGAACGAGCCTGCACAATTGTAGGGCTCTTCCTTGACCAGGTAATGATTGATCTGGCTCTCGCTGAGCTGGCGAAAATGGACACTGAAGGGTTCGCACAAGGCTTCACTGCGACCTGTTGCAGTATCGAGCAGGCACAGGCCGGTGTAGAAGGTGACGAGGCGACCGGCTGCTGCCTTGAGTTGTTGCATAGCTCTCTCATGATTGCCTGGCTTGCCAAGAATCTCGCCGTCAATCACGGCTACCTGGTCGCTGCCGATAATAAGCGCATCTTCAAAATCCGCGGAGACTGCTTTTGCCTTGGCGTGAGCCAGACGCGTGACCAGCTCCTCAGGATTTTCATCTTCGAGTGCGGTTTCATCGACTGAGGGATCTGCCGTATCAAATGATATGGCCAGCTTTACGAGGAGTTCGCGCCGAAATGGTGAAGTGGATGCAAGTACCAGTTGACGTTGTTGCTCTTTGCTCATCTGTTTCTCACTCAAGCCTGGTTGAATTTCTTCATGACCTTGTAAATAGCAGACGAATCGAGTTCACCGCTACCGTCACCAACCAGTGCGTTGAGCCACTGAGTTGCCACACCGGAACCTGGCAGGGCTACGCCAAGTGCGGAAGCTGCCTGCAGAACCATGTTCATATCTTTCTTGTGCAGAACTGCCTTGAATCCCGGATCGTAGTTATCATCCAGCATGCGCTGGCCATGCATTTCGAGAATCTTGCTGTTGGCAAAGCCGCCGAGAAGAGCTTGGCGCACCTTGGCTTTATCGACGTCCATTGCATCAGCAAGGCAGTAGGCTTCCGCAACACCGGCAATGGTCTGGGTGATGACGATCTGGTTGCACGCCTTGATGACCTGTCCTGCACCATTATCTCCGATATGAACAATGTTGCTGCCCATCACTTCAAACAGCGGCATGATGCGTTCGACGATCGCTTCTTCACCACCGATCATGATCGACAGGGTGCCGCTCTCCGCGCCTGCAGAACCACCGGAGACGGGTGCATCAAGCATGTGAGCGCCTTTCTCTTTCAGCTTTTGCGCAATATCGCGCGTGACGACAGGCGAGATGGTGCTCATGTCGACGACAACTGCATCTGGCTTGATACCCTCGATGATGCCATCCTTGCCGAGTATGATCTGCTCGACATCAGGTGTATCCGAAACGTTGGTGAAAATCACATCAGCGTTGACTGCAACTTCGGCAGGTGTGGCACAAATGGTGGCACCGATTTCTGCGAAGGGCGCTGCGCTCGTTTCACGGCGTGCATAGACGGCAAGCTGGTGGCCTGCATTGTGGAGATGCATTGCGCAGGGGCGGCCCATGAGGCCAAGTCCGATATATCCGACTTTCATATCTGTTTCTCTCTTGTGGCTATCCAAACGATCATTATCATAACGCCTGTATGCCGTTTATGTGTGAGAATGTTGGTTGTAGGTCAATGGAGATTGATGGGATTAGGCGCGATTGATCAGCAGGGGATGAGCGCTGCACCCCATGGCCTGGCACGCCATGTCTCCGCCTGATCACTCCAAACCACGGCGCGAAAGGCAACTCGCTCTCTGCGTTCGCTCAGACACCCTTTCGCTTCACCCGTGGTTTTCCGCTGGCTCCGCCAACGGCGAGCCAAGCCATGGGGTGCAGCGCCTTTTCCGTTGTAATACAGGGCTGCCGAAACTTGTTTGAAAAGCCTGCTCCATGTAAGCTTGGCGCCATTTTTCAGGAAACAGGCCTGCTAATAGAGTAGCGGAGAAAGATTTGTCTAAACTTCAATACAAAATGTCACCCGGCGGACAGCTGAATGGAACGATTCGGGTTCCGGGTGATAAATCGATGTCACACCGCTCAATCATGCTGGGCGCGCTGGCTGATGGCGTCACCCGCGTTCATGGATTTCTCGAGGGTGAGGATAGCCTTGCAACCCTGCAGGCATTCCGTGCCATGGGTGTGCAGATAGAAGGGCCTGAATCTGGTGAAGTCACGATTCACGGTGTCGGTATTGATGGCTTAAAAGCGCCGTCTGTTTCACTGGACCTGGGTAATTCGGGCACTTCCATGCGCCTCCTCAGTGGGCTGCTGGGCGCGCAGAATTTTGACGTTACCCTGGTTGGAGACGAATCTCTCTCGTCGCGTCCCATGCGCCGTGTCACCGAGCCACTTGCAGCAATGGGTTTGACTGTCGAGACAACCGAGAGTGGTACTGCGCCTCTTAAGCTGAATGGCGGTCAGAAGCCCCAGGCGATCAATTATGATATGCCAATGGCGAGTGCTCAGGTCAAATCCTGCCTGCTACTTGCAGGCCTCTATGCAGATGGTGAAACCTGTGTGACAGAACCTGCACCAACCCGTGACCATACCGAACGTATGCTGCGCGGTTTTGGCTATGATGTGCGCAGCGAAAGCAACCGCATGTGTCTCACTGGCGGCGGCAGACTTACAGCGGTCGATCTGGATGTGCCCGCGGATATCTCATCTGCTGCTTTTTTTCTTGTCGGTGCGTCAATTGCCAGCGGTTCTGACTTGACGCTGGAACATGTCGGTATTAACCCGACGCGTATCGGTGTCATCAATATCCTCAGGCAGATGGGCGCAAACATTGAAGTACTCAATGAGCGCGATGCCGGTGGTGAACCGGTTGCAGATCTGCGCGTTCGTTCTGCACAACTAAAAGGAATAGAGATACCAGAAGAGCAGGTGCCACTCGCGATTGACGAGTTCCCGGTTCTATTTGTAGCCGCAGCCTGTGCTGAAGGCGAGACGCGTTTGACAGGTGCTGAAGAACTACGTGTCAAAGAGAGTGATCGCATCCAGGTGATGGCTGATGGTCTGCAGGCAATCGGCATCGATGCCGAACCGACACCTGATGGCATGGTGATTCAGGGTGGGGCGGAGATTACAGGTGGAAAAGTCGATTCACATGGCGATCACCGTATCGCCATGGCTTTTGCAATTGCCTCGCTACGATCAAGCGGAAGTATCGAAATTGATGATTGCGCCAATGTGAATACCTCGTTTCCAGGTTTCGGTGATCTCGTCAACAGCATTGGTATGTCGCTGGAAGAAGTGTCGTGACACAAAAAATTATTACCATTGATGGTCCCTCAGGTTCAGGCAAGGGAACCATTGCCGCGCTGTTGGCGAAAAAACTCGGCTGGCAGGTTCTCGATAGCGGCGCACTCTACCGTCTTGTCGGTCTGGCCGCGCGTAACAAGGGATTGGATTTCAGTGATGATTCAGCACTTGCAGAAGTTGCTGAAAAGCTCGATGTTGTTTTTAAGGACGGGAAAGTATTCCTTGAAAAACAAGAGGTAACGGATTCTATTAGAAGTGAATCCGCAGGTAATGACGCATCAAAAGTCGCTGCTGTTCCAGCTGTTCGTGATGCACTTCTCAGGTGGCAGCAGCAGTCTGCATCCGAACAGGGTCTCGTTGCTGACGGCCGTGATATGGGAACGGTCGTTTTTCCCCATGCTCCCCTCAAGTTTTTTCTTACCGCATCAGCCGAGGAACGTGCAAATCGGCGATATAAGCAGTTGAAAGAAAAGGGGATGTCTGCTAATCTCGCGCACCTTATCGAAAAGATTAGAGAAAGGGATGAACGTGACATGTCTCGTTCAGCTGCGCCGCTCAGGCCGGCAGATGATGCAATCGACATCGAATCCTCGAATCTGACTATCGATGAGGTGATGGAGAAGATACTCCGTGACGTGGCAGAAGTCTTTAAACAGGAACAGATTTCCTGATATTTCTCCTGTCCGATGGGGCTTTTCCAAACGGGTTCTGTGCACCTTGTGCGCAGTTTTTATTACTTAACTTACATAGGTCTGCCGGTGATGCCAGTCACTTGCAGTTTTATTAACGATGCCATTGGCATCAGGAACAAATCATGACCGAAAGCTTTGCAGAGCTCTTTGAAGAGAGCGTAGCCAAAATCAACCTCAAGCCAGGTACCATGGTAATTGGTACAGTCGTCGACATTAACGATGACGTTGTTGTTGTAAACGCCGGACTCAAGTCAGAAGGCGTAATTCCAAGAGAACAGTTTACAGACCTGAATGGCGATATCGAAGTCGTCGTTGGGGACCAGGTAGAAGTTGCCCTCGATGCCGTTGAAGACGGTTTCGGCGCCACTCGCTTGTCACGAGAGAAGGCCAAGCGTCACCACGCATGGCGTGCACTCGAAAAAGCTTTCGATGAGCAGGAAATTATCACTGGCCGTATTAACGGCAAGGTCAAGGGCGGCTTTACTGTCGACCTCGGCGAAGTTCGTGGCTTCCTGCCAGGTTCACTGGTTGATGTTCGTCCGATCCGTGACACTTCCTACCTGGAAGGCAAGGATCTTGAATTCAAGGTTATCAAGCTTGACCAGAAGCGTAACAACGTTGTTGTTTCACGCCGTGCTGTTGTCGAGAAAGAGTACAGCGAAGAGCGCGACAAGCTGCTCGAGAGCATGGAAGAGGGTATGGTCGTCAAGGGTGTGGTCAAGAACCTCACCGACTATGGTGCTTTCGTTGATCTCGGCGGTGTCGATGGCCTGCTGCACATTACCGATATGGCGTGGAAGCGTGTACACCACCCATCAGAAGTTGTTGAGATCGGTGATGAGATCGACGTTAAGGTTCTCAAGTTCGATCCTGAGAAGATGCGTGTCTCTCTCGGACTCAAGCAGCTTGGTGATGATCCATGGGCCAACCTGATGCGTCGCTTCCCTGAAGGAACGCGTCTCTTCGGTAAGGTGACCAACATTGCTGATTACGGTTGTTTCGTTGAGATTGAAGATGGCGTTGAAGGTCTTGTTCACGTCTCTGAAATGGACTGGACAAACAAGAACATTCATCCGAACAAGGTTGTATCACTGGGTGATGAAGTCGAAGTCATGGTTCTCGATATCGATGAAGAGCGTCGTCGTATCTCTCTCGGTATGAAGCAGTGCCGCATGAACCCATGGGAAGAGTTCAACCAGAACTTCAACAAGGGCGACCTGGTTACAGGCAAGATCAAGTCGATCACCGATTTCGGTATCTTCATTGGTCTCGACGGTGGTATCGACGGCCTCGTGCATCTCTCGGACATCTCCTGGGAAGCACAGGGCGAAGAAGCGATTCGCGATTTCAAGAAAGGTGATGAAGTCGAGACTGTCGTTCTTTCTGTTGATCCTGAGCGTGAGCGTATCTCGCTGGGTGTCAAGCAGCTCGATAAAGACCCGTTCTCTTCTTATGTTGCAACTCACGAGAAGGGCAGCGTTGTTACCGGTACTGTTAGCGAAGTTGACGCCAGGGGCGCGACTATCGAACTGGCAGATACCGTTACCGGTTACCTGCGTGCTTCAGAGCTTTCACGCGACCGCGTTGAAGATGCATCTACCGTTCTCAAGGTTGGCGATTCTGTAGAAGCCAAGTTTGTTGGTGTTGATCGCAAGAACCGCACCCTGAGCCTGTCTATCAAGGCGAAGGATGTAGAAGAGGAAGCAGCGGTAATCCGTAGCTACTCCGATAGTGCCGCCAGTGGTAAGGCGACACTCGGTGACCTGCTTAAAGACAAGATGAGCGATTCTGACGCTTAATGTTGAAAATGGTGCGGGCATTTTGCCCGCACCACCTTAACAATTGGATTTT
This sequence comes from Solemya velum gill symbiont, assembly GCF_002020255.1. Taxonomy (NCBI): domain Bacteria; kingdom Pseudomonadati; phylum Pseudomonadota; class Gammaproteobacteria; species Solemya velum gill symbiont. The sequence goes on along the minus strand of NZ_MPQG01000023.1, from coordinate 4,874 downwards.
TATGACAAAGTCTGAACTGATTGAAGTCATCGCGACGCAGCAGCCACACCTGGCACAGAAAGATGTCGAGCTTGCTGTTAAATGCATCCTGGAACAGATGAGCCATTCGCTCTCAACCGGTGATCGCATCGAAATTCGCGGTTTTGGCAGTTTTACCCTGCATTACAGATCCCCACGTACTGGACGCAACCCGAAAACCGGCGAGCCGGTTGCACTGCCGGGCAAGCATGTTCCGCATTTCAAGCCGGGCAAAGAGCTGCGTGAGCGCGTCAACCAGGGGTATTTAGAAGAGCTCGAAAAGAGCAGTTAATCCAGCTTTCGCTATCTTTGCGGAAAGCCTATTTTTTCAGTCTGATCAACAAGATCGGGCATCTTTTCATTGAACATTGCAAACACTGTTGATATAGTTCAGTGTCTGCGCAGATTATTGCGACATTTTCGTGTCCCGTTCCGGGGTCGAGAGTGTCGAGCCTGTTCCCGGCCATTGTTCCTATATCAGACTGCTTTTATGTCATCTGTAGATTAAGTTGCATAGTAGCCGGGTTATAGCGCAGCAGATAGATTCCTATTGAGTATGGTTTTAACTGACCAAGGCAGCTAATGAATGGCCTGTTAGTTAACACAATAGGAAAACAGATTACGGGAGCTGATCAATCAGCACTGGCAGACCCGATAAAACTGCCCCGAAATGTATTGAGGTTGGAATACCTCACTTCGTTGAGTGCTGCGTCAGCCGATTTGCTGGCTGTAGGCATTGCGCTCCGGAAGTGATGCGATCCCGACCAGGGCGGTCGTTGATAAAGACGACCAGATATTGAATTTTGTGTTGACGACAAAGATATCAGTCATATTGCAACCGGCAGGTTAAGGAGCCTCAGGCTACTAAATGCACGGTGCCGTTCGTCTGCACGAACACCAGGATTACAATTAGAATGAAACGTATGCTGATCAACGCAACTCAGCCAGAAGAGTTGCGTGTCGCTATTGTCGATGGACAGTCCCTGTTCAATCTCGACATCGAACTCCCCGGCCGTGAACAGAAAAAATCAAACGTCTACAAGGGCCGGATAACACGCGTCGAACCAAGCCTCGAAGCAGCTTTTGTCGAGTATGGCTCCGAGCGTCACGGTTTTCTTCCCCTCAAGGAAATTTCGCGAACCTACTTTAACGAAGAGGCGCAGAAAGCAGGTGGCAGGGTTTCTATCCAGGATGCCATCAAGGAAGGCATGGAAGTCATTGTCCAGGTCGAGAAAGAGGAGCGTGGCAACAAGGGTGCTGCACTGACGACATTTGTCTCACTTGCCGGACGTTACCTCGTACTGGTTCCCAAGAACCCGCGTGCAGGTGGAATCTCACGCCGCATCGAAGGCGAAGACCGTTCCGAACTGCGCCAGGCGATGTCGCAGCTGGAAGTGCCTGAAGGCATGGGGCTAATCATCCGTACCGCTGGAATCGGCAAATCGGCTGAAGAACTGCAGTGGGACCTTGATTACCTGACCCAGGTCTGGACCGCAATTGAAACGACAGCGGAAGAACGTAAAGCGCCGTTCCTGATCTACCAGGAGAGCAATGTCATCATTCGCTCGATTCGTGATCACCTGCGCACCGATATTGGCGAGATTGTTATCGATGATCCGAATGTCTTCAAGGAGGCCGAAGAGTTTGTCTCCCAGGTGATGCCGCATAACAAGCGCAAGCTGAAACTCTATTCTGACGAGACGCCTCTCTTTTCACGTTACCAGATCGAAAGCCAGATCGAATCGGCATTTGAACGTGAAGTGCGCTTGCCATCCGGTGGTGCCATCGTTATCGACCATACCGAAGCGCTTGTTTCAATTGATATCAACTCATCACGTGCAACCAAGGGTGCGGATATCGAAGAGACGGCACTCAATACCAATCTTGAAGCAGCCGATGAGGTTGCACGCCAATTACGCCTGCGAGATCTTGGCGGTCTGTTCGTTATCGATTTTATCGATATGTCACCGAGCAAGAACCAGCGTGCCGTGGAAAATCGTCTCAAGGATGCACTTAAGGATGACAGGGCGCGTGTACAGGTTGGGCGTATTTCACGTTTCGGCCTGCTTGAAATGTCACGCCAGCGTCTGCGTCCGTCACTGGGTGAGGCTGCCCAGCACGTCTGTCCGCGCTGTGAAGGTCACGGTTTTGTGCGTAGTGTCGAATCCCTGGCGCTTTCTATTTTGCGCCTGATTGAAGAGCATGCCCTGAAAGAGAATACAGGCCGTGTTATTGCGCAGTTACCAGTTGATGTTGCGACCTATCTGCTCAACGAAAAACGCCCACAGATTCACGATATCGAAAAGCGTCAGAAAATCGAGGTTGTACTGGTACCAAACCAGCATCTCGAGACACCGCATTACACTATCGAACGTGTACGCCAGGCAGATGTGCCGGCAGTTGATGAGTCGACCAGTTACAAAATGGTTAGCGAGCCGGAAACTGTTGTACAGGAAAGCCATGCGACAAGGCAGGCACGTATCGAAGAGCCTGCAGTGAAAAAGATTACTCCCGTCTCTACAAGGCCAGAGGCAAAGGCGGTTGTAGAGGAGAGTGCAGAGACAGCTGAAACAGGCCTGCTAAAGCGTCTCTTTGGTTCACTTTTTTCCTCAGCCAAGGTTGAAGAGCCTGAAGAGAAAAAAGAGGAGCAGAAACGTCCTGCACCTCGTAGCCGAAGCAATTCCCAGCGTAATAATCGCAGGGGTTCACGCGGTAGAGGTTCTCAGGGTCAGCAGGCAAGCAGAATGCAGAAAGCGGCCCAGGATAAGAGTGCTGCAAACGCAAACAAGACGGAGAAGCCCGAAAGTAAGAAACAGGGTGCAACCGATGCTCAGCAGGGTGACAAGCCGAAGAGTAGTCGAGGTCGCAGAGGTGGTCGCAGAGGTGGTCGCCGCTCAAGCGCCGGACGTCAGGATGGCAACACTGCACAGGCAACTGATCAGCAGAAGACAGGAGCGGGCTCAGAAAAGCAGGTGAAGGCAGAGTCGCAGACTGCAAAAACAGAGCCTAAAGCCGCAAAATCGGAACCAAAAGCTCAGGCTGCTAAATCCGAGCCCAAAGCAGAGGCCCCGAAGGCTGAAAGCCAGGTTACCAAAGATGATTCAGGCAAATCTGATGACAAGCCTCAGTCAAGTGGGAGGCAGCAGCAGAAACGTCGTCCGCGACCACAGCGCAGAAGCGAGCCTGAGAAGGCGAGTGATTCTCAGGTGATACCTGAATACGTAAAACAGGCACAGGCCGATAAGCAAGCAGATAATCCAGCTGACAAGCCTGTAGCAACTGCACGCAAGGAGAAGCCAGAGCAGGCCGAGTTGCAGTTGTCTGAAAGTGCTTCCGAGAAGCCGAGAAGGGAAAACAGGGCTGTAAAAGAGAGTAAGCCGGAAAAGAAACCTGCGAAGGAGTCCGCGCCGAAGGAAACAGCATCGGCTGAGAAGCCCGCTGCAGCTCAATCAGGTGAAGATCGAAAGGCAAAGCCGGCCGAAAAAGCCGAGAAGGCTCCCAAGGCAGCTGAAAAGCGAGCCAAACCGGCGAAGCCTGCCAAGACTGATGAGGGTAGCAAAGCAGCAGCCCCCAAGCTCGTACAGGTAGAGACGAAAAAGTCTGTCGAAAGCAGCAAGCCGGAGAAAGCCAAGGCAGAAACAGCTCCCAAGGCTAAAAAAGCCGAGGCCAAGAGCGATGCGGCTGCCGGATCATCTGCACCTGAATAAGCGAAGTGTCCAGTAAACTCGAACGCACTGGTCCGCGGATTCTCACGATAGGAGAAGAAGCGGATCAGCAGCGTATCGACAACTTCCTCATAAAAACCTTCAAAGGCGTACCCAAGAGCCGTATCTACAAGATGCTTCGCAAGGGTGAGGTGCGTGTTAACAAGGGTCGTATCAAGCCTGTATACCGTTTGCAGATCGGTGACCAGGTGCGTTTGCCACCTGCACATGTACTGGTTGCTGAACAGGCGAGCGGGCTGACCGACAAGCAGAAATCCGATATAGAAGAAACCATTCTCTACGAGGACAAGGGACTCATTGTGATTAACAAACCCTCGGGTCTTGCAGTGCATGGTGGCAGCGGTATCAGCCAGGGCGTGATCGAACGCCTGCGTATGGCACGCCCTGAACAGAAGGGCCTCGAACTGGTGCATCGTCTTGATCGTGATACTTCCGGTCTCCTGCTTATTGCCAAGCGCCGGTCTGCACTGCGACAGTTGCACCAGCTGCAACGTGAAAACAGGGTTGATAAACGCTACCTTGCACTGCTGTCGGGTCACTGGAAGCGGGAAAAGATCAGCTGTGCAGAGCCTTTGAAAAAGAGTCATGTGGGTGGCGAACGTATCGTACGTGTCGATCCCACCGGTAAGGCTGCACTGACACGTTTTCGCGTACAGCGCAGTTGTAGTGATTTTATGCTTGTCGAGGCAAAACTCGAAACCGGCAGAACACACCAGATTCGCGTACATGCACAGTCGCTCGGAACCCCGATTGTAGGCGATACCAAGTATGGCGATGAGACGGTTAACCAGCAGTGTCGTGAGCAGGGTATTCGCAGGCTGTTTCTGCACGCATGGCGACTCACTTTTCCCTGGGGTGAAAATGGTGCCGAATCAGGTAGAAAAATGACCTTCGAGGCCCCACTTGAAGAGAATCTGGTTAACGCGTTTGAGATGATGTGTTCGAACGAAGAGAAATAACGGGTGATCCTCCCTCAATAAGTTGGTCCACCCTTATGATGAGTAAAACGGAGGACCGAAAATGGGAATCAAGCGACACAAACCGGAAGAAATCGTCCAGAAACTGCGGCAAGTTGAAGTCCTGGTTGGACAAGGCACTGCCCGCATCGATGCGATCCGCGAAATTGGCATC
>NZ_MPQG01000022.1:0-36873 GCF_002020255.1 Solemya velum gill symbiont | reverse complement strand
GGTCTCTGCACACACTCGAGTCAGTGCCGCTGTCAGTGTTGTTTTACCGTGGTCAACGTGGCCAATTGTACCAACGTTCACGTGCGGTTTCGTACGTTCAAATTTTTCCTTGGACACCGTAGCTACCCTCTAAAAAATACTGTTAGGACTATTTCGCTAATTACCTGCAAAACCCGATGGCACTTCGCTGTAATGCGCAAATTCCATCGAGTAGGTGGCTCGACCCTGTGTCGCACCACGCAAATCTGTTGCATACCCGAACATTTTCGCCAGTGGCACTTCTGCGCGAACCAGCTTTCCGGCGGGTGAGTCTTCCATTCCCTGCACCATGCCGCGGCGACTGTTCAGATCGCCAATCACGTCACCCATGTTTTCCTCGGGGGTGACAACTTCAACTTTCATGATGGGCTCAAGCACCACCGGGTCTGCAGTTTTTGCGCCTTCTCTGAAGCACATTGAGCCGGCGATTCTGAATGCCTGCTCAGATGAGTCAACATCATGAAATGAACCATCAATCAGGGTCACCTTGATGTCTACCACCTGATAACCGGAGTTAATTCCGCCGGTCATCGCGTCCTGCACACCTTTGTCGACCGCCGGAATATACTCCTTTGGTACGACACCGCCAACGATGTCGTTGACGAACTCATAACCAGCTCCGGACTCCTGCGGCTCTATCTTCAGCCACACATGGCCATACTGACCGCGACCGCCCGACTGGCGTATAAACTTACCTTCGTGCTTGACCGCCTTGCGTATGGTTTCACGGTAGGCAACCTGCGGCGCACCGACATTTGCCTCAACATCAAACTCACGCTTCATGCGGTCAACGATAATCTCCAGGTGCAATTCACCCATACCCGAGATGATCGTCTGGCCCGATTCCTCATCCGTACGTACACGGAAAGAAGGGTCTTCCTGGGCCAACTTCGACAGGGCTACCCCCATCTTGTCCTGGTCCGCCTTGGTTCTCGGCTCAACCGCAACCGATATAACCGGTTCCGGGAAGTCCATGCGTTCCAGGATAATCCTGTTGTCGATATCACACAGGGTCTCACCCGTCGTAATATCCTTGAGACCAACTGCCGCGGCGATATCGCCAGCACGCACTTCCTTGATCTCATCACGGTGATTGGCATGCATCTGCAAAATGCGTCCAACCCGCTCCTTCTTACCCTTAATCGGGTTAAAAACCGTATCACCAGATTTCAGCACACCCGAGTAAACCCGGAAAAACGTCAATGTGCCGACAAATGGGTCGGTTGCGATCTTGAAAGCCAGTGCCGCAAATGGATCATCATCTGTCGGGTGGCGCTCTGCCACGCTTTCGTCCTTGTCATCAAGATGCCCCATGATCGCCGGGACATCGACCGGTGACGGCATATAGTCGATAACTGCATCGAGCATTGCCTGTACACCCTTGTTCTTGAAGGCAGAGCCACAGAACATCGGCGTGATCTCGTTGGCAAGTGTCCGAATACGGATGCCCTGCCTGATTTCATCTGCGGAGAGTTCACCCTCTTCAAGGTATTTCTCCATCAGTTCATCAGATGCCTCGGCGGCAGCTTCTACCATCTGCTCACGCAGTTCCGCACATTGGCTCTTGAGATCTTCCGGGATATCGTGTTCTTCGAACTCGATTCCCATGCCCTCTTCCTTCCAGTAGATCGCCTGCATCTTGACCAGATCGACGACCCCTTTAAAATTTTCTTCTGCACCGATATTCATCTGCATCGGTACCGGTGTAGCCCCCAGACGCTCTCGCACCTGTTCGACTACCCTTAAAAAGTTGGCGCCCATGCGATCCATCTTGTTGACGAATGCGATGCGCGGCACGCCATACTTGCTCGCCTGGCGCCAGACTGTTTCGGATTGCGGTTCAACACCGCCTACCGCACAGAAGACTGCACAGGCACCATCGAGTACACGTAACGAACGCTCCACCTCGATGGTGAAATCGACATGCCCGGGCGTGTCGATAATATTGATACGGTGCTGGTCGTACTGCCGCTCCATACCACTCCAGAAACAGGTCGTTGCTGCCGAGGTGATGGTAATTCCTCGCTCCTGTTCCTGCTCCATCCAGTCCATTGTTGCCGCACCGTCATGGACTTCACCAATCTTGTGAGACACTCCTGTGTAATACAGGATCCGCTCTGTCGTGGTCGTTTTACCCGCATCGATATGGGCCATAATGCCCAGGTTTCGATAGCGTTCTATTGGAGTCGAACGTGCCACGACCCGATCTTCCCCGGTTTCCCTGGTTTGCTGTTACCAGCGGTAGTGTGAGAACGCCTTGTTGGCTTCAGCCATACGGTGCGTATCTTCACGTTTTTTAACTGCTGATCCACGCTGCTCGGTCGCATCCATCAGCTCACCGGCAAGACGCTGCGCCATGGATTTTTCACTACGCCTGCGTGCTGCATCGATAATCCAGCGCATTGCGAGTGAGTCACGACGAATCGGACGTACTTCAACAGGAACCTGGTAGGTTGCACCACCAACACGGCGGGATTTAACCTCTACCGCAGGGCGTACATTTTCCAGTGCAGTTTCAAGCGCTTCCATTGGGTCACCGCCTTTTTTGTCGGCGATCTGGTCAAGCGCGTTATACAGAATGCTTTCTGCAACAGATTTCTTTCCGTCAACCATTACCATGTTGATGAACTTGGTCAACAACTGGCTTCCGAACTTAGGATCGGGCAGGATTTCACGGCGTGCTGCTACTCGTCTTCTGGCCATTTTCTCAATCTCTCTCTAATTAGCTCTTGGGACGCTTCGCACCATACTTGGAGCGACCTTGACGACGGCTCTCAACACCAGAGGTATCGAGTGTGCCGCGCACGGTGTGATAACGCACACCTGGCAAGTCCTTAACACGACCGCCACGGATCAGGATCACGCTGTGCTCCTGAAGGTTATGTCCCTCACCACCAATATAACTGGTGACTTCATGACCATTCGTCAGGCGTACACGAGCAACCTTACGCAGTGCCGAGTTCGGCTTCTTAGGGGTTGTTGTATATACGCGAGTGCAAACACCACGCTTCTGAGGACACGCCTCGAGCGCAGGCACGTTGCTTTTAGCAACCTTGCGCTTACGTGGTTTGCGTACTAACTGATTAATTGTTGCCATTTGCTTCTCTTCTCTTTCACAGCGCCACCCTGGGCGCCAGATACATGCAGAAAACCATTTCTGCGCGCAATAAAAAAACGTTAACCAACCCTCTCCAGCCTGTCGCTATCGACCCGCTAGATAGTAAGTCATTGATTCAATTCTATATTTTACAAGGCTGCTATTCTCTCTTCAGCTGCCTTGTCCTCTCCCTTCAGACAGTGCCGGGGAGAAAGACCGCGAATTCTATGCGCCTCATGACCACTTGTCAACGACAAACACGGAAAAACCGGGGAATATTTCAAATATTTGACGGCTGTCACACCCTCAGGATTCGATCTCGATATGGAAGGGAATATGAATCAGGCTGTTTTCATCAGAAATTGTTAACAAAAACTCCCACTGCATACGCTTCAGAGTACAGATTGGCAGCATGAAGTCTGCATGATCAACCTGTTCGTCGCCGGGCTTAAAGTTGAAGCGGTTGAAGCCCATATTCATATTAATGCCGGTCGCTTCAAGCGTGGTTGCGTGCCATTTCCCTGTGGCAGTCACTTCTGCCTGCAGCGGCTTCATCGGCTTAATGGCATCCTTCGGCAGAATCTGCATCTGAACCTGCGACCCATCCGGCAGTTCTGCCATACACGCCTGCAAAGAAGGCTCGCAAGCGATCGGCTCGAGAGTCACACTCGGAAGAGCCGTATCACCCGGAGCGGGTGTATCTGTCAGAAATCGCCCTGCCAGCAGGGCTGCCGCGAACAGAACAATAATTAGCGCAATCTGCTTCACATCCAGAGTCTCAGTGTTTCATGTCGGCCAGGTGAGAAAGCCACAGTGCAGCGCCCAGAAAAGCGATACCGAAAGCAAAATAGAGCAAATCGAGTGGTGTATTAAAGTCCATGCCCAGCGCAAATTCGAAGTAGCGCACGATCAGGATCATCAGTACAACCTTGGCAAGGCGCGCCTTGAGATCATCGAGGCTGTTGATAACCAGCACCTTTGACGAGGTCCCGGACTCTTCTGCCTGGCCTATTTTACAGATGAACAGTTCGTAAAGTCCCATACCAAAAATCAACAGCACGGTTGCGAGCAGGTAACCATCGACCATCTCGACTACATGGGTGACCGTCTCCGCCCTCAATTCGACACGATCAACCGCCGTCAGCTCAGGCGAGCCATAGTTCAGAACATGTGTGACAAGAATCCAGGCATCGACTGTTGACATATAAAAAAGCGCGATCGCAGAGACAAGGCTCGATACAACCGCTAGTAGTACGACAAGGCGCGACGACCAGATCGCACCCTCAAACCAGCGTCCAATCATAATAATCTCAGTCCAGTAGTTTTAGCATATAAAGGTATTCTAACCCGGCTTGCGCTGGCATGGACAATCAATTGCATAAAGTACGGGAGGCTCCACGTCAATGCGCAGAGCAGACAATTCACCGCCCCACAGGCACCCCGTGTCCAGTGCCCATGTATTGGCTTCATGGTGATAACCGAGCATCGACCAGTGTCCGAACAGCAGTTTGATATTCTCCGATTGTCGCCCGGGTACCAGGTACCATGGCAAAAGCCCCTTCTTCTGGGAACCCGGCGCACCCTTCTCATCGAGAGCCAGGTGTCCATCCTGCGTACAGAAGCGCAGTCGCGTAAAGCAGTTGGTAATAAAGCGGAGACGTTCCTGCCCGCCCAGATCCTCGCTCCAGAGGTTCGGTTTGTCGCCATACATCTCGGCAAAATAGTGCTCTCTGCAGCGTTGATCGGCAAGCACCGACTCCACCTCCTGTGCACAGGCGAGAGCCTGGGTCAGGTCCCATTGTGGCGGCAAACCGGCGTGTATCAGGCAGAAGTCAAATTCCGGGGTCGTATGCATCAAGGGGCGCAGGCACAGCCACTCGAGTAACTCGTCGCGATCAGGCGCATCAAAAATGGGCTGAAGATCATTTTTCAGCTTCTTCTTGCCCCCCGTACTCCAGGTCGCGAGCAGATGCAGGTCATGATTGCCGAGCACACATACCGCGCTGTCCCCCAACTCCTTGACGAAGCGCAGAACTTCCAGTGACTTGGGTCCGCGATTGACGAGATCGCCTGCGAACCAGAGCTGATCCTGTTGTGCGTCGAATTCGATATGCTCAAGGAGGCGCTGTAATTCATCAAAACAGCCCTGCACATCGCCGATTACATAAGTTGCCATGCATGCCCCGGATTATTCATTCGCAACCAAGTATACATACTCTCAACCCCGATGGAATATGCTAATCTTGAATTTTGCAGCGGGCATCACAGAAGAGGAATAGCAGAGGCATGAAAGCACGAGTCAAATGGGTCGAAGGCATGATGATGGTAGGTGAATCTCCAAGCGGCCACGGGGTTGTTATGGATGGACCTCCCAACCTTGGCGGTCAAGACCTCGGTGTTCGTCCAATGGAGATGTTATTGCTCGGCATGGGCGGCTGCACCCAGATTGATGTGATGATGATCCTCAACAAGTCCCGTCAACAGGTCTCCTCCTGCGAAGTCATCCTTGATGCGGAACGTGCAGACGAAAGACCGCAGGTTTTCACGCGTATCCACGCCCACTTTATCGTCAAGGGACGCGACCTTAGCGAAAAACACGTCAAGCGAGCCATCGAGTTGAGTGCCGAAAAATACTGTTCAGCCTCAATCATGCTCGGCAAAATGGCGAAAATAACCCACGATTATGAAATTATCGAGGAGGATTGATCATGAGACCGGAAAAAATGCTTGGAATGCGCCATGTCGCACTCTTCGTGCGCGATCTCGAGGCGTGTGAAAACTTCTATATCAATCTGCTCGGCATGGAGCTCGAGTGGCGTCCTGACCATCAGAACGTCTACCTGACGTCGGGCAGTGACAACCTGGCGCTGCACCAGGCATCCACGGAGCACCAAAGGGATGAAGCCGGCCAGCGACTGGATCATATCGGTTTCTTCGTCAACGCGGCTGAAGAGGTCGACCGCTGGTTCGAGTTCCTGCAGGATCATGATGTCAAAATGCGGACTAAACCACGCACGCATCGTGACGGCGCGCGCAGCTTCTACTGCTACGATCCGGATGGCACACATGTACAGATCATTCACCACCCGCCGGTCAGCCAGTGGGAGGCATTGAGGGGTGTTAACTGACCGGGAAATGTGAAATGCACTTTTTCCTTGCCCTGACAGCGACTTGGGCATAAAGTGCGCCCCGGTTTAATATTCACCCAGGTTCGACGTCGATGGCGAGAAAGCGCAAACTCAAACTGCACGGGTTTAACAACCTGACAAAAACACTGAGTTTCAACATCTATGACATCTGCTATGCAAGAAGCAAGGAAGAGGTCAGCTCATATATAGAGTATATAGACGAGGCATATAATGCCGAGCGCCTGACCAATATCCTGACGGATGTTGTCGATATCATCGGTGCCAATATCCTCAATGTCGCCCACCAGGACTATGATCCGCAGGGCGCCAGCGTCACCATGCTAATCTCCGAGGAACCGATTGCAGCTGAAAAGCTCTCCAACACCGAGGCACCGGGCCCTCTTCCCGACAGTGTTGTGATGCATCTGGACAAAAGCCACGTGACCGTGCACACCTACCCAGAGAGCCACCCGGAAAACGGCATCAGTACCTTCCGTGCCGATATTGATGTTTCGACCTGTGGACGTATTTCACCCCTGAAAGCGCTCAACTACCTGATCCACTCGTTTGACTCAGACATTGTCACGCTCGACTACCGCGTGCGAGGCTTCACCCGCGACGTTAACGGCAAAAAACACTTTACCGATCACAACATCAACTCGATTCAGAATTATCTCGCTGCTGACACCAAGCGGCGCTACCAGATGATCGACGTCAATGTCTACCAGGAGAACCTGTTCCATACCAAGATGCTACTCAAGGATTTCAATCTGGACAGCTACCTGTTCGGCGTCGATGCCGATGACATCCCTCCCAAGGAACAGCGCTTGATCGTCGAGGCACTGAAGCGCGAAATGCTCGAAATATTTTACGGACGTAACATTCCGAAAGGGATGAAATTGATGTGAAGCGCTTACCCCATCATTAGGGCAGGGGCACCCATTCGACACGGGTATCGATCGAGCCATCGTCGTTTAACTCTATCACCCTGTAGCCAGGCGGCCTGTCATCAAAATCCGATTCTTCCGAAAAGGGTACGAACTGTACGCAGGTAGAAGGCGTGCCCAGCATCCTGATACCTTTGTGTATGCAGTCCAGTTGTTGATGAATATGTCCGCAAACCACGCCGCGTACGCGTGCTGATGTCCCGACTGCATCCCAGAAAAGATCACTGTTCTCCAACCCGATATCATCGAGCCAGACAGTACCGACCGGATAAGGGTGGTGATGCATGAAAATCAGAATATGGCTGGCACTGGTCGATGAAATGGTCTCGATGAGATTATCCAGTTGCTCCTGGCCCAGGGAGCCATGTACCTCACCTGGTACCGAGGTATCGAGAAACACCAGCTGCCATTCACCAAGTTGCAGTTCACCGCAGCAACTCACGCTACCGTCACTGAAACTGGCCGACATCATGGCTCTGTCGTCATGGTTACCGGGAAGAGTCACTACAGGGGCATCAAGCAGCGACACCATTTGTCCGAAGCGGTTGTATATCTCCGGATGAGGATCCTGTGCAAGATCGCCGGTTGCCGCAATCAGTGCAGGGATTTGCCCACGATTTTTGATACTGGCAAGTACTGCTGCCAGTGAATCGTCCGTATTGACACAGGACTGCCTGATTTCACCGGGCTCCCGGTGCATGTGCATATCCGTAATCTGGATCAGTTGCATCAGTCTGTAGACTCCCAACCACTAGAACAGGCATTATACTCTATTGAATACCGGTAACCGGCAAGCTGATATAACACCTGAATGGCAACAAGTATGAATGATGAATTGACCCAGGCAACAAACCTGCAACAACTTGGGAACGAGGTGAAACGCAGCGGACGACCTCTCCTGCTCCTCTTCACACAGGAGCACTGCGACTATTGCCATCGCCTCAAGGAAGAGATATTCCTTCCCATGAATCGAAATGCGGCGGAACGCGAACGCGTCCTGATCCGGGAGGTCAGCATTGATTTGGGTAACGAGATAACCTATTTCGATGGTACCGTGGAAGAGGGCTACCTGTTCTTCAAGGAGTACGGTCTTTTCGTCACACCCACTGTCATTCTGCTTGATTCGACCGGAACGCAAATCGGCAAGCCGTTACTCGGCGCCAACACGCTGGAGATGTACGGCTGGTATCTCGACGTGGCGATCGATGACGCCCGCCAGACAATATTAGCCAATCAGAAGTAGCGCGCCAGTTCGACCTGCACGAAACTGTCTTTCTCGAAAGCAGCCAGTGGATCATTCACATCCACGTCAGCAAACAGCTGCGCCTCGACACTCAGCTTGTAATTCTGCCCGATGCGGCGGCTCGCCTCGACCCTGAAGGTTTTACTCGAATGGTCAAGATCGATAATGGCACCAGCCAGCAGCTCACTGCTCTGGGCATCGTTGAGCGTCAGGCGTGCACCAACGAAAAGATCATTCTGAAACGGGGCCTGCCCATCAGTGCCACGTGAATCATAGAGGTATTCACCTATCACCCCGAGGTCCAGCGCAGAGTCGTTGATACCGACAAAGGTGTACTCAAAACCACCGGTGGCCGCCCAGTAGTCTTCGACACTGGTACTACGATGCACTGCCTCCAGCTTCCACAACCACGCTTCGCCGGTGTACTGCAACTCGAGACCTGCCTGCTGCAACTGGTAATAGTATGGGGCAAGCAGCTCAAGTGGCTTGTCCGGGTGAGCAATAAAACCAGGCTCACGCGAGGTACCGTCAAACCACGACAGCGCATAGTCGACATTGCCGAGATAGCCGTTCCAGCGCAGTGAATAATCGAAATGGCGCTGTTCGTCATCCGACTCATAGGCAGCACTGTCGGTATCAACCGGCATCGAGGTACGTAAACGGCCATTGATGCCGGGAAAGGTACGCTCACGAAACCAGGGCATGAGGAAAACATCGATACTCCCGGTATCAAACACACGCGTGACCCGAACCATCGGCTGGCCAAGTTTCTCTTCACCGTCTACGCTCTCGACCAGGTCAGTCTGGTTGATGATATCGACCAGGTGCTGCGACTCGGTAACGCCCCAGAACACCTTGCTGATTCCGGCACGAAATTCCCAGCCATCCATGACGTGGAGATAACTGAGTTCACGGATATCTGCATGGGTACGTTCATCATCCATGCTGTCGAGACGCACGAAGGGAATAAAGGTAAAACCATCCTTGCCGTCATTCCACTGGTGACGATATTCCGGCTGGAAGCTGAGTGAAATCCCTTCGCTCCCCTGCCCTTGCCACTGTGGACTTGAGGTGAAATAACGGCCTTCAACGGCGATATTGCCTGACCAGTCAGCGACAGCAACAGATGAGAGAAGCGGCAACAGGCCGGCGAGTAGTATTGATTTATATTGAGTCATATTTTTTTCAGATGTCGTCTAGATCCAACGGCGCACGCGCTCCTTGTACTGCAGATACTGGCCGCCAAACTTCTCCTCGAGAATACGTTCCTCGTGTTGAATCTGCTGTGTGTTGAGCAGCCACACAAATATCGGCAGCAGCATCCACGGAAGCAATTCACCGAGCAGAATCGCCCAGCCAGTCAGGAGAAGAAGCAGGCCGAGGTACATGGGGTTACGCGTAACCCGGTACATGCCGCCAGTAACAAGGGAGGAGGTTTCATGTAACCGTAACGGATGAAAAGTGGTTTTCGCCCTGAGAAAAAGTCCAAGCGACCAGAGGTCGATACTGATCGCAATTGCCATAACGATATAGCCGAACCGGTTCCATGGATCAGGAATCAGTTCAACAATCGGAAAGCCATTTGCTACCGCCCACATCGCTGCGGCAAAGAGGAGCGCAAATACGGGTGGAAATATTTTTGGCAGCGGCTGTTGCATCATTCTCTTTCGCAGATTCAGCGCAGGCGAGCCAGCGCGTTCTTGTTGAAATCACCATCACCAAGCCCGGTATTCAACTTGTAGTTTGCCCACTTCAGCGTAGTCGACTTCCCGGTCAGGTGATTCTGCATGAACATCTCGTCGGCTCGCCAGAAATTGCCGTAAGTTTTGTAACCCTTCCATGTCAGCGTCTTCAGCTTTGAGCCCTTGCGGTCATAGTAGTCAATCTTGACCGGTCGGTACTCCCTGGCATCCAACCATGCAACCTGCTTCGAGTAGCCTGAATGCTTGTAGGCGGGTGTGCGCTCAAGCACATGGCATTTCCAGCCCTTGCCGCACGCCTCTTCCTTCAGGTACTTGTAGCTGTATTTTTCAATCTCCTGCGACCCCAGGTCCTCGAAAACGAATTCGCTACCCATAAAAGGACCCGACTTGTTGCGTGAGGAGATACGCTTGACGCGTTTCAGTGCCGGCAGGTAGAGCCACTGGTCATCGGGCTTGAGACCATGCGAAAAAGTCAGCATGGCAGTTCCCTTGATATCCGCCGGTTCATCAAACAGGGAGAGGCTCTTGTCACCATCGCCTTTCTGCTCAAGAGACTTAGTGCGTATCTTGCGTATACTCTCCTCACCCGAGCGGTTACGCAGCGTCATGATCATGTTAGCAGTCTGGTCTTTCCAGCCAGTGTCACGTGCATCAGCAGCCTGTGCAATACGCAGTCCTTTCTCTTCAGGGGATTCAGCAAGTACCGGCAACGTAAATGTTGCAAGCAGCAGAATACCGATCATTTTTTTCATCACTCACTCCGGTTGTATCTTCGTCAATTCAATTAGCCTGTTTCGGCTTTTCACTGCCCTGTAACCAGCTGTCAAATCGCATCAACAACGGTGGCAGGAAAAAGAAGTCGGCAAACAGCGCCAGTGCAATTACTATTGAGACAAGTAAACCCATAGAGCTGTTCAATTCAAAAGATGAAGTTGCCAGCACCATGAAGCCTGCGACCAGTGCCACCGAGGTCACCCACAGGGCAACGCCAACAGTTCTGAAGGCATAACGCACAGCGTTGGCTGCATCCAGTCCCTGTTCGCGACGAGCACGCAGGTACTTGCTGAGAAAATGGATCGCGTCGTCGACTACAATACCCAGCGTCATCGCGGTCACCACCGAAACGCCAAGACCGATTTCACCATCGATAACAGCCCAGATACCAAATGCCATACCAGCCGGGGCCAGGTTCGGGACCAGGCTGACAAAGCCATAGCGCCATGATTTGAGCGCAACCATCAGGATAAGCGAAATCAGTACCAGGGCGACCAGGGTGCCTCCCAGCATACTCTTGATATTGCGTGTGCCGATATGCGAGAACATCACCGTCGGGCTGGCCCCGAAGGTGAGAATATCCGGCGTATTTTCCGCCATCCAGTCGTACACGAGTTCTTCGAACTCCAGCACCTCGTTGGTCGACATGGTCTCCATGGTTACAGACAGGCGGGTTGCCTGCTTGTTGATATCGATCTGGTTATTCAGATCCAGCCCATACGGCAGTGACATCTCGTAAAGCAGCAGGTACTGGGCAGCCAGGTCACGCTGCTGCGGCAACTTGTGCCATGCCTCATCATCACCGTGCATATTCCGGTTAAGACGCTTGAAAACATCTGTAATGGTACTGACATGCATGACATTCGGCTGGGCTCTCAGCCAATTGGCAAGATCCTCGACCTGTTGCAAATTCTTCGGATCTGATACACCGCCATCGCTGCCGCTATTCAGTGAATAATCGATGAAATAGACACCTGTCAGATTTTCGACCACAAAGTCTGTGTCAGTTCTGAACTGGATACGTTCATCAAAGTATACAACAAACACATCGTTAGTCTCGTTCATCGGAACCAGTGCAACCAGTGCCAGTATCAGTGCGCCCATACCGACCAATAGCTGTTTCCTGAATTTGATAATCCAGTCAGCCAGTTTCAACATCACGTGACTATCATGCTGTTCATGCTCCTTAACCATGGAAGGCAGTAGTGTCGCCAGAGCAGGCAGAAAGCTGACAGAGAGAAGAAAGGCGATAATCACACCAATTGCAGAAGTGTTTCCAAGATCACCAAAAGGCGGTGCATCTGAGAAATTAAGCGTCAGGAATCCAATCGCGGTGGTTGCCGAGGTCAGGAACACCGGGCTGAAGTTAATGCGCATACTCTCAACCATCGCCTGATTTTTATCATGGCCTTGTCGCAAGCCCTGCATCCAGTTAGTAAGAATATGCACACAGTCAGCTACAGCCAGTGTGAGAATAATCGCCGGTGCAGACATCATCGGCCCGGTCAACGGTATCCCCATCCAGCCGGCTAGTCCCATCGCGGAAATGACCGACATGATAATCACCAGGGCGGTGACAAGGGTACCGACAACACCACGCAACTGGATAAAAACAGTCACAACAATCAGAAGGAATGCAAGCGGCAACAGGTTGCTCGCATCATACTGGGACGCCTCGGCGAAGGCACTGTTCATCATCACCACGCCAGTCAGGTAGACCTGCAAATCCGGGTAGGTTTCCTCCACATATGCTGCAATCTCACGCACCTTGCCGACCACGTCTGGAACTTCTTCTACCGGATTCAAGCCAGGTAGTTCGACCGTGATATTAATCGCAGTCACATGACCCTGCGGTGAGACCAGTCGGCGCTTCAGCAATGGCTCCTTGAGAGCGACGGACTTGATATATTCGACCTCTTCATCACTCAGCCCTGCCGGTTCATCGATCAGGTCAATGACGGTCAGGTCATCTTCTTCGGAAAACGAGTGTTGAAAGTTGCTCAGCGAGTCGACACGCAGTGAATAGGGCACCTGCCACGAACGCTCCGTGACATCTATAATTGCCTCGTAGACATCACGAGTAAAGACATTGCCTCCCTTGGGTTCGAGCACAATAAGGACATTGTCATTCTTGGTGTAGGTATTCTGGAGTTCCTCGAAGGCTGTCAGCTGCGGGTTCTCCTTGCTGAAAAAGACCCGGTAATCGCTTGAGAATGCAAGAAAACGCCCGCCGCTCGCCGCCAGGGCTACCAGCAGTATGGTCGCAACGATTACCAGCCAGCGATAACGCAATATGCCCGCTGCATATCTTTCATTCATCCATTTGCCCTCGTTTAAAACACTGCATTAAGGAGAAATACGGCATGCTCCCTGCCATATTGAGTGCAAATAATAACAAACATCCTTGCAGAAATACCCTCATTTATTCCTCGAATCATAGTGCGCTGGTTCCATGCTATGCTCCGGTCATGAAAACGCCGACACTCATCCAGAGCCTGACACAGCTTGTTGCCGCACCTTCAGTGAGCAGTACCAGTCCGGGCTGGGACCAGGACAACCGCAAGGTAATCGAACTGCTTGATCAGTGGTTCAGCAGCCTCGGTTTCACGACACTTATCCAGCCAATTCCCGGCTGCCCGGACAAGTTCAATTTAATCGCCAGCGCTGGCTCTGGTGAACAGGGATTAGTACTGGCAGGCCACACGGACACTGTCCCCTACGACGAGGGACGCTGGCAGGTCGATCCATTCAAACTCTCGGAGCGTGACAACAGGCTCTACGGACTCGGCAGCTGCGACATGAAGGGCTTTTTCAGTCTTGTACTTGAGGCAGTGCGTGACCTGGACCTGAAACAGCTGAAACAGCCATTGACCATCATAGCCACTGCTGATGAAGAGACCACCATGTGCGGTGCCAAGGCACTAGGAAACCTTGGACAACACCTCGGGCGCCACGTAGTGATCGGCGAACCAACCAGTAACCGTCCAATCCGCATGCACAAAGGCATGATGATGCGCGCATTGCGTATCCGGGGTTCATCCGGCCACTCAAGTGATCCTTCTCTTGGTAACAGTGCACTGGATGCGATGCAGGCCGCAATGCAGGAACTGCTCGAATGGCGCAAGCAACTACAAGAGAACTACCGCAACCCCCTGTTTGCTGTCGAAGTGCCAACTCTCAACCTGGGGCATATTCACGGCGGAGACAGCCCTAATCGCATTTGTGCAGAGTGTGAACTCCATTTCGACCTGCGTCCGCTTCCCGGTATGAACCTCGATCAATTACATGGTGAAATCGAGCAACTCATCGAAAAACGGCTTGGAGATCGAGGTCTGCAGATCACGCTGGAAAAGACATTCGATGGAATCCCACCGATGGAAACAGCTGCTGAAGCGGCGATAGTGAAAGCTGCCGAGAGCCTGACAGGGCACCAGGCAGAAACAGTTGCCTTCGGCACCGAGGCACCTTATTTCAACGCCATGGGTATGGAGACTGTCGTTATGGGGCCAGGCGATATCGCGCAGGCACATCAGCCAAATGAGTTTGTCGCCATTGATCAGTTACAGCCGGGTGTTGATATTCTCAAGTCCCTGATCAAAAAGTTTTGCCTTTAAACAGAAATTGATCGCCCCGGGACGGGGCTCCTACATACACACCTTGCTCTGCAGGAAGCAGCAATGCCGATTACTTCCAGACCCGTTTATAACGCAGCTTGAAGAGCTCGTGCTTTAAGTTTTTCAACGCCTGTTCCCTCTCCTGCTCAGGTACGGATTCGTACTCCAGCCTGGTGAACAGCCCGGTAACCAGCTGCAATGAAGGCCCCCATGCAGGCGCATCTTGCGCAACGCGGTGTGCAAATTCATCCGGTGTCTCATTCGGCTGGCGCTCATATCCCTGTTTCTCCAGCATGCGACAAATCTTCAGATAGAGTCGCTGGTGTGGCTCCAGGTGACGTCCGTGCAACCAGGCCCGGTAGAGAAATGGCAAGGAGGCAAGCAGGGTCACAAGCAGCAGAAGCACGGCAATCCGCCAGGCTGTGATATCTCCCAGCAAACGTTTCATAACATCAATCTGCAACTGGCCGCGGTAATTGAGTACCCATTTTGTCCATTGGTAATTGAGCATCTCGTATCGCAAGCGCAGCTGATTGATCCAGGGGATATCACGGTAGCGGTATGGCGACAGGAAATCATCAGGCAGAAACTCTTCCGCTACTGCCTCCATCGCTCGCTGCAGGCCTGATTCGATGCGCAGGGGTGATACCGCCCCGGTTGGATCGACGCGCACCCAGCCCTGATCTTCCAGCCACACCTCAGCCCAGGCATGAGCGTCGTACTGTCGCACGGAGACGACCCCGGTCAAGGGGTTCACATCACCGCCCTGGTAACCTGCCACCACCCGTGCCGGAATTCCAGCCGAACGAACTGCAAAAACAAAACTGCTGGCATAGTGCTCACAAAAACCGCGCCGCGTATCAAAAATAAACTCGTCCACCGAGTCTCTTCCTAACAGGGGCGGTTCAAGCGTGTAGAAAAAGGCTTCTCGGCTAAAATAGTCCAACATTTGCTGCACAAAGATCACCTCGTTGCCAGCCTGATCGAGTAACCGTTGCGCCCACTCCCTGGTTCGTGGATTGCCACTAGCCGGCAATTCGGTATAAAGCGCCCGTTGTTGAATGTCCATAAAGGATTGCAGGCGTTCGTCAGGATCTGAAAGAACATCGAGCTGCATTCTCGAACCAATTTGCTGAATACTAACCAGGCGAGAATCCGATGCCATCTTTACTTTCGGATTGTCTGTAAATGCCAGTGGCAGGGAGAAAATCCAGTACTGGTTATTTGGTTCGATGATCAGCTTGTAGTTGATCGGCTGACTGAAACGCTGCCTCACAGATTGCGACTCACGCGGGGTAAGAAAACGCATATTTTCCGGCCCCCGGTGCCAGGTGCGTCCATCGAAATCGGACAGGGTTAGGCCGCGCCAGTAGAGTTGTCGACTGGATGGAATACCCGATTCAAACTCGGCACGAAATACCAGCTGGTCACTACGTCCGAGCGCCGAGATATCACCTGGCGACATGGTGTCACTCATGCCGGTTCTGGCCTGATGTGACGGCGCAGGAACTGACCACAGGGGTTCAAAGCGGGGCAGAACAAGGAACAGAACCACTGTGAGTGGAATCGCCTGCAACAGAATCACTGTCGCCTTGTAGAGGCCACTCAGACTGAATTCACTCACATTGGGCTGATGCAGAGCCACCAGTGCTGCTGTAATCACCAGGACACAAAGCAACATGTACAGCGAGAAAGTGATCTGCTGGGAAAAGAGGAATGCACTCGCCGCGACAAGATAGGCAAGGAACAGTACAAGGTAGACATCACGCCTGCTGCTGCACTCAAGCAACTTCAGGGAAAATCCGCAAAACAGCAGAGCCACCATCGGCTCGAGTCCTGTTATCCCGCCAAACTGTTGATAAATACCGGCCACGCTGAGTAGTACCAGCAACAGTTTGATCCAGATGGACGGCAGCCCCCACTCCCCGCGGAGAATCATAATGCGCCAGCCGGCAACAACCAGGCAGACCAGCAGGGCCCACCAGGGCAGGTGATCATAATGCGCCGGCACCAGCAGCAACAGGCTCAACAGAATCCACGTCAGCGCGTTACGGGGAATATGCCACGGAGTAATCATTAGCCTGCCCCGCCCTGAAACAGCGCCAAAGCACTCAACACCTGTTCACGATGCCGGTCACCCTTGCCCGGCTCTATCTCGATACCCGGCAGGCGCAAACCATACTCCTCTCTGTTCGCTTCCACTCTCAACACCTCGAAACAGAGAGCTGAGAGGCGCGCCTCGACACCGCCTGTAAATGCCTCGTAGTCGAGCCACAACTGGTGATCACGATAGGCAGCAAACTGCCGCGTTTGCAGATCATGCCCCCTTGCGTAGTGCTTCCAGGCAACCTGTTTCAGAGAGTCGCCTGGCTGGTATTCACGCAGGCCATAGTAGTCATCTCCGGCAAGATTCACCATGACCTCTCCGGAATCAGTCTCACCACTGTCACCGGAATGAAATTCACTCTCGAGCGGCTGTGGATAAACCAGCGTCTCAAGCGCCAGGTCGATCCAGCTCCAGCAACGCACAAGGCCGAGTGGATAATGCGTTTCAATCAACAGGCGGCCAGGCCTCAGAACACCACGCCGGTGAGCAGGCAGTGACAACTCGACAATGACCTCTTTCTCTTCAAGCAAACTGGTATATGCAGAGTCACCATCCGGCCAGGTGAGAGTAATTGCATGACGGGCGCCCCGCTCCGGACGGCTGATTCTTATTTCAAAAACTGCCGATTCACCGGCAAATACCGGTATGGCCCGAAGACTGCTGACAGTCAGCCCGGAGAGGTTCCCCCAGGTATGCAGGATAGTAATAACCAGCAGGCTGGAGAGCAGAAATGCCAATCCGAATACCATGTTGTTCTGGTAGTTGATTGCCACAAGCAGGATCACCACCACGAACAACAGAAAACCAAAACCGGCTCTTGATGGAAAGACAAACAGGCGATGTCGATCAAGAGTGATGGATCGCGCTGCTGGCAGTCGCTTTTTCAGCCAGCGACCGAATTGCGCACGAAACCATTGGCGAGCATTTTGCATCATGATCAGACGATCACATCGACACTGTCCAGTAACTTGCGTGCCACTCCACCACCATGTTTCTCGATGGATGTCGCAAGACGATGTTCCGCGACAGGAATCAGGACAGCCTGTACATCTTCCGGAAGTACATGATCACGTCCTTCCATCAGGGCCCAGGTTTTGGCCGACCGCAACAGTGCCAGCGCACCTCGTGGCGAGAGCCCCCAGGCATAATCACCGGACGTGCGGCTCTGCTCAACCAGGCGCTGCACATAATCGACAAGGCTCGTGGAGACATGGATAGTCTCTACAAGCTGCTGCATGGCTTCCAGTTCAGACACGGTGATAACTGTTTGTAAATTAGCCAACAGCTGATGACTATTCTCTCCAAGCAGAAGTTTTCTCTCAGCTTCACGATCCGGGTACCCCAATGTCAGACGCATCAGGAAACGATCCAGCTGGGATTCCGGCAGCGGATAGGTTCCTGACTGGGTAGTCGGGTTTTGCGTTGCGATAACGAAGAATGGCGACGGCAGCTCACGTGTCTGGCCCTCCACGGTCACCTGTCTCTCTTCCATCGCCTCAAGCAGGGCACTCTGTGTTTTTGGTGTAGTGCGGTTGATCTCGTCGGCCAGCAGTACCTGGGTAAATACGGGCCCCGGGACAAATTCGAACTGCGCACTGTTTTTATTGAATACGGAAACACCGAGAATATCCGCGGGTAACAGGTCACTGGTGAACTGGATGCGTGTGTAGTCAAGACCGAGCACCTTTGCGAGTGCATGAGACAACATGGTCTTTCCCATGCCGGGCAAATCTTCAATCAGCAAGTGGCCACCTGCAAGCAGGCAACACAGGGCCAGGCGGACTTGCCGCTCCTTACCCAAAATAACACTTCCGATCTCAGTTACCGCCTGCTCAAGCTTTTTTTGCATTAAACCCATTTCCGTCTCTGTTACCGACAACTCAAGTTTAACAGCAGATAGTATTTGCACCACGCCCTGCTTTAAGTTTCAATGTTATCTATCTATACAGAGTGGGACAGAGCAAGCAGGTGACTGACAACTTTATCAACTGGTTCAGAACAGCATCGCCCTATGTGCACGCACACAGGGGAGCAACGCTGGTGCTCGCCTTCGGCGGTTCTGCAGTTGCTGATGATGCGTTCCCTTCCCTTGTACATGACATTGCCCTTCTGCAAGGCCTCGGCATTCGCCTTGTGCTGGTGCACGGTTCACGTCCGCAAATCGAGGAACGCCTCAAGCAGCGCAAGGCCAGCATGACTTACGTTAACGGATTGCGCGTCACAGATGAGACGGCAATCACCTGCGTAAAAGAAGCAGCCGGCAGTGTCCGGGTTGATGTCGAAGCGCTGCTATCGACCGCATCCTCCAACTCACCGATGGCGGGTGTACGTATCCGTGTTGCCTCGGGGAATTTCGTCACTGCCAAACCGATAGGTGTGCGCGATGGAACCGACTACCTGTTTACCGGTGAAGTCAGGCGCATCGACACCGACGCGATCACACATCAACTCGATGCAGGCAATATTGTCCTGCTGCCGCCACTTGGCTACTCCTCGACAGGTGAGGTCTTCAATCTCAGTACCGCTGATGTGGCGCAATCCGTTGCAGCCGCTATCGGTGCCGACAAGCTGATTCTGCTCGGCGACGACAAGCCACTCAAACGTGCTGGAAAATTGCTGCAACACCTGACACCGACAGAAGTTGACCAGATGCTGACACGGCGCAAGTCGCTCACCAATGAACAGAAGCAGTTGCTGCAAACGGCGGCATCTGCGTGCCGCAAGGGCGTCAAACGGGCACACCTCCTGTCACGCACCATTGATGGTGTCGTCCTGAAAGAGCTTTTCACGCGTGATGGTGCCGGCACAATGATCAGCGCCAAGCCATTCGACACCATGCGCACAGCACGTGCTGATGATGTCGTCGGAATACTTGCGCTGATTGAACCACTTGAAAAGCAGGGCGCACTGGTACGGCGTTCGCGTGAATTGATTGAAAACGAGGTTTCGTATTTCAGTGTTATTGAGCGCGAAGGCGTCATTATCGCCTGTGCGGCACTCTATCCCTATGCAAAAGAGCGCATGGCTGAAATCGCCTGTGTTGCCGTACACCCGGAATATCGTGGTGCCGGTTTTGGCGAGACCCTGCTGCATGAACTTGAAAGAAAGGCAGAAGCCGCAAACATTAACCGGCTTTTCGTTTTGACGACATCCAGCAGTCACTGGTTTGGCGACCAGGGCTTCAAGCTCAGCCAGGTACAGTCCCTGCCTATGGCCAAGCGTGGGCTGTACAACTATCGCCGTAACTCGCGCGTACTGGTTAAAGAACTCTGAATCAGAGGCTCCTGAAGATAGCCCTGGGCTGCGGATACACCTGAGATCAACCCACTGTGCCCTGATGAGTTATCAGGACACAGTATTGCATCATTTTTTTTACAGGTTGGGATCAACCAGCACGCGTCCCTTCACCTTGCCGGCAACAATGTCTGCACCGGCGGAGACAACCTCTTCGAGCGAGATGATTTTACCGATATTGCTGTAGGCTTCTTCAGGCAATTCACTCGCGAGACGCTCCCATGCGACTGTACGACGCTCTGGCGGACACATCACTGAATCGACACCGCGCAGGCTGACATTGCGAAGAATGAACGGCATGACAGTTGTGCTGAGTTTGAAATCTCCCGCCAGTCCACAGGCTGCAACAGCCCCGTTGTAGTCCATCTCGGCCAGCACGCGTGCCAGCATATCGCCACCGACAACATCGACTGCACCGGCCCACTTCTGGGTTTCCAGCGGTCGTGCTGCGGCCGCCATCTCCTCACGACTGATAAAATCGCTTGCACCGAGCAGGCGCAGATATTCATGCGTATCAGGACGACCGGTCACCGCCGTGACCTGGTAACCAAGCTGAGACAGCAACAAAACTGCGATACTGCCGACACCGCCAGCGGCACCTGTGACCAGAACCTTGCCGGAATCGGGTTTTACACCGGCCTCCTCGAGAGTCATAACGCACAGCATCGCTGTCAAACCTGCAGTGCCAATTGTCATCGCCTTGCGTGCATCCAGACCATCCGGCATGGGCACCAGCCAGTCTGCCTTCACTCTCTCTTTCTGACTGTAGCCACCCCAGTAACGCTCACCGACACTCCAGCCTGTCAGAATCACCTCGTCACCCGGCTGATAACGTTCAGAGGCCGATTCACTCACGGTACCGGCAAAATCGATACCCGGAACCATGGGGAAATCACGTACGATTTTCCCGGTCCCTGTGACCGCCATTCCATCCTTGTAATTGAGTGAAGAGTAAGCAATATCAACGAGCACTTCCTCGTCAGGCAGATCGCTGATCTCCAGCTGCTTGACCTCTGCCGTTGTTTTCTTGTCGACCTGATCGAGTACCAGTGCCTTGAACATTCTCGTCTCCGTTATTTTGATGTGTTACCAGTTAGTCATGTTAGGTTAGGATAGTCGAACTATTCAATCTAAATATCAGATAAAACCATGCGTAAATTGTATGCACTCCTGTTGCTAAGCCTCGCAAGCCAGTGGGCACTGGCCGAACCAGTCACAATTGAACACAAAGGGCTTGTACTGAATGCCAGCCTTGAAACTGCTGATGAAACATGGCAGCAGAAACCTGTCATCCTGATGACACATGGCACCCTGGCACATGGCCAGATGGAGATTATGGCAACACTGCAGGAGCTCTTCAGCGAGCGTGGCTACAGCTCCCTGTCTATCAGCCTCAGTCTTGGCTTAAGTGAACGTACCGGCATGTATGACTGCCCTGTCCCGCACAATCACAAGCATACTGATGCAATCGAGGAGATTGGCCTGTGGCAACAGTGGCTCACTGGCCAGGGTGTTGATTCCATCATTCTGCTGGGGCACTCACGCGGTGGTAACCAGACTGCCTGGTACGCCTCTGAATTGAAAGAAGGAAGCCCGGTAAAAGGAACCGTTCTGATCGCACCTGCTTCCAATGGATTCGACTACCTGGCAGCCGATTACAAGAAACGTTATGAAGTGGATCTCGCTCCCCTTGTCGAAAAAGCCAACAAGCTGGTTGCTGATGGCAAGGGCGACACCATGATGGAAAATGTCGATTTCATCTACTGTCAGAAAACCTCGGCGACTGCCGCCTCCTTTGCTAACTACTATGCTGATGATCCGCGCATGGAAACAACCTACATACTCAAGGAGTTTTCACAACCTGTCATGGTATTTGCTGGCAGCGAAGACACTGTCGTCGTTAATCTCGAAGAGAAAATCGAGGCGCTTGGAGAGAAGGAGAATATCCAGATGAGCGTCATTGATGGTGCAGATCACTTCTTCCGTGATCTCTATGCCGAGGACCTCGCAGACGAAACGGTTGAATTTATCGAATCACTCTGAACTTCTCATACCGGCCTTGAGCCGGTACCCAGAGGCACGTGCGCAATTCCAGATAGACCCCGGATCAAGTCCGGGGTGATACCATCTTGAAGTCCGGGGATGCTACCTTGAAATCAGGCGAGTGCTTTTTGAATCAGGGGCACAAGCGGTTCAGGCAGGGTGATGTTTCCTGACAGTGCAAACTCATGCGCTGTCTCCGACATCTTTTTCCAGGTCTTCTGGATGATATCGATCCACTTCTCTTCGCTGTATTCAGGATGTTTTTCAGCAAATTCCAGCATGTAGTGTTCAATGAACACGAGGTCAACCACATCCTCGAGCAGTTGCGTGTTCGGATTAACCTTCAGCGCGCGCTTGCCAACTGCCTTCTTCACTTCCTCGATGAATTCGTCGTCATAGCCTGCCTGTTTCAACAATTCACCTGTAGTTTCCGCATGAAACTTGTAAAGGTTGGTTCTCCACTGCAGATAGCCCTGGCGATTCATCGGGTATTCATCACGCGGTGACTTCCAGCGCTGGATATGCTGAGCGCGAACTGCCAGCTTGGCGGCATCATTTGCATCGGGTGCAAAACGGTCAATCATCTCTGCCATGCGGTGTGAATAGAGCAACTCTTTAGGCCACTCCTTTCCATCAGCCGTGACCTTGTTTGGATCTTCGCTATTTGCCGCATCAATCAACGATACTGCCTTTTCAAA
Organism: Solemya velum gill symbiont; assembly: GCF_002020255.1. Taxonomy (NCBI): domain Bacteria; kingdom Pseudomonadati; phylum Pseudomonadota; class Gammaproteobacteria; species Solemya velum gill symbiont. The sequence goes on along the minus strand of NZ_MPQG01000022.1, from coordinate 14,186 downwards.
CATCTCCTGTGAAGACATCGTACAACTCCGTTATCGAATAGTAATGACACATTTTACCATGAAGAGCTCCTCCAACCAACCGGAACCCTTTTAAGGAAATACTCAAATAGTCCAGTTTCCTTCAGGTTGTTGCCCTATTCCCAATAGTGGTAGATTGGACAGACAAAAATGACTGTTGCACACAATTGATGCAGCAGCAAACAACAAAACCACCGGAGAAATTTATGAAACTCAGTAGAATATTGATTGCATCGGCAATCGGTGTCAGCTTCCTGGCTTTTGAAGTACAGGCAGCGACCGAATGGAATGTCTCACTATGGGGCAAGCGCAGAGCCTTTACTGAAAACGTTGAAAAGCTCGCTGAACTTGTTGAACAGAAAACCAAGGGCGATTTCAAACTGAATATCTCCTATGGCGGATTATCCAAATCAAAAGAGAATCTCGACGGCATCTCCATCGGTGCTTTCGAGATGGCACAGTTCTGCTCCTTCTACCACAAGGACAAGAATCCGACGATAACGGTCACCGAGCTGCCTTTCTCAAAGAATGTCTCGCTTGCACGTATTGCAGAGATCTATCAGAAAGTGCACGAGCACCCGGTTGTCGCCAAGGATCTAGCTCGCTGGAATGCAACCCTGCTGATGCCAACACCTCTGCCCCAATACAATATTGTCAGTAAAACTGATGCATTGAGCTCACTGGATGATTTCAACGGACTGCGAGTCCGTGGTCCGGGCGGCATCATGGGCGTACTCAGCAAACTTGGTGCAGTGAAGACAGGTGTCCCGTTCTCCGAAGTACGCCAGTCAATGGACTCAGGTGTTATCGATGCAGCTTCATTTGCACCCCATGCTCACCTGGCGACAAAGACCTACAAGGTAGGCAAGTGGGCCACAACAAACCTTAACCTCGGTTCTGCCAACTGCCCTGTTGTCGTCAATACCGATGCACTGAATGCACTCAGCGACACCAACAGGGAAGCACTGCTGGGCTCTGTGAACGAGGCAATCGCTTTTTATGTCGACAACTACGACAACAATACCACTGGTGCCTATGAGAAGGCTGTTACCGAAGAGGGCTTGAACAAGGTTACCTTTAGCTCGGAACAAACAACCAAACTCAATGAGCTTGCCGAATCTGTTCGCAATGACTGGGTCACGAATAATGCCGATAAGTTCGACTCACAAGCGCTATTCGATTTCACAGCGGCACTCTTTGCTGAAGAGAGCAAGCTTGCGATGAAAGCCAGAGACGGAAATACAAAAACAAAGTAAGACTTTCGTCCAATGGCTGGCGCCAACAGTGTACTGACAGATAACTCCCGCCTGAGTCGCAGCGACCAACTGCTATTCAGGCTGGAGTCCCTGTTGACGCTGCTTGGCGGCATTGTCATTCTTCTGCTGGTATTCCTCGCCACAACGAATGTATTGGGTCGCTGGATTTTCTCATTGCCGATTAGCGGTTATGTCGACTGGGTTGAGCAATCCATGGCCTTCTTTGCCTTTCTTGGTATCGCCTACACGCAACGCCAGGGCGGTCATATCCGCATGGATATCCTTGTTTCACATATACATGGGTGGCGTCTGTGGGCAGTCGAGTTACTATCCACTTTCCTCATGCTGCTAGTGACCCTGGTACTCATCTACGGCTCGTACCTGCACTTCTATCGTGCATATAACATTGGTGACTCCTCTCTCGACATCAACCTGCCGACCTGGCCTGCCAAGCTGGTTGTACCGTTCGCCCTGACGATTCTCGCATTGCGCCTGGTACTGCAATGCTGGGGCTACATTCGTGCGATCAGGCAACGTACTGAACGACCGGTTGCAGTACCACTGATTGAGGATGCAGCTTCTGTTGCTGCAGCAGAAGCCGATTCAGTCATGGGTAACTAAACCATGGATGACGGAGAACGCAACTGATGGCCCTGTTTGAGGCGATGGGACAAATGGACTCTGTCAGCATCGGCCTGTGGGTTACCGGCTTCATGCTGTTTTTTGTCATTATCGGTATGCGTGTTGCCTTTGCTGCTGCAATCGCAGGCTTTATCGGACTGGTATGGATCTTCTCAGCCAAGATGGGTTTTGAGAGAGGTGTTGTCGTCGCCATGAAAATGGCCGGTACGATTCCACACTCCAAGGTATCTACACTCGCCCTCTCACTGATACCCACGTTTATCCTGATTGGCTTTCTTGCCTATCATGCCGGCCTGACACGTGCGCTGTTCGAAGCTGCCAAACGCTGGGTTGGCTGGCTGCCGGGCGGCATGGGCGTTGCAACCGTCTTCTCGGCGGCAGGATTCGCGGCCGTATCTGGCGCCTCGGTTGCAACTTCGGCAGTGTTTGCGCGCATCGCCATTCCGGAAATGCTGCAGCTGGGATATGACAAGCGTTTTGCTGCCGGTGTGGTCGCTGCCAGTGGTACCCTCGCCTCCCTGATTCCGCCTTCAGCCATTCTTGTCATCTACGCAATCATTGTTGAGCAGGATGTCGGTGCACTGCTAATGGCCGGTTTTCTGCCCGGCATGGTCTCGGCCCTGATCTATGGTGGATTGGTCGTTTTCCTGGCGAAGACAAAAAAAGACTTTGGCCCACCGGTTACCGGTTACAGCTGGAAACAGCGTTTTGAATCCCTTCCCGGAACGCTGCCGATCTTTTTTGTCGTCGGCATTATCGTGGTGTGTATCTACGGCGGTGTCGGCACGCCCACCGAGGCCGGTTCACTTGGCGCCTTCGTCATCCTCTGCATGGCCCTCTGGAAAGGCATGACAGGCGGTGAACTCAAGAGCGCACTGCTGGAAACAGCCAAACTCACAGTGATGATCTTTACGATCATCTGGGGTGTTCTGCTTTACGTCCGCTTTCTCGGCTTTGCCGATCTGCCCAGTGCCTTCTCCGACTGGATTACAGGCCTGGAGCAGAGCCCGATGATCACCCTGATCCTGATCCTGCTTGCTTATGCGCTGCTGGGCATGTTCATGGATGCCATCGGCATGCTGCTGCTGACTCTGCCAGTCGTCTATCCGGCTGTGATCGCGCTCAACGGCGGTGATGCAGTCACTGCGGCTGAATCGGCTTTTGGTGTCTCGGGTGTGGGCTGCGCCATCTGGTTCGGCATCATCGTCGTCAAAATGGCCGAACTATGCCTGATTACACCGCCGATCGGCCTCAACTGCTTCGTCGTTGCCGGTGTGCGTGACGAATGCTCGGTGCAGGATGTATTTCACGGTGTCACACCCTTCTTCGTAGCTGACTTTTTGACTATTGCCCTCCTGATTGCACTACCCCAGATTGTCCTCTGGCTGCCCGGCCTGATGGGCTTTTCCTGACAAAATTTTGAACAGGCTTGTAGGGAATTACTTACACGGTGTAGGAATTTACTTACAACAATTTCAGAATTTTCCGACTAGTGTAAATAACCCACACCCATATACTTAACTCCAAGGTATCAAATGGAGTGTCAGGAAGACACGCCGAACAGGAAGAAAGGCCACCATCTTTCAATACACGTGGAAGCGTTAAATCGGAATTGATATCAGGAGCCAGGATGGCATCATATTCTAATATCGGGAATGGAATTCCTGATCACAGGTTGCGCGACAAGGATGTCGTATAAGCTCCGGAAGAGCAGCAACTAAAATTGTACAGGGATAGCACTTCTTCAACAGCCGGCTTAATGCCGGCTGTTGTCGTTTAGCGATTCCAACGTCAATACCGCATCAAGGCTCGGTTACAGTTACGACAAACTCCTGGTTAGCGACACCACCCAGACCATCTTCTACAGTCACAATTACATTGTGATTGCCAATCTTCGGTCCATGCCAGTAGAGCAGACCCTCATCAACATCAAGTACCATGCCGGAAGGAGTTAATTCAAGATCATAAATCAAGGCATCATCATCGGCATCTGTCGCCGCCAAGTAATAGACGTAGGGCGTGCCCGTCACTGCGGTCAAAACAGGTGCTGATGTAAACTGAGGATTATGATTACCCTCAAGCTGAATTAACTGCTCATCATGTGCTGCACAGTCAGGAGCATCGGCAACAAGTGTAAAACTTGTATCTTCCGCGGTATCAGGTGTCCAGTTAATGACGCCTGTTTGCGCATCGATTGTCATTCCATCAGGTGCATCTTTTAATGACCATTGCTTCACAACAGCAGCATCTGATGTGTAGGTCGGAGCATATTGAAATTCAACTCCAGGTGTCACAACTGCCGTAAAAGGCTCTATCTCAATGGTGCCATCCACTGCATAGACTCGCACATCATCAAGCAGCGAATAGACATCTCTTCCATCACGGCGCCTGATTAGCCGCACCCTTGTCTCGGGTCGTGACGCATCAAGAGAAAAAGTGTGGCTTGACCACTGATGATAGTAAGCATCAAGTACCGCTATCTTTTCCTGACCCCACCAGAACTCAACTGACGTATCGGCTTCCTCTTTACCAGCCGCTGCGAGCTCGAATGTCACTTCATATCTCTGACCAAGTACAGTTTTTAACTGCTGATAAAGATGCGCATCCTCATTCACTGCCATTAAGGCAGCAGCTTTACCCCCTTCAGCTACATTCTGCTCATCAACCTGGTCGTCGAATTTATGTATGCCACCATACTCCAGACGCCATGGCTTCTTTGTACCGACAATCGACCCGTTTGATTCGAATGATCCATTTCTGACAAGATTGGGTGACACCCTGCAAGTTGAATACAGGCGTACATCATCAATCAGTCGTGATGCGGCCCAATCATCCTTGTAACGTTCAATCAATAGCTCCCCATCACCAGCTGTTGCAACGAGATCGAAGCGTCGGCTACGCCAGTTGTCATTACTCGCCTTGAATCTGGCAAGTTGTTCCTGGCCCCACAACACCCTTACCTTGGCAACCTTACTCGATTCCGGCTCTCTTAATAACATATGTCGTGTACTCATCTCGTAACGACCGCTATGCGGGAGCCTCAACTGCTGCTGTAAAAAAGCATCTTCCTTTTTCAGTTCAACAACTATCTCTCCATCAGCGGCACCATTGGGAAGACCCTCATCTTCGAGCATGCGGCTACCATATTGCAGCCATCCGGGTATACCCCCCTGTTCTTCAGCCGGGAATTCAAATGAACCATTTTCAACCAGGTTATCTGACACGCTAATCACGGGGAAAGCCGCAACAGACAGCACCAAAAAGGATACGACAACACCAGGTTTATTCCATTGTTTATTCATTATTGCCTCCATGTAAGTAGATACTTCTTAAATAGCTATCCTGTACTGAATAAAAGTAATGCCCCTTACACATCGAACTATGCATCAGTAACCAATGCGTTCGATCCGACTATTGGGGCAAACTGCCAGGGCTCTTAAGGCCTGTTAATTTGAAAACTTTAAAACTGGAAATAAACAGAAGAGTGTCAGGGGTTTTTTCAGACAGGTAAGTGGAACGATCAACCCACGCTTCCAGCATTGGTCTAGCTCCCATTTTCCGTCTATATGCTTGGGGTTGAATAATCATCCTGACAATAATGATCCCTATTACTGTTTCCCTTTCAGAACATATAGCACAGCATTCAAAAGCCGACAACGTGAACAGGAGTCAAGACTTTATGTGAAACAATTCACCTGATGAAATGAATATCGGGGGGATAATTGCAATTAATTTTCGGTTAAGATTGAAGTAATTCTCTGATCAGGAGCCTGTACCAAGATGCAAGAACTATACGAAAAGCTGGGTCTTTTTTATATTGGTCACGATGTCGACAAAGAATCTCAAAGCCCGACAGATGAACTGACACTTCTCAAGAACAAGAACTTTACCACCCACGCTGCCATTATCGGTATGACTGGTAGTGGTAAGACCGGGCTTGGCATCGGACTGATCGAAGAGGCTGCGATTGACAACATTCCGTCAATCGTCATCGATCCCAAGGGTGATATGGGCAACCTCCTCCTGACTGATCCCGCCTTCGAATCCACATCGTTTGAACCGTGGGTTAGAGATGAAGCTCGCTCAAAGAACAAGCAGACCCCTGCCTACGCGAAGAAAATCTCCGCTATGTGGAAAGAGGGTATTGAAGGGCACCACCAGGATAGTGCTCGAGTTGAAAAATTCACTAACGTCGAAAAAACCATCTACACCCCGGGTAGCAGCGCCGGTATCAGCGTCAACGTTCTAAGTTCTCTTGAAGCTCCGCCGGCTAACATCCTGGAAGACAGTGATGCCTTTACCTCTTATCTCTCAACAACCGTCAGCAGCCTGCTATCCCTAATCGGTATAGAGGCAGACCCGGTTGAGTCAGTCGAATATCTTCTGCTCGCACAACTGATTTCCACCGCATGGATGGAGGGTGACAACCTGAGTCTTGAGGATCTGATTGGCCGTATCATCAGCCCGCCATTCAAGAAAATCGGCGTCTTACCGCTTGAGTCATTTTACCCGCAAGGAGAACGTTTCAAGTTCGCAACAAAATTTAACTCAGTCCTTGCGTCACCCACATTCAAGACATGGATGGAGGGCGACACGCTGGATATCCAGCGCATGCTCTATGACGAGGAAGGCAAGGCGAAGATTGCTATCTTCAGCATCTCGCATCTCAGTGATGATGAGCGCATGTTCTTCGTGACCCTGCTGCTCAATAAGTATATTGCGTGGATGCGACGCCAGAGCGGTGCATCCAGCCTGAAGACGATTCTCTACATGGATGAGATTTTCGGCTTCTTCCCGCCAACCAGCAATCCTCCCAGCAAGGAGCCAATGCTGTTGCTGTTGAAGCAGGCACGCGCCTTTGGTGTTGGTGTTGTACTGAGCACGCAGAACCCTGTTGACCTTGATTACAAGGGGCTCTCCAATATCGGCACATGGTTTATCGGGCGCCTGCAAACAACCCAGGATATCAATCGTGTCATTGAGGGGCTTGGAGGAAAAACCGGCTCCTCATATGATAAAAAAGAGATCAGAAAGCTGCTGGCCAACCTGAGCAAGCGAACCTTTTTCCTTAAAAGTGCACATCTCGATGACATCAGGCTGTTCAGCACGCGTTGGGTCATGAGTTACCTGAAAGGGCCATTAAAGCGCGATGAAATCTCCGCCTTGATGGAGGAACGCAAGTCCCAGACCCCTGCTACCACCCCTGAGTCCGCAGCAACAGGTAAAAAGATAACCAGAAAAAGCGGCTATGAAAGCTATATCTCCATCGACAAGAGTATTCCACAGTGTTTCAGGCCTGGATTCGGCGGAGAGAACCACTACTCTGCCTCGTTGATGGCGACCCTGAATCTGCACTTTTTCAACCAGACACGCGGAATTGATTTCAACGAATCCTACTGCCTTGAACTGCCGATCAATAAAGGCAGTGTTGATCTTGACTGGGAGAGTGCCAGCAACGAAGCAGAGAGTCGCCAATGCTTTAAGAAACTTCCAAAAACTGCACCAAGCGAAATCAGTTACGCACCCTTGCCTGACTTCATCAGCAGTGACAGAAAACTCTCTGCTGCCTCCCGTGCATTGAAGGAGTGGATTTACCATTCAAGAAAACTAGAGCTGTTTCGCACGCGATCACCAAAGATGGAATCACAGCCTGGTGAAACTTCCGGTGATTTCAGAGTGCGCGTCAGCGATGCATTGAATGATAAAAAAGAGATAGAGATCGACAAGCTCAAGGAGCGCTACGAGAAAAAAGAGAAGACACTTGTCGACCGTCTCCAGCGCGCCATGGCAAAGCTTGAGAAAGAGAAAGGCGATACCACCAACTCCTATATCCGTGCCGGTGCAAGAATACTCGGTGCACTGCTTGGCCGTTCACCATCTACCATTGCAACTGCCGGTACCAGCGTTCTGAAAGAACGCGGCGATGTCGGACGGGCAGAAGAACGCGTGAAGAAATACCAGGCAGATATTGAGGAACTCGGATACGAGCTCGAAGAGAAACTTGACGAAGTGGCCGAGGAGTACGACCCGGATAACATCGAGATTGAGGAGTTTGCGATCAAGCTGCGCAAGACCGACATAGTCGTCGACGGTATTGCACTCGTCTGGAGTGCTGAGCAGTAGCTATAGAAGATAGGGAGCTACTGAAAGCCCCGCCAGAGAAGGCGGGGCCGGGAGTGGAACGGTGCTCGGTGTCGCGCCAGGGATGGCTAGCCAGTCAGCGCAGCGAACACATTTGGTAGTCGTTCTGGCAAGCGCTCAACATCATCAACGATCGAATAGTTATTCTCACCGAAGATACGCGAAACATACTGATCAGCATTTGGATCAAGTGTCAGGCAGTAGGTGTAGACACCCTGCATGGCGAGATCCTCAACCGCTTTCTTGGTATCGTGACGCAGGTACTGCGGATCGCGCTCATCGATATCAGCCGGCTCACCATCTGTAACCAGCAACACGAGGCGCTTCTGCGCGTTCTGCTGCGTCAGGTGCCATCCGGCGTGACGCAATGCCGCACCCATGCGAGTAGAAAGATTGCCTTTCATGCCAGCCATGCGCGCCTTGGCATCATCATCGTAACTCTGATCGAAATCCTTGTAACGATAGTACTGCACATCATGACGGCCATCGGATGCGAAACCGTGTACTGCGAAGTTATCACCGATGGAATCGATCGCCCATGTCAGCAGTCCTGCTGATTCGCGCGTCAGGTCGAGAATACTTGGCTGATCCTCGTATCCCTCTTCGCCTTCTGCAATGTCACCAATCTTTTCGTTGGTCGATTCGGACAAATCAAGCAGCAGTACAATCGACAAGTCTCGCAGATGACGCGTAATACGAATATTGATGCGCGGATCGGGCATGATGCCTCGACGAATATCAATCATTGCGCGTACAGCTGCATTCAGATCGAGTTCTTCACCTTCTTCGTAGCCACGTCGACGTACGATTCCCTGCGGTTGCATGGCATCAATCAGGTGACGAATGCGTGATGCCACCGGCTTGTGCTTGGTGAGAATCTCATCCATGACATCAGGATCACCTTTACCCTGACGACGCTCGATGACTGTTGCCCAGTCAGGCCGAGCAAGTTGCACATGGTAATCCCATTCGTTGTAGTGATATGGGTCTGAGACGGGCTCAACACCCTCCATCTCATTGTAGCTGACACCCATATCTTCATACGGAAAGAGTTCGGTCGACAGCACCAGGGTCTCCTGGGGATTGCCATCTTCCATCTCGCAGTCGATCTCGTTGACGAACTCCATCAGGCTGACGTAGCGACGTACATTCTGCTCTGAGCTCGGCAAGAAGTCGACGCCCTGTGTTTCGAACATATTCTCGGAGAACTCCCAGAAGTAACGGTTATCGTCACGGTAGGGAATTGGCCACTCGGAGAGAATGCGTACACTCGGGATGGTAGCGATCTCGACCATCTTGTTGTAGAACTCAACGCCCGCCATCCAGGCAAGACGCGGGTTGTATGGATCTTTTTCCAGCTTGGCCCTGTAATCTGATGCGATGTCATTGATGGCGGGCAGTTCATCACTGTAATCAGGATCCATAATGGCACGCGTGGTGCGCATCATCAGGTCCATGGTTTCATGTACCTGGACGGTCTCCTCATCCTTTTGAGGCTCACTTGTAAAGAAGGAGAGCCACAGCTTGCGCAGACCGGGAAATTCAGTGTAGGCAAGGTATTCAACACGCGCATCTTCAAACATCTCGATGAAACGCATTTGTGCCTGTGACAGCTCTTCGGCCGAGATACGGTCATTCGTATAGACCATGTGTGCAGCTGCATGTGCAACTGTTGCCCGGTAGATTTCCATACCATCGATGCCGTGGAATGGATCAAACGCATCCGGCACATGAATCTGGAAGTCTTCAATAAAGGGACGGATACCCTGTCGTGACTCGAAGTCACCGGCAGTTGGACGCATGAAAAATGCACGCGCCCAGAGTGCACGCAAATAGAAGTTAAGCTTGCGCTGGTTATCTATAAACAGCGTACCGCGGCGCTCCGACTGCAGGATAGATCTGGATGAATCAGTCTCCAGAGCAAAATAGGCAAGTTGGCCATCGAGATCGCGCTGATGTGCCTGCGCGCCCCACAAAACCCAGCGTCGCAAACCGCCTAGAGTCAGCTTGGATAACAACTCGTCAAGATTCTCCATCATCGGACGCAGTCCGCGTGGAGCCTTACCGGTCATTTGATGCAACAGCTTGAGGAATCCGCGCATCACGTCAGCATCACCGAGGCGCGATGCGGCCAGCGGCATGTTAGACACAATCAAGGTGATAACTGAACCCGAGGTGTGTGATGAGAGTTTCATCATCGCCTCGACAATATCGGGGATAATATCCTCACCTACCTCTTTGCAGACGCCAGGCATCTCCTGAACATAGGTTAATACCAGGTCCTGTCCACCCCCAAGCGTACAGAAGGCTCGCATGCCCTCCAGGTAGTTCTGCAAACCACGTGGAGACATGAATCGTTGTGCCTCGTGATAGGAAGACTCAAGTGCTTCGACGTGCTCGTGGTCTTCCTCATCAAGACAGCTGATGTATTCGGAAAAATCAATGCTCATGGCAGTCCTCTACTTCCGTCACAATCGTCACAATCAAAGTGCAAAATGCACACGAATGAATGATTGTTTAGAAATAGGTATTGACTGCAGCAGCCAGTGTATCGCGCATATCCGGATCATCCGTCAGCGGAGTGACTAGTGCCATCTGGCACGCGGACTGCGCATCAATACCTTTACCAACCAGCTGCGCTGCGTAAACCAGCAGACGGGTTGACATGCCTTCATCAAGACCGTGGCCTTTCAGGTTGCGTGAACGCTGTGCGATCTGAACAAGCTTTTCGGCAGTTTCACGATCAACATTACCTTCATGTGAAACGATCTCAACCTCGATTTCAGTCTCTGGATAATCAAAGTCCATACCACCAAAACGCTGCTTGGTAGACTGCTTCAGGTCTTTCATCAGTGACTGGTAGCCGGGGTTGTAGGAGATAACAATCTGGAAATCATCATGCGCCTTGACCAACTCGCCCTTTTTCTCGAGCGGCAGTTCACGACGGTGGTCAGTCAGCGGGTGAATAACAACCGTTGTATCCTGGCGTGCCTCGACAACCTCATCGAGGTAACAGATAGCGCCGATACGCGCAGCTACTGTCAGAGGACCATCTTGCCACTTGGTACCATTGATATCGAGCAGGAAGCGGCCAACAAGGTCAGACGCCGTCATATCCTCGTTACAGGCAACTGTAATCAGCGGTTTCTGCAGTTTCCACGCCATGTATTCAACAAAGCGTGACTTACCACAACCGGTCGGGCCCTTGAGCATAACCGGCATACGCGCATCGTACGCTGCTTGATACATTTCGACTTCATTGGTTACCGAACGGTAGTAGGGTTCATCTTTAATCAGATATTGGTCGCGGTCGATATCACTCATTGTCTCGATCCTTTTCTTTTGTCTGTATTACCCGGTATAAAACCGGTCAAGTTGAATGTTCAGGCCGGAATATTCGATCATTCCGACTACTCTGGGCTGAAAATTCAGTGTGTGTTAATAAAAAGCCCCGCCGCCCAAGTTAGGGGGGCGGGGCCCTTTCGTCAAAGGTCCTGAAAATCAGGTCTTAGACAGTTTCACCACGGTAGATAACCATTGATGCACCTGCGCACTGGGCATAGTTGTCCAGGCCCAGCAGGCGTACGTGGTTCTTCGGGTGAGCCTGGTGGCAAGCTTCACACTCGGCCAGGATCGCGTCTACGTCGGTTTCACCAAACATAGGCAGCTTCCACATGTACCAGTAGCTACCGCTAGCGTTCGCTGGCTCAGTGTGCTCGATAGATGGGTTCCAGCCCTTAGATACGATGAACTCGATCTGTGTACGGATCTGGTCAGCGTCCATAGAAGGCAGGTAAGAGAATGTCTCGAACTTGCGGCTATCAGCATTACCCAAGCTTGACTTGTAGTCTTGCATATCACTCATTGTTAATTCCTCAATTTCTCATGCTTTCAATATCTGTTGAAAGCTAAAGTTGAATTCGATCTGGATCCCGGATCACGCCAGTGGCGCGTCCGGGATAATCTTGCCTTGGGCAAGATTACTTGTGAGAAACGTCCAGCTTGTCGACAGTGTCGAATTCGAACTTGATCTCTTTCCAGGTTTCCATTGCAGCTTTCAGCTCTGGGCTGTGTGCAGCAGCGGTAGTAAGGATTTCCTTACCTTCTTTCTCCAGCTCACGGCCGTTGTTACGTGCTTCAACACAAGCTTCAACAGCAACACGGTTTGCAGCAGCACCAGCGGCGTTGCCCCATGGGTGACCCAGCGTACCACCACCAAACTGGAGTACAGAGTCATCACCAAAGATGTTAACCAGTGCAGGCATGTGCCATACATGGATACCACCTGATGCAACAGGCAGTACGCCTGGCATTGAACCCCAATCCTGGTCGAAGAAGATACCGCGTGAACGGTCTTCCTTGTTGAATGAATCACGCATGATATCGATCCAACCCAGAGTTGCTTCACGGTCGCCTTCCAGCTTACCAACAACAGTACCTGAGTGCAGGTGGTCACCACCAGACAGACGCAGGATCTTGGTCAGTACACGGAAGTGGATACCGTGGTGCGGGTTACGGTCGAGAACCGCGTGCATTGCACGGTGAATGTGCAGCAGCATGCCGTTGTCCTGACACCACTGTGCCAGCTGGGTGTTTGCAGACCAGCCACCGGTGATGTAGTCGTGCATGATGATTGGAGCACCAATCTCTTTCGCATATTCAGCACGCTTCATCATTTCATCAGAAGTTGGTGCAGTAACGTTCAGGTAGTGACCCTTGCGCTCGCCAGTCTCGGCTTCTGCTTTCTGGATCGCTTCCATAACGAAGTCAAAACGGTGACGCCAGCGCATGAACGGCTGAGAGTTAACGTTCTCGTCGTCCTTGGTGAAGTCAAGACCGCCACGCAGACCTTCATAACATGCGCGACCGTAGTTCTTGGCTGAGAGACCCAGCTTCGGCTTGATAGTACAACCCAGCAGAGGACGACCGTACTTGTTCAGCAGATCACGCTCTACCTGGATACCCTGAGGTGGTCCATTACAGGTCATTACGTATGCGATTGGGAAGCGGATATCTTCCAGACGCAGGGCACGCAGTGCCTTGAATCCGAATACGTTACCAACCAGTGAGGTCATAACGTTAACAACTGAACCTTCTTCGAACAGATCGATTGGGTATGCGATGAATGCGTAGAAACAGGTGTCATCACCAGGTACGTCTTCGATTGCGTACGCACGACCCTTGTAGTGATCAAGGTCAGTCAGCAGGTCGGTCCATACAGTGGTCCAGGTACCAGTTGAAGATTCTGCAGCAACAGCAGCAGCGACTTCTTCACGTGGCACACCAGGCTGAGGTGTTACTTTGAAACATGCCAGGATATCGGTATCCAACGGCGTGTACTCAGGCATCCAGTAAGTTTCGCGGTACTCTTTTACGCCCGCATCATATGTCTTTGCCATTCTGGCTTCCTCCCGTGAAAGGGTTGGGTTTTTCGGGACATCCGGCAATTCAGCTCACCGAGTGTCAAATAAAAACGTTTATTACCTTCGAGGCATCGTTAAGCGCACACCTCAGGTAGGGGGTAATTATATTTCCAACATGTATAAATGCTAATTGATTCTTCTGATAAGAATCATAAGGAAGTACTTATCACTCTCTACGTATGAGCAGTATCGCGCCTATCCCCGATTTCCTCAATCTCCCAAAGGGATATAGCTTAACCCCCCAAAGGGATTATATTTGCCTTCTGTACAGGCAGTGGCTGGCGTACCGAACGGTATTTTCTCATTTCAGGCTCAAGCGCGCCGATGATCCGCATTTTAAACAGGCTCTCCGCATCGGGACTGTAGCAGACAACCTCGCATGGTACCGGGTCCGTCACCGCATCTCTTTCAGATGGACGAAAAGTACGCATCGCCAGTTTGATCACCCTGCCCCCTTCGTCACCCGAGTAGAGGTATTCACCATTGCCATCGACAAAAAATACCTCGTCGGTATCGATAACGGCAAGAAACTGCATTTCACGAAGTGCGATGAACACTGTATTGCCGTCGCTGTCACGGCGGATCAGGGTCAGGAGGTTGTAAATATCGGCCGGCAGCATCCATTCAAAGCGGCCGATCTCGTCGGGACGGAAAAAGGTTTGTGAAACGTAATACGGCACGTTGCTTCCCTAGCGGTTTTCCTCGT
>NZ_MPQG01000021.1:0-38581 GCF_002020255.1 Solemya velum gill symbiont | reverse complement strand
CTGAACAATCGTCCCCGAAAATGTCTTGGCATTAAAACGCCCAATCAAGTATTTTTCGGGATTAACCCATCCGTTGCACTAGTGAGTTGAATCCGCGAATAAATGAACAACAGGAGGGCAATATGTTTATTGCAAGATGGATAATAGATGTTCGTTTTGGGAGGAAGGATGATTTCATAAAAAGGATTCAACAATGGTACGAAGAGGTAGGCGAGAAAGTAGGATTAACAAAAAACCATTTGCGAGTGAATACCGGTTCAATTGAAGCTATGGAATCCCGCTTTGAGTTTGATCATTCTGTGGAAAGTCTTGAAGCACTACAAACAATGTGGGACATGATGGTAAAGCTGGATTCCCATACCAAATTTGGATCAGATTTAGAGCCACTAATCGTGCCTGGCTCAAGTCATTGGGAGATTTTTCGTACGGTGGATTTATAAGAAGGTATTTTTTAGTGGGATATGATTTATTCAATTGCCAAGAATAGTCCACCGATGTTCGTTAGCAGTCGTTCGGCCTAGTTGAGCCGATTCAGACTCACGAAGGTCTGCAATTGGAAGTGGATATTCAGGCTGATAGATCAACCGCTTGCAGAAATGTTAGCGGTTTTTCTTTGCCTGTTGAATATCGTCGGTCAGTAAATGCTTCTCAATTCCTCTAACGGAGCGGGAAAGATATGCTGCCCTGAAAAATACTATTTCGGCCAGTTATTGCGTTATTTCAAGGAAATGCCGGATTTGGCGGGGCTATATATACATTAAGATTAGTGAACATTGAGGAGAGGGAGATGTTTATAAAGACTCTTTTCACATCAATGGCCACATTGATGACTGCCGGGACGATCCTGGTCTCACCAATCAGTCATGCGTACGACAAGGCGCTTGCAGAAAGTTATGCCGTCATGTTTCAGCCGGTGGTTGGTGCAAAAGCCGGTAAAGCCTTGCATGTGATGAAGCCGAAGATGTTTGTTGAAGGTCTTAAGCAAGGTAAGCAGGTCGTCGCTGTCGATATTCGTACAGAGAAAGAAACCGGTCTGTTCACACTGACAATTCCCGGAAGTCTCTCTATTCCATTAAACAAGCTGTTCTTGCCCGAGAATCTTGACCAACTGCCGACGGATGAGGTTATTGTGGTGCTATGCCAGTCAGGCGTGCGTGCTTCAGCAGCCACAACAGCTTTACGTCACATCGGATTTGAAAACACCTATATCCTGAAAGGCGGCTTCAAGGGGTTGGTGGCATATGCCGGACCGAAGGAGGCAAACACACCACCAAAAGTCAAAGCTGAGAAAGTTACAGCGAAGTAACCTTGAATGGAGATGTTAGCCAGGGATGGAGAGCGTGCCGGTTCATATGGTTATCGATGCGGTCAGGATATTGATGCCTGGTCAGACATCCCCTTGGGTGTGATCAGAATTCAGTGAAAAATCACTGTACCTGTAAGCATCAGGGGCTATGCTTACTTGTATAGCAGACGATCTCTTACCGCATAAGAATTTGAATTGGCGTAATGAAAAAGAGCAATGTTGGAACGTACCTGGCCAAGCGTGGCATCAGCCGGCGTTCATTTCTGAAGTACAGCTCTGCTATGGCATCACTGCTCGCTCTTCCGTCGACTGCTGTTGCTGGATTTACCAATCAGTTTTTGAAGGCAAAGCGACCATCTGTAATCTGGCTCTCTTTCCAGGAATGTACCGGCTGCACCGAGTCCTTGACCCGATCCCATGCCCCAACGATTGAAGACCTGATATTTGATATTATCTCGCTCGATTATCATCACACGCTGCAGGCTGCTTCGGGGGAAGCAGCAGAATCTGCCAGACAGCAGGCCATGGAAGATGCGTTCGGCGATTACTACCTGATCGTTGATGGTGCAGTTCCTGCAGGTGAAACAGCTGTCTGCTCAACTATTTCAGGGAGGAGTAACCTGGATCTTCTTCAAGAGACGATTCAGGGTGCGAAGGCTGTAATAGCAATTGGAAGTTGTGCGGCATTTGGAGGATTGCCTGCAGCTGATCCAAATCCGACTGGTGCAGCGGGTGTCTCCGAATTAATGGAGAGGGGAGAGATCGAGCAAAAGCCACTGATTAATCTTCCCGGTTGTCCGCCGTTGCCGGTCGCAATCAGCAGTGTGCTTGCACACCTTGTTGTATTTGAGGGATTTCCTGCTTTAGACGATTTGAATCGTCCACTGAGCATTTACGCCAAAACAGTGCATGATCGCTGTTCTCGCTATCATTTTTACGAAAACGAACAATTTGCAGAACGATTTGACGACGAAGGCGCACGTCAGGGGTGGTGTCTTTATAAGTTGGGCTGTAAAGGGCCGACGACACATAATGCATGCGCAGTGGTTAAATGGAACCAGGGGACCAGTTTCCCGATAGAGGCGGGCCACCCGTGTATCGGTTGCTCTGAACCGGATTTCTGGGACAAGGGTGGCTTTTACCAGACTCTCGATAGCGCAATGTTGAATTATGCACCTAAAAATGAAGCGCATGATTCACGCATTCAGGAGGGAGCGCAGCTCTATGAGGAAAACTGCGTTTACTGCCACTCATTTGACCCGACTGATTTTAAAACAGCACCGGATAAAATTGCAGATCTTCTGCGTTCCGGTGATATTCGATCGCATAGCAGGCTTCAATTTTCAGAAGACCAGCTGACAATACTGGAAAAATACCTGGAGGAAAGTCAATGAAGGCTGACATCTTTCAATTTTTTGTTGCTATTTTATTGGCAGCAGTATCACTCCTATTCTATTCTTCCAGTACGGTTGTCGCACAAACTGAAGCGCAACTCTCGGATAACAGGGTGTTCTCTGTACATGATCAGGATAGGGATGGCTTTCTTGACCAGAAAGAGTACGAGCACTTTTATATGCAGATGGTGCAGCGTCGGGAGGCAAGCGGACGCTCTCATCGTCATATGCCACTTTTTCTTTTTGAAGAGATTGATTACAACAGGAATGGACTGATCGAAGAAGAAGAGATGGCATCAGCGATGAATGCGCGCTTGAGAAAACACAGGCGCTATCGATACAGGGGGAGAAGATAGTTTTTCTCATCTCTGAGATTCAACGATACTGGAGGCGGAAATGTACGATATTAATATTCGCTTGTTAAAACCATTCATTCTTGTTTTTGTCATGCTTATGCTTGCATCCTGTACAGCAGGAGATGGGTTGTTCACACAGGATAACCCTGCAGGTTTCTGGTATGGCCTCTGGCATGGAGTTATTTCGGTTGTCACCCTGGTAATCCACTTGTTCAACGAAAATGTTCTGGTCTACGAAGTCAATAATGTTGGTGGTTGGTACGACTTCGGCTTTCTCTTGGGTGTTATCTGCATCTGGGGTGGCAGTTCTCACGTTAACTGCAAGTCGTCAGAGAAAAAGCAGCGCGAAAAAGAGTGGGACGAGATTGGAGAGAAAGTTGAGAAAAAGGTCATGCGGAGGCTAAAGGCGTGGTCGGAAGATGAAGAGGGTAGTGGCTCCTCCAAAGAGTGGGATGAGATAGGTGAAAAAGTCGAGAAGAAGCTCAAGCGCAAGATTCGTGAGTGGGCAGAGAAAGAGTAATCTGTTCAATAGTTGGTAAGGGCCGCTCTAAAGCGGCCCTGTATACAGATATCTATCCTTATTTTTCTTGAATTGTGCCAATGTAATAGACGAGTTCAAGAATACGCTGAGTGACTGAGCCACTAAAGCCTTCAAAGCCAGGACCATACACGTTCCTGCTTTTGATCTCCATGCGATACCTGTCCCCCCAGATCGGCATCTCCGTCGTACCATGAGCCTTGATGCTCTGAGCATCCTTGATCCATGCAAATACCTGCTCTTGTGGATACTCACCATCGTTTCTCTTGCTCAGGGTCGTTAAGTCAGGTGGGGCAGCTTTCATAAATTCAATGAATGGACCGTCACCTTTACCGCCCATGCCGTGGCAAGCGGCACAATGTTTCTGGAATTCCAGTTGACCAATTGATGTCAGCCCGGTCTGTTCTGCAGAATAAGCACTGCTACCAATCGCAAACAAACAGGCTGCTGCCGCCGTTTTAATCAAGTTGCATTTCGTTTGAATATTCATCGACAGGCCCTCCTTCTTATTTACGTAATAACAGGTATATATACGATATACACCACCCTCTGGCTGGGGTGCCAGTATTGTTTTTATTGCCTCTGATAACAGTATAGTCAGGGTTGCGTATCGCAAAGGTCAGAGGTGGTGTTCTAATGATTAATATCAATTAGAAATGGCTGATTTTATTATGGGGGAGGGAGCTTGATTGTTGTCAAACACCTGGTTCAAGAAAGCGTACCAGCGGCTGCCACTCTCTGTCTGACCAGGCAACAGAAAGCAGCAGGTTCTCATCCAGTTCCCAGCTTTTTGTTACTACCTGTTCATCAGCAACCTTTTCATTGAAGATACCCAGCCCCATGCATTTTTGCCGTGCTTCCATCCTGGTCCAGCATTCAAAGAAATAGTTTGATTGCTGTTGAGTGGGTAGTGCTTCAAGTTGTTCGATCTCATTGACAGAAAAGAGTTGTCGGGCAATTTTTACTGTATTTATTTTTTCCCGAATACTTTCTATGTCGATTCCCACTTGAGTATCAATGGCAATAGCCAGTGCTGCATAATCGCCGGTATGTGTCAGGTTGAATTCCAGCTTAATTCCGGGAGTGATAAGGGCGGGTTTCCCCTTTTCTCCTGAGGTAAATTGAAGTTCATGCAGTGGGCAGTTCAGATAATCACTGAGAATCTGGCGTAACCAGTAACGGCTGGCAAGAAAACGGTTTTTCTGCTGTTCAGGAATAATACGCTGGTAACGCTGCAGTTCTTTTGTATCCAGATAGCCACTGGCATTGTCTGGAAAGTTAGTGAGATTCAGTTTCCAGACATGGAGTTCTTTTTGATCAAGCAGCAGAGCAGAGATCTTGTCGATCTGCCTGATTTCTTCGAATACTATCTTTCCCGTGCTCATCTTACTCAGCCTGTGAAAACTCTTCGCTGATTGTTATCTGATTCCTTATGAAGAGCAAGACGTATATCATATGCTATTCAAATGATTGGTAAACAACATAACCATTACACCTGACTGTACGAATCAGCCTGGCGAGTGACAGATGGAAAATATTCAACGTAAGCACGAGTGGCGCGACGGTTACAAGGTAATCGAGGTATTCGGCACAATGTCAGAACTGCAGCAGCAACAAGTATTAGAGCTGTGGGCCTCTGCAGGTGTCGTTTCGCCACAACAGGCACAGCAACGGATTCACCAGGTTGTCTGTATGATTCTGGATCCACAGGGAGCTGTCTGTGGCGTTTCCACTGCCTATCTCGACAAGCTAAGGCAGGGAGGATACACATGGTACCTGATGCGTATGTTCATCAGGCCCAAAGCGCGCAAAACCATCGGCTTGCCTGCGCTTGCAAGCCGTGTCACACGAAAGCACCTTGCCAGGGTTTCTGACGATACGCAAAATGGAGCAAAGGGTACCGCGGTCATCAATGAAAACCCGGGTTTATGGAAAAAGGGAATGCATCGACACTATGTGAAAGCAGGTTGGAATTTTCAGGGAAAACGGCAGGATGGACAGGAGATCTGGATATGTCCATTCGAAGGCGAGTGGGCAGCTGATTAACCCACCCGGGCCAGGTATGTTAACCGGGATTATCTACACAAATAGAATTAAGCGGGCGACAGGATAATGCAAACAAACGATTTATTTGAATCAGCAGCCTTTATCGATGGCAACTGGATTGGTGCCGAAGATGGTGAGCAGTTTGATGTCACTAATCCGGCCAATGGTGAGGTTATCGCCAGCTTACCGAACCTGGGGTCTGCCGATACCGAAAAGGCGATCGATGCCGCGAGTAAGGCATTGCCGGCATGGCGCGCGAAAACTGCAAAAGAGCGTTCTGCAATTCTGCGCAGATGGTATGAGCTGATCCTGGAGAATCAGGACGGCCTTGCCAGCCTGATGACGCTCGAGCAGGGCAAGCCACTGGCAGAGGCAAACGGCGAGGTGATGTACGGTGCCTCCTTTGTTGAATGGTTTGCGGAAGAGGCGAAGCGTATCTATGGTGATGTTATTCCGTCGCCTTTTAATGATCGACGCTATGTCATCGTCAAGCAGTCGATCGGTGTTGTTGCTGCAATCACGCCGTGGAATTTCCCGATTGCGATGATTACACGCAAATGTGCTCCGGCACTTGCTGCCGGATGCAGCGTGGTGGTCAAGCCATCCGAGTTGACGCCCCTGTGTGCATTGGCCCTGGCAAAACTCGGAGCTGAAGCCGGTTTTCCGGCAGGTGTTTTCAATATCATCACCACCACCAAAGCGCAGGAAGTCGGGCGTGTGCTGACCTCGAGCCAGACGGTGCGCAAGCTCTCATTTACCGGTTCGACTGCAGTCGGCAAGCTGCTAATCCGGGACTGTGCCGATACCGTCAAGAAAGTCTCTATGGAACTTGGCGGCAATGCGCCTTTTATTGTCTTTGATGATGCTGACCTGAATGCTGCGGTCGCCGGCGCCATGGCATCCAAGTATCGCAACGCAGGTCAGACCTGTGTGTGTGCCAATCGGCTATTTGTTCACGATACCGTCTATGACGCTTTTGCAAAGAAGCTGGCTGCCGTCGTCAGCAAGCTCAAGGTAGGTGACGGGTTCGAAGAGGGGAGTAACCAGGGACCTCTGATCAACGAAGATGCGGTGTGCAAGGTTGAACGTCATATCCAGGATGCTGTCGACAAGGGTGCGCAGGTTGTATGTGGCGGTAAACGACATCAACGTGGTGGCACCTTTTTTGAGCCGACTGTACTGACTGACGTAACACCGGATATGCGTGTAACCCGTGAAGAGACATTCGGGCCGGTTGCACCCCTGTATCGGTTTTCCAGCGAGGCTGAAGTGATCGAGCTTGCCAATGACACCCAGTCAGGACTTGCCGCTTATTTTTACAGCAAGGATATCAGCCGCGTGTGGCGCGTTTCAGAGGCTCTCGAATACGGAATTGTCGGTGTTAACGAAGGAGTAATCTCGACGGAGGTTGCCCCATTTGGTGGCGTCAAGGAGTCTGGTCTCGGGCGTGAAGGTTCAAAATATGGTATCGAGGAGTACCTCGAGATCAAGTACATCTGCATGGGTGGTATAGAAGGCTAGCATGGCTGAATTAAACGAATCACTTCAGGAGAGATACAGTCGCCAGATACGCTTGCCGGCATTTGGCAAGGCTGTACAACAGAAACTCGTCGATGCACGTGTGCTGATTATCGGTATGGGTGGGCTTGGCTCTCCTGCTTCACTCTATCTCGCTTCTGCCGGCGTGGGACATCTCGTACTGAGCGATTTTGACCGTGTCGAGCTTTCCAACCTGCAACGCCAGATTGTGCACAGGGAAGAGAGCATCGGGGAGCCCAAGGCAATCTCCGCGCGGCAGACACTCGTATCGGTCAACTCATCGATCAGGGTCACCGCGATCGACTGGCAGCTGGATGACAATGAACTGGAGGAGCAGATCGCTGCTGCTGACGTGGTTCTCGATTGCAGTGACAATTTCGAGACGCGTTTTCAGGTCAATGCCAGCTGTTTTCGTCATAAAACGCCGCTCGTCTCAGGTGCCGCAATACGCATGGAGGGGCAGCTTGCCAGTTTTGATCCGAACCGGGATACCTCGCCCTGCTATCACTGTCTCTACGGAGATGAATCCGGTTTTGCAGAGACTTGTGCGCTTGAAGGTGTATTGTCGCCGGTTGTCGGTGTTATCGGCACTTTGCAGGCGCTTGAGGCAGTCAAGCTGATTACCGGTGTCGGTGAAACCCTGGTTGGAAAACTGCTGCTGTTTGATGCACTGGGTGGGGGCTTTCGTGAGATGCGCTTGCCGAAGGACCCCGGGTGTTCGGTCTGTTCATATTAAAGGTGCAAGGTGAAAGGTACAAGGTACAGGGAGAAAGCTGACAACTGATAACTGATAGATAAAAAAATGAGCATAACCCGGTACACCAACCTCGCTACTAAAAATCGTGTACCTTGTACCTTTCACCTTGTACCTTGAACCTAACGATAAAAAAATGAGCGAAGTCCTGTTTCTCAATATCAATGGCCCGGATCACCCGGGTGTCACGGCCAGTTTTACCAAAGTATTGGCAAGCCATTCAGTCAATATTCTTGATATCGACCAGGCCGTGACACATGACTACCTGAGTCTGGGCATGTCACTGGAAATCCCACATGGAGAGTCCTCCGAGCCTATCATGCGTGAGTTACAGGAACTTGCCCGGCAGCAGGGTGTCAGCGTCTGGTCAACACCGATTCGTCTCGAGGACTATGAGGCCTGGGTGGCACGCCAGGGTCAGCCACGTTACATCGTTACTCTGCTTGGACGCAAACTCAGTGCGGCCAATATAGCCCATGTTGCAGAGGTTGCTGCCCGTTATGGTGTCAATATCGACATGCTACGGCGTCTCTCGGGTCGCTTCCCGCTCGTACATGCTTCGGAGGCGGAGTCCGATTCCCTGCGTGCCTGCGTTGCATTTCATCTGCGTGGCGAGGTGGATGACCTTGAGTCACTGCGTCACGACCTGCTCGCAATTACCCGCGATGACGAGGTTGATCTCTCTTTCCAGCAGGACAGTCTGTACCGACGTCATCGTCGCCTGATCGTTTTTGATATGGACTCGACCCTGATCCAGTGCGAGGTGATTGATGAACTGGCCAAGCGGGCCGGTTCTGGTGAGCAGGTTGCAGCCATCACCGAAGCGGCAATGCGTGGTGAGATCGGTTTTGACGAAAGTTTCAGGCAGCGCCTTGCCACTCTGAAAGGGCTGGATGAATCGGTTCTTCAGGAGATAGCCGAAACACTGCCGATAACCGAGGGTGCGGACCGCTTGATGCGAATACTGAAACGTCTCGGTTACAAGATTGGCATTCTTTCAGGTGGCTTCAACTATTTCGCCAATCATCTGAAAGAGCGTTGGGACCTGGATTGTGTCTCGGCAAATGAACTCGATATCGTCGATGGAAAACTGACCGGGATTGTCACTGGCGACATTATCAACGGCGAGAAAAAAGCCGAGCTCTTGCAGAAGATGACGGGTCACCTGGGAATCAGCATGGAACAGACAATCGCTGTTGGCGATGGTGCCAATGATTTACCAATGCTTGGAATTGCCGGACTTGGTGTCGCGTTTCATGCCAAGCCGCTGGTCAGAGAGAGTGCGCGTCATGCGATTTCAACATTAGGCCTCGACAGTATTCTCTACCTGCTTGGAGTCAATGATCAGGAAGCGAATGCCTGATGGGTGAACAACATGTGGGAGAACATCCCTTTGACCGGCTGACACCGGATTTCATCATTGATGCCGTGGAGAGCCTCGGTCATTTGTCAGATGGCCGTATCTTTGCACTCAACAGTTATGAAAATCGCGTTTACCAGGTCGGACTTGAAGAAGAGACACCACTGATTGCCAAGTTCTACCGTCCTGGACGATGGACGAATGAGCAGATCCTTGAAGAGCACAACTTCTGCTTCGAACTTAGCGAGAGTGATATCTCCATTGTTGCGCCGTTAAGGGATGAGAGTGGCAACTCACTGTTCGAACATGAGGGCTTTCGTTTCTCACTCTATCCACGTTGTGGTGGCCGTGCTCCCGAGTTCGATAACCTCGATAACCTGTTTCACATTGGCCAGGTGCTTGGCCGTCTGCATCATATCGGTTCGCTAAAGCCCTTTGCACATCGTCCGCTTCTTGATGTAAAGAGTTTCGGCCACCAGAGTGCAGATTTTATTGCCGAGGAGTTTATTCCTTCGGCACTGAAGCTCCCTTACAGGAGTCTTGTCGGTGACTTGCTGCAACTGCTCGACGAGATCTACCAGCCCCACCAGCAGGAGCTGATACGTGTGCACGGGGATTGTCATGTCGGTAACCTGTTGTGGCGTGATGAGACTCCCCATTTTGTCGATTTTGACGATGCACGCATGGCGCCTGCTATCCAGGATGTGTGGATGTTGTTGTCAGGGGATCGTGAGCGTCGTACTGCGCAGCTGTCCGAGATAGTTGAGGGCTACAACGAGTTCAATGACTTTAATGCCTCTGAAATCTGCCTCATCGAGGCGTTTCGTACCCTGCGCATGATGCACTATGCTGCCTGGCTTGCGCAGCGTTGGCATGACCCCGCTTTCCCGAAAAACTTCCCTGATATCACCGGTGACAGGTACTGGGAGGAGCATATCCTCGAATTGAGGGAGCAGTTTTCGCTGCTGCAAGAGGAGCCGCTGCAGCTCTGGTAGGGAATCGCCCCGAGGCGGGGCTCCTACAATCCCGGGATTGCCTCGGCTGGAACCGTTCCATACGCTCCCCGGCATTTCTGCTCTCTCTTGTAGGAGCGGCACCTCGCCGCGATAAGCAGTTTACGGACGTAACTCAATCCAGTTAACACTGCTCGAAGGCGACCAGCGTGACTGCAATCCCCATTCCCTGTCGTCAGGGTAGAGGCTCAAGTGCCAGTTGATACCTTCCTGTACCTCGCCGTAACTGCCGCGGTAGATTCCGTCAGCCTCTTGCAGCAACAGGATGTGCATGTCGAATTCGGCTTTTGTCGGGTGGCTCAGATCCAGTCTCAACTGTTGAGGTGCGATTGCTTGCGGTGCAAATTGCAGTTCGACATTACTCTCCGCAAGGTTCATGCGTACAGCGATATTGAGTTCTGCGGCTCGTTTCAACCGACTCTTGTCGAGATTGATCGCCAGGCCTTCCTTGTAGTAATCATCCGTCACCAGTGGGTCGGCACCATCGACTGCAATATAGACGGTTATTAAGGCCGCAACTACGGTTCCGGCCGGGAGCGAAATGATGAACCAGGGCCAGAACTGGCGGTACCAGGGCTTAGTATCTTCTTGTGTCATAATTCCTACTTAATCAGTGGGCCAAGGAAACGGCCATTCTCGGAGTGCTTGGCCTCTTTATTGTCACGTGCTTCAACATGGAAGATGACCTCGCTGCTGCGACTTTTCAGCATGATGGGGTCTGCATGAAGGCGTATAGGAACATCTTTGACGCCGCCCGTTACAACCTTGATGCCTTCAGACGTGCCGACAAGTTTCAGACCTTCGATACCGCTTGCCTTGATGTCGAATACCTGGTCCTCGTTGGTCATGTTGATCAACTTGAGCGTGTAGACGTTTTCGATCAGTCCCTGGCTTGTTTCGTTATAGAGTGTATTTCGGTCACGGATAATATTGACTTCCAGCGGCACGCGCGATGCGACTCCGTAGACCAGTCCGGCAGTCAGTGCGACCAGCAGGGCAGTGTAGAAAAGGATACGCGGGCGCAAGATTTTCGTGGCCTTGCCGAACAGGGCATTTTCAGTGGTGTACTTGATTAGCCCCTTGGGATAACTCATCTTTTCCATGACATCATCGCATACATCAATACAGGCAGCGCAACCAATGCACTGGTACTGCAATCCATCACGAATATCGATGCCGACCGGACACACCTGGATACAGAGTTTGCAGTCAATACAGTCTCCGAGTCCGGCCTCGGCTGATGAGGCGCCGCGTTTCCTTGCACCACGTGGATTACCACGCTTTTCGTCATACGAGATGATCAGGGTGTCATGGTCGAACATGGCGCTTTGGAAACGTGCATAGGGGCACATATAGATACACACTTGCTCACGCAACCAGCCTGCGTTGCCATAGGTGGCAACGCCGTAGAAGATGATCCAGAAGGTTTCCCATGGACCGAGAGTCATGTGGATGACGGACTGTGACAGTTCGGTGATCGGTGTGAAATAGCCGACAAATGTAAAGCCGGTCCACAGTGAGAATGCGATCAGGACAAAGTGTTTGAAAGTCTTGATGCCAACCTTTCTGGCGCTCAACGGTGCTTTATCGAGTTTGATTTGCTTTTGGCGCGAGCCTTCGATTTTGCGCTCGAACCAGAGAAAGATCTCTGTCCAGACTGTCTGTGGACAGGCGTAGCCGCACCACAGGCGTCCGGCCAGTGTCGTAAAGAAGAATAGTGCGACTGCAGCGATAATCAGCAGGATCGTCAGCAGGAAGAAGTCCTGTGGCCAGAAAGTGAAGCCGAAAACATAGAATTTGCGCTCTGGCAGGTCGAACAGAATTGACTGGTGATTGTCCCAGTTGATCCATGGAAGACCATAGTAAAGTCCGAGCAGGGTAACCATGGTGAGGTTGCGCAACAGCGCAAAAATACCGTGCACCTCACGAGGGTAGATTTTCTCGCGTTTTTTGTAGAGTTCGTCCTGACTCGGATCGGTCGTATTGCTTGTCATGGCACCAGTTGAGTTGTGTTCAACTACGGGTTGTGAGAATCGGCCTATTTTACTGATCTGGAGCCTGTCCGTCATTGATAATTCTCGGCGGGCAGGGCTTTCTGAAATAGCAGGTGAGGGCGCAGCTGATCGAGGTGATGAGCCAGAAAAAGAAGAAGCCTATTGTATATCCACCGGTACGTGTGACCTCAATACCCGAGATCATGGCAAGATCACTGGGGTCGAAGATGACGAAAAAGAGTGCCGTAGCCAGTGAGGCGATGATAAAGGATGGCCACAGGACAGATGTGATCTGTTGCACGAGTGGCAGGCTCTGCCCGGAGGTTTCTTGCTGTTGTTGTTCGTTCATAGATCGAAGTCTAGCATTATTACAAGGCAAAAAAAAAGCCGGGCTGAAACAGCCCGGCGAGGTCCATATTACTTAGTTTGAAAGGCTATAGATGTAAGCAGCAATCAGGTGTGACTTGTCATTGCCAAGAAACTCCTTGTGTGCCGGCATGACGCCTTGACGACCTTCCAGAATGGTCTTCTTGACAACTCCCGCACTGGCTCCGTAAAGCCAGATTTCGTCGGTAAGGTTAGGTGCGCCCAGTGCCTGGTTACCTGTGCCGTCCATACCGTGACAGGCAATACAGCCAAGTGTCAGGAATTGTGCCTTGCCTGCTTCAGCAGAGGCTGCATCGATACCTTCGCGACCACTGAGGCTGAAGACATAGTCAGTCAGCTGATCCAGTTGTTCACCTTCTACACGACCCTTATGAGGAATCATGACACCAGTACGGCCATTCATGATTGTCTCCTTGATCTTTTCAGGAGAACCACCCCACAGCCAATCGTTGTCTGCCAGGTTAGGATAGCCGGTTGCACCGGTTGCCGTTGAACCGTGGCACTGCGAGCAGTAGGAGAGGTACATGCGCTTGCCCATGGCCAGCGCCTCTTCATTCTCCGGCTTGCTTGCCAGGTCTGCGATACCGATCGCCGCGTACTTCTTGAAGATCGGATCGTATTTCTCGGCCGCCTGTTGCATTTCGCCTTCATACTGACCGGTTGAGCTCCAGTTGCCTGCACCCTGGAAGAGACCCAGGCCAGGGAAGTATGCGAGGTATCCAGCAGCAAAGATGATGGTGATCCAGAACATCCACAGCCACCAGCGGGGCAGCGGGTTATTGTACTCCTGCAGATCCTCGTCCCAGGTGTGACCTGTGACATCACCGCTTTCGGCTTCGCCTGCACGCTTGCGCATGGTCCACCAGATGAGCCAGATACAGGCAAGAATGTTGCCTACTGTGAGTATGATGATCCAGTTGCTCCAGAAACTGCTCATTGGATATCCTCCTTTTTCAGGGTTGCCTTGTGTGTTGCGTCATCTTCAAAGGGCAGGTGAGCCGCTTCATCGAATGCATGGGTGCGTTTTTTGCTGTATGCCCATACGATAATTCCGATAAAAATAGCCAGCATTATCACCGTGTGCCAAGAGCGAAAATCATTAATATCCATGATGATCACCTCTTGATCGCAGTGCCCAGACCTTGAAGGTAGGCAATTAGTGCATCGGCTTCTGTTTTTCCGGCAACCTCGCCCTGTGCCGCATCCATATCAGCATCAGAATAGAGGTCACATGTTGGGCAGGTAGCGCCAACAGCGATGTTCAGAGCAGCCATCTTCTTGGCGGTATTTGCACCGTCAAGCGTGTTGCTGAACAGCCATGGGAACGAAGGCATGTTGGACTCTGGTACAACGTCACGCGGGTTGTTGAGGTGCGCCGCGTGCCAGTCGTCACTGTAGCGCTCGCCAACACGTGCCAGATCAGGACCGGTACGCTTTGAACCCCACTGGAACGGGTGGTCATAGACAGACTCACCGGCGACAGAGTAGTGACCGTAGCGCTCGGTCTCTGCACGGAAAGGACGAATCATCTGTGAATGGCAGTTGTAGCAGCCTTCACGGATATAGACATCGCGACCTTCGAGACGCAGTGCGCTGTACTTGGTTACACCCTCAACAGGCGTGGTTGTATCTTTCAGGAAGAAGAGTGGAACGATTTCCACCAGACCGCCAACACTGATCACCAGGACGATCAGGATAGCCATCAACCCGATATTAGTTTCTACGCGTTCATGAGACATTGATATATCCTCCTTCTGTTAGTGCGCAGCTTCAGGAATAACATCCTGAGCGGGTTGAGCGTTGGCTACTGTTTTCCAGACGTTGTATGCCATCAGAAGCATGCCGAACAGGAACATGGCGCCACCAAGCAGACGAACGTTGTAGAAAGGATAGGTACGCTCGACTGACTCGATGAAAGAGTAGGTGAGGGTACCGTCAGAGTTAACAGCGCGCCACATCAGGCCCTGCATAACTCCGGCAATCCACATCGCAGCGATATAGAGAACGACACCGATGGTAGCGATCCAGAAGTGCAGCTCAACCAGCGCGGTCGAGAACATGCCTTCACGACCGAAGAGCTTCGGAATCAGGCCGTAGAGTGAACCAATGGCGACCATTGCAACCCAGCCGAGTGCACCAGAGTGAACGTGTCCAACAGTCCAGTCAGTGTAGTGGGAGAGTGCGTTGACGGTCTTGATAGACATCATCGGACCTTCGAAGGTGGACATACCGTAGAAGGAGAGTGAAACGATCAGGAACTTGAGAACCGGATCAGTGCGCAGCTTGTGCCATGCGCCTGACAGGGTCATGATTCCGTTGATCATGCCGCCCCAGGAAGGTGCGAGCAGAATCAGCGAGAAGACCATGCCGACAGACTGGGTCCAGTCAGGCAGTGCTGTGTAGTGCAGGTGATGAGGACCGGCCCACATGTAGATAGAAACCAGTGCCCAGAAGTGCACAACGGAGAGGCGGTACGAGAAGACCGGACGGCCAGCCTGCTTCGGTACGAAATAGTACATCATGCCGAGGAAAGCTGCAGTCAGGAAGAAGCCTACCGCGTTGTGACCATACCACCATTGAATCATGGCATCGATAGCTCCGGGGTAGAAGCTATAGGATTTCGTCAGGGTAACAGGAATCGCAGCGCTGTTGACGATGTGCAGAATTGCAATGGTCAGGATGAATGCGCCGAAGAACCAGTTAGCCACGTAGATGTGCTTGACCTTACGCTTCAGGATAGTGCCGAAGAAGACCAGGGCATAAGAGACCCAGACAACCGCGATCAGCAGATCGATTGGCCATTCGAGTTCAGCATATTCCTTACCACTGGTGAAACCCAGGGGAAGTGAAACAGCCGCCAGTACGATGATCAGGTTCCAGCCCCAGAAGGTGAAACCGGCCAGGCCACTGGCAAACAATCGTGTCTGACAGGTGCGTTGCACTATGTAGTAAGAGGTGGCAAAGAGAGCTGATCCGCCAAAGGCAAAGATAACAGCATTAGTATGAAGCGGGCGCAGTCGACCATATTGCAGGTATTGCTGAAACACTTCAGGAAGCATCTCAGTCATCGTCGGAAAGGCCAGCTGTGCAGCGATAATGACACCTACCAACATACCGACGATACCCCACACGACGGTCATGATGGCAAATTGCCGCACCACTTTATAGTTGTACGTTGTTTCAGTCATAACACAATTTCCCCTGGAAAAATTTGGAAACGAGACTCTTAATTAATTATTTAAGAGTTCGCGAGCAATTTTGATGGAATATACCGGAATACTTATTGACCTAAGTCAAATAAGGTGCGATTCTTTCATTAGAATTGTGATGCTCCGGGAACTTTTTCCTAATAGCTGAACCGGGGTCTAGAGTTAGAATTTGTATATACAACCTGGGTGATTCATGGCCGATATAAAGCAAGGCAAAATAAAAAGCAGGGAATCACAGCTTAGCACTACACTGAAAGATCAACTTCGGTGTCAGAGCTGTGGATTGACACCACTTTGTCTGCCAGTTGGCATGTCGGAAGCAGAGACAGAAAAGCTTGATTCGATTGTTCATCGCAACACGCCATACCACAAAGGTGACCATCTTTTCAGGCAGGGTGACAAGTTCAAGGGCATTTATGTCATCACGTCAGGTTCGGTGAAATCCTACTATATTAATAAGCACGGTGAAGAGTGCATCGTCGGTTTCTACCTTCCGGGTGAGCTGATCGGTCTCGATGCCATACACAATCGCGTCTACTCATGTAGTGTAGCTGTGCTGGAAACCACCTCTGCGTGTGAGGTTCCTTTCAGCCAGTTACAGAGCCTGACGTCAGAAATACCAAGCCTGCAACACCAGCTCATGTGTCTCCTCAGCAAGGAGGTTCACAACGACTGCGAAATGGTTGCCATCCTTGCCAGCCACTCGGCCGAAGAGCGCCTTGCCTCTTTCCTGTTGTCACTCTCGTCGCGCTACAAATCGCGCAGCTTGTCGGCGCTGGAATTCAACCTCAGCATGTCACGAACAGAAATAGCCAGTTTTCTTGGTCACGCGGTCGAAACTGTGAGCCGGACATTTTCCCGTTTCCAGGAACAGGGATTGCTGGAGGTCAACAGGAAGCAGGTTAAATTGCTCAATATCGAAGCCCTGGCCGACCTTGGGGACAATACCCTTACGAGCTCAACAACGGGATTCCCCTGAACGGATAATGACCATGAACGCAGGCAAATTTGGAGCTGGCCTGTTACAGTTTCTACACCTGCTGCGCACAGGTTTCTGTGAGCATCGCGGCATCGAAAGAGCCGCAACACTCACCTATACAACCCTGCTATCACTGGTACCACTGATGACCGTGGTGCTTGCCGTCCTGTCAGCATTTCCGGTTGCAGAACGTATGAGTGAAGTCGTGCAGGACTTTGTTTTTAATAATTTTGTTCCCGCATCAGGTGAGCAGGTTCAGATGTATCTGAACCGTTTTGTCAGTAACGCAGCCCGGCTTACCGGTACCAGTTTTGTCGTACTCATACTGGTTGCTTTCCTGATGATGCGCAATATCGACCTCGCCTTGAATGCAATCTGGGAGACGCATGCCAAGCGCCGTCCGTTAATGCAGTTTCTAACCTACTGGGCACTGCTGTCGCTAGGACCGATCCTGGTGGTATCCAGTTTTGCTGCAACCTCCTACCTGATCTCCTTGCCGTTGCTGGTTGAGGCAGACCAGACGCTTGGTATAGGGGACCACATGATTGCAGTCGCACCGGTTGCCACCTCGGCACTTGCCTTTACACTGATGTACCTGGTGATTCCAAATCGCAGGGTGCCCGTGTTGGATGCACTGGCCGGAGGCCTGCTGGCTGCACTGCTGTTTGAGGTGGCAAAACGTGCCTTTGCAGTCTACGTGACATCATTTCCGAGTTACGAGGCGATATACGGTGCGCTTGCAGTGATCCCGATTTTTCTCGTGTGGCTCTACCTCACCTGTATCATTTTTCTCCTCGGAGCGGAATTTACCCACAGCCTGGAGCTGTTTCGCCATTACGGGACTGCTGAAAACAGGGTGCGGGCCGGATTGCCGCAACTGCTCCAGCTCTTGTCGATATTTCACTGTGCACAGCAGGCGGGTGGAGATGTCGTGCCTGACAAAATTGTGCAGTCGGGAACAACGGGTATAGGGCGGCTTTCGATGGAGAAGCTGATCGGTATGCTCGACAAGGCGAAGCTGATCACTCGTACAGAGAGAAGGACATGGGTTTTGCAACAGGACCTGCGCAAGCTGACCCTGTATGACCTGATGCAGAAAACAAACTTGCCATTACCGGCAACCGACGAGGCCTTTCATGATGAGAAAATTGGCGCCAGGGTGACGCCATTGATCCAGACTGCTCGCGATGGGGTTCGAGAAGCACTGGATGCATCACTGGATGATTTAATCGATTAGTCCGGGTATCTGCCTGTTTCCAATATAATTATTCTGTCCGAATAAAAAAGCCGGCTCTGCAGCCGGCTTTTTCATGCAAACTGTATCCGGAATCAGACGCAGCCGGTCGGCTTTGGCAGGCCGCCGTACTTGGTGATCGGCTTCATTGGACCTGTTGTCCACTGCTTGAAAAGGATCTTCTTGTCGACGCCGATGTACTTGGAAAAGATACGGATGGCCGGAACCACGTTCTCATCATCGTAATACTCACGGGCCTTCATGATCTGGTCCCATTTGTCGTCGTCCAGTTCGAAGCCATCGGCCTCTGCCATTGCACGTCCAATCTCTGGTGTCCAGTCAGCCATACTTCTCAGGTAACCGTCGCCATCGCGCTCAGGAATTTCTACACTCATCGTTTTTACTCCAAAAGATAAAACCTATTAAAACACTTGGTAATTATTGTGACGAATTTATGCCCATTCGTCCAGTTTTAATTACCTTTCAAGATTGATGGGAAATTGCTGCGGATTAATTTTTTCTGGTTTTGACCTTTTCAACGCGGCATTCGGCCTCGCCGGATGCGAATTTCAGATTGAGCCAGTCACCTTCGGAAAGTGTGGCTGCGTCACGCACAGCAAGGCGTTCTGTATCGAACGCAATTGCGTAACCTCGATCGAGGGTGGCCAACGGGCTCAACAGGTGCAGGGGCGTAGCGGCTGAAACAAAGCGCTGTCGCAGCAAGGCGAGTTGGCGGTTAATGCCCTTGTGCAGCAGAGTCTGCTGTCGTTCCAGTTGCTCCCTGGCCTCTACCAGCCGTCGCCCGGGCGCCTGCAGTAAAAGTCTCTGGCGAAGGCCTGCCAGGCGTGAATTAGTACCTTGCAGTTGGCTCCTTGCGAGTAGTTCGAGACGACGCTGCTGTTGATGCAGGCTGCTTTCAATCTGCTGCAGTTTGCGTCCCGGGTGATGTACTGCAATCCGTCGGTTGATGTAATCGACAGTTTGCGAGAGTTGCATCAGGGTGCGCGATAAGGCTGTTGAGTGACGCTGCTGCAAGCGCTGCAGTTGCTGCAGCAGTGCGCGCTGGTCCGGGCAGGCAAGCTCGGCTGCCGCCGACGGTGTTGCAGCACGCTGGTCTGCAACATAGTCGCACAGACTGGTATCGACCTCGTGCCCGACTGCTGATATGACCGGCATTGGCAGTTGCCCGATACTTCGTACCAGCTGCTCGTCGTTGAATGGCATCAGGTCCTCAAACGAACCGCCGCCGCGTGTCACGATGAGTAAATTACATTCGTTACGTTTTCCGATCAGCTGCACCATGCGTGTCATCTCTGCAGCTGCCTCTGCACCCTGTACCGTGACAGGGTAGATGATAAGACGGGTCATCGGGCTGCGTCTCTGCATGACGCTGATAACATCATGCAGAGCCGCACCTGAAGCAGATGTCATGACGCCGACACTGGCTGGGAAGGGTGGAATCTCCTGCTTTGCTGCAGCATCGAACAGGCCCTCGGCATCGAGTTTCTGCCTGAGCTGCTCGACCTGTTGGCGCAGCGCACCTTCACCGGCCATCTCCATCTGTTCGATAATCAGCTGGTAGTCACCGCGTGGTTCATACAGGGTGACGCGGGCACGGACGATCACTTGCATGCCATTTTCGGGAGCAAATCGCAGATAGTTGCGTTTGTTTCTGAACAGGGCCGCGCGAACCTGTGCCTGCGAATCTTTCAGTGAAAAATAGATGTGGCCGGAACGTGGCATGGCAAGATTGCTGATTTCACCGCTAATCCATAGCAGCGGGAAACTGCCTTCCAGTGCCGAACGCACTTCCATATTGAGGCGGCTGACGGTGAAAATATCACGTTGGCGCTCAAGTTCAGCCATCGGATTCCAGTTTTGACGGGGTGCGCGTATGTCCGGCTTCACGCAGTTTTTCGAGATATTCGTTCCAGTAGAGCGCCTGCTTGCGGCCGAGGTCATGCAGGTAGGCCCAGTCGTAGAGGCCCGAGTCATGACCGTCGTCGTAGACTATTTTGATTGCGTATTGTCCAACCGGAAGGATATTTTCAATATTGACATCTTGTTTGTCGAGCTGCAGCTTGGCGCCCTGGCCCCAGTGTCCGCGTACTTCCGCAGATGGAGAGTAGACGCGCAGGAATTCAGCCGGATATTCGAAGCTGCTGCCGTCATCAAATTCGATTTCGAGACGATGTGAGGCCTGGTGCATGACGATGTTTGTCGGATGAGGCGTGTCAGACATATCAGTCCCACCCGTTTGTATGCTGAGCAATCAGTGACGACATCATGGCGATATGGTCGTCAGAATCATTCAGGGCCGGGATGTATTCAAAACGTTCACCGCCGTTGTCCAGAAAGTAGTGGCGGTTCTCATCATCAATCTCCTCGATGGTTTCGAGGCAGTCGACAGAGAAGCCGGGGCAGATCACCTGCACGCTTTTGACTCCCTCTGCTGCGAGTGATTTCATGGTCGCATCCGTGTAGGGCTGTAACCAGGGCTTGTTACCAACGCGTGACTGGAAGGTTTGCAGCCAGTCGGAGTTGTCCAGATTGAGCGCCTGCGCCAGTTTCTCAGCAGTCTGCCTGCACTCATCAGCATAGGGGTCGCCCTTGTCGACATACTCCTGCGGAATACCGTGGAAAGAGAGCAGCAGCTTGTCAGCCGACCCATGCTGCTCCCTGTGTTGTCTTACTGATTCTGCCAATGCCTCGATGTAATCAGGGTGTTCGGGATAGTTATTGATAAAACGGCATTCAGGAATCCAGCGCCATGTCTGTAACTCGTCAGTTACGGCATCAAAAACGGAAGCAACCGTACTCGCCGAGTACTGCGGGTAGAGCGGTAGTACCAGGATGCGTCGTGCATTCTGTTTTTTCAATTCATCCAGGGCATCGGCAATCGATGGATTTCCATAGCGCATACCCAGCGCAACCACAGTTGACGACTTCTCAGGGTCGAGTTGTTGTTGAAGCTTGTCGGCCTGGCGACGGGAGATGGCCAGCAGGGGTGATCCCTCATCACTCCAGACACTCTGGTAAGCCTTGGCCGAACGGCCTGGACGGATACGCAGAATCACCAGGTGCAGAATCAGAAACCACAGCAGGCGAGGGACCTCGACCACGCGTGGATCGCTGAGGAATTCATCAAGGTAGCGGCGCACGTCACTGACAGAGGCTGAGTCTGGTGTTCCCAGGTTGACCAGCAAGATGCCGGTGCGAACCGGTTGATTATCGGGGAATGGTGCTTTGTGGTACACGTTAGTTCTGTCCAGATATTGATTGCTTGGTATCAGTGCATTATTACGCAGATTCCGGTTTTGTACATCATTGTTCGTCTTTCAACGGCCAGCGACCAGCGATTAGCTTTGTTTCTTTTTGAACTCACACAGATCCTCGATCACACAGGATCCGCAGCGTGGTTTGCGTGCGATGCATGTATAGCGGCCATGCAGGATCAGCCAGTGGTGGGCATCCATCAGAAATTCTTCCGGAATCAAGCGCAGCAGCCGCTTTTCCACCTCGACAACGTTCTTGCCGGGAGCGATGCCTGTGCGATTGGAGACGCGGAAGATATGCGTATCAACTGCCATGGTAGGCTGTTTGAACCAGGTGTTGAGAATGACATTGGCAGTTTTTCTGCCGACACCCGGCAGGGCTTCGAGCGCTTTTCTTTCAGATGGTACCTGGCTGTCGTGTTGGTCAATCAGAATGGCGCAGCTCTTGATGATATTGGCGGCCTTGCTGTTGAAAAGGCCGATCGTCCTGATTTTCTCTTTCAGTCCATCTTCGCCAAGCGCCAGTATTTTCTCTGGTGTATTTGCTACGGGATAAAGCTTGGCAGTCGCCTTATTGACGCCCTTGTCGGTTGCCTGGGCGGAGAGAACCACGGCAACTAACAGTTCAAAGGCTGTTTCAAAGTGCAGTTCGGTCGTAGGATTTGGATTTTCAGCTCGAAGGCGCTCAAAAATCTGCGTGCGTTTCTCTCTGTTCATGGCGCATGATAATACACCAATGGAGCCCCTGCTTCAGAGGCTCCGGAAAAAGACGAGCCCCGGTCCATCGGGGCTCTATCACCACGTCAAATTGGTGGTGACAAAGGGATCTTCCATGTAATGACATCCAGTTCCTGACTACTGTAGACTTCCTTATCCACGAGTAGACTGAATTCCATCTCGTTTGGTGATGGTTTAACTATAGTGTGTCTGCTGAACTGGCAATATGGCCTTTTTCTGAAAATAGTGTAGGAAAATTCCTACACGATGTAGATTGGTGTGAAATGGACTCTAGCCGCTTGATTAATGTGTTGATGGCAGGTCGTTTGGTATGATCGGCCTGGTGCAGAGAGTAACCGGTGCATCTGTCGATGTTGATGCTGAACGTATTGCTGAAATTGGCACCGGCATGCTGGTGCTTGTCGGAGTGACTCGGGATGATACGGAACAGAGTGCCGACAAGCTCGCACATCGCCTGTGTAATTACCGCATTTTCAATGATTCAGATGGTAAGATGAATCTCAGTGTTAATGACACACAGGGTGGAATTCTGCTGGTCCCCCAATTTACACTTGCTGCAGAAACGCACAAGGGTATGCGCCCGGGATTTAGCAAGGGTGCACCGCCACAGGATGCACAACGGCTGTTTGAGTATCTTGTTGGCAGGGTCAGAACAGATTACAGTGGCGACATCGGATGTGGTCGCTTTGGTGCAGATATGCAGGTTTCGCTGGTTAATGATGGGCCAGTAACTTTCTGGCTTGAGACATGAACGCATGCCTATATATGGAACTGATGTACTGCGCTCGTGTCTTAACAGACATGATTTTTTAATTTAATTTAGTTGGGCGACAATTCAATGAAAAAAATACTAATTGCTTTTCTTTTGCTGATTTCACCTGTAGCAATGGCTGCACAGCCTGTTGAAGGGGTTAACTACTCGGTCATCGGTATGGACTCTTCGGGCAAGGAAAAAATCCAGGTTATCGAGTTTTTCTGGTACGCCTGCCCCCATTGTTATGCTTTTGAGCCTGCCGTAAAAGAGTGGTTGAAGACCAAGGCTGATGACGTCGAATTTGTCCGCTACCCGGCGACCTTTAATCGACCCAATGTACAAATGCATGCCAAGACTTTCTTCGCCCTGGAGCAGATGGGGAAACCGGAACTGCATGATGTAATTATGAGTGCGATGCATGACAGAAAACAGCGCCTCAATACGCAGGAGACGATGGACCAGTTTCTCGCATCCCATGGCGTTGATCTGAATGCCTATCACGACATGATGGATTCTTTTGTTGTGAATCTGAAAATGCAGGAAGCAGTCAAGTACGCCAAGCAGTACCAGATCACAGGTGTTCCGGCACTTATCGTCGATGGCCAATACAAGGTAGAGCAGGCCTATTCCTGGGCTCAGAAGTTCACAATCGCTGATTACCTTGTCAGCAAGATACGTGCTGAACGTGCGGCCATGGCGAAATAAACCAGGGTATGTCCGAGAAGGCCGCAAAGAAAATGCCAGCAGCCGGAGAACAGCGTATCCGGCTGCTGAGCTACAATATTCAGAGTGGCCTTCAGACTGCCAGCCCGCGGGAATACATCACCAAGGGCTGGAAGCATTTCTTTCCTCATCCTGAAAAGCAGGAAAATCTCGACCTGATCTCAAAGCTGGTTGTTGATTTTGATATTGTTGGTTTGCAGGAGGTCGATGCGGGCAGCCTGCGATCCTCGTTTCTCGACCAGACTGCCTATCTTGCACACCGTGCCGACTTCCCTTACTGGAACAAGCAGGTCAATCGGAATGTTGGTCCGTTAGCGCAATACAGTAACGGATTCCTGAGCCGCATCCGACCGATGGAGACACATACCTACAGTCTCCCGGGACTGCCGGGAAGAGGCGCGATACTCGTTGACTATGGTGAAGGCGATGAGCAGTTCTCTGTCGTTTTCCTGCATCTTGCACTGAGCAGGCATGGTCGTCTGCGCCAGTTGTCCTTTGTTTCTGACCTGATTGCATCACGCAAACATATTGCCGTGATGGGAGACCTGAACTGCCCCACTGATTCCGGAAGCCTGGTCGATTTTATGGCGAAGAACGGTCTCAAGGATGCGACCTGCGGTGCACCGACATATCCATCGTGGCAACCGGTGCGAAAAATTGACCACATTTTTCTGTCTGACTCACTCGATACTGACACACCGCATGTCATCGATTTTCCGTTATCGGATCATCTGCCGGTGTCTGTTGACGTGGTTCTGCCATTCAAGCTCAATGAATCGATTCCTGACTGACTCTTTCAGAACAAAATTCTCACTCAGTTGCCGGTCTCTTAATTCTGGCCATGCAGGTAGAAATAACGCCAGTCACTGTTGGTGACTTTCTCGAGTTGTTTCATCAGTGAGTCGACAGGCTGGGCTTCACCAGGATAGATCGAGTGAATTTCGATAAAACAGACCGCAACACCGGAGTCGTTTCGCCAGCGTAGCTCTTCAAGACGCTGGTGCGGGGTATTGCAATGGCCGCAACTCCAGCTTCCTGCATTTGAGTCGAATGCTTCCCAGCTTTTTACCACTGGTTTAGCGCAATTGTTACAACGACAGGGACGTGAATGCTCGCTGTAGAGTAGTTGTGGTGTATCTGCCAGGCGCAGCGAAATATGGCAGAAATCATGGTCATCTTCAGAGTCAGGCTCAAGACGGATATGCGGGGAGCAGCCCATGAAGGTCAATAGTTGCAGAAATTGTTCGCCAACCATCCAGCTCCGCTCGTTTATCGCATCGCCTGTGAAACCGATACTGTGTAGTGTTGCTTGCAGCGTTTCCAGGTCAGGCATCAAACCGGTTTTGAGCGGGTGAAGTAACAGGGAGCCTTTGTTCATGGTTTCATCAAAATTTGAGGGTATCGGACGGAGGGAATAGAGTTATGTTATATTGTAACAATATTATTCGCTTCCCCCTGTTAATGAAAAAGAATCGTATCACGCTTGCACTGTTGCTGTTGTTGCTCTCAGCACCTCTGAGTGCCGCATCTTTGAAGCTTTTCACAAGCGTATTGCCAATTGCCTCGCTTGTCTCGCTGGTTGGTGGAGAGCGGGTCAGTGTTGAGGCGCTGGTAACTGCTGGTCATGACCCGGTTACTTACGATCCGCAACCTTCACAGTTACAGCGCCTTGGTGAGGCTGATCTCTATTTCACCAGCGGCCTGCCTTTCGAGAAAGTCTGGATGGGAAAGATTCGTGCGCTGAATCCGCGCATGAAGATCATCGATTTGCGCCAAAATCTGCCTGTCGATGCTGAAGACGGTACTGATTCTGATCAACACGAATCCCATCCGCACGGGCACGGGCACGGGCACGGGCACGGACACGGGCATGAGGGTGGTGATCCTCACGTCTGGACATCACCGGCAAACATCGATGTGATTCTTGCCCTGATAGCAGAAGAGTTGACGGCAAATGATCCGCATGGTGCTGACTATTACCAAGGCAATTTACAGGCGGCACAGCAGCGTTTCAGGCAGGTTGACCGACGCGCTGTCGAGGTGCTGCCTGTCATCGAGTCACCATACTTTCTTGTCTTTCATCCTGCCTGGGGCTATCTCGCAAGTGAGTATGGACTGGTGCAGGTTGTCATTGAGATGGATGGCAAGGAGCCGGGTCCAAGGCGTCTTGCAGAGCTGATTGAAATGGCCGGGCAAAAAGGCATTGGCAAAATATTTGTGCAGCCGCAATTCGATCAGCGTATTGCCGCGGTGATAGCCGATGCAATCGATGCAAAACTGGTGGTCGTTGATCCCTTGTCCGATGATCTTGTGCAATCGCTGAACGATTTTCTCGATGCCATGCAGGTGCTGGAATGAGCGCAAGCGTGATTGAAATTGACAATGTCAGCTTCTCATTTGGTGAGATACCAGTGTTGCGTGATGTTTCGTTGAGTATTGAGGCAGGGGAGTTTATCGGCCTGGTCGGTCCCAATGGTGGTGGCAAAAGCACTCTTGTCAGGCTCATTGCCGGTCTTATTGAGCCTGGTATTGGCAAGGTCAAGGTATTGGGAAAAACACCGCGACAGGCACGCTCTGCAATTGGATACGTACCACAATACCCGGCATTTGCCCGTGATTTTCCCATCACGGTCGAGCAGGTAGTGTTGATGGGACGCCTGAAGGGATTTACCGGGCGCTACCGACGAGATGACCGCGAGGCTGTCGTGCGTGCCTTGAAAGAGACTGAAATCAGCCGTCTTGCCACACGTCCAGTTGGGTCACTTTCCGGCGGTGAATTGCAGCGTGTGCTGATTGCTCGTGCGCTGGTTGGCGATCCACAGATACTGCTCCTGGATGAACCCACCGCCAATATCGATATGCGAGTTGAAAATGAAATTTTCGATCTGCTCAAGCTTCTTAACAAGCGTATGACGGTGGTCGTGGTGTCACACGACATCGCTTTTATATCCGGTTATGTCAATCGCGTTGCCTGTCTCAATCAGACACTTGTCTGCCACCAGACTGAGGCGTTGACAAGCGAGGCTATCACCCACCTCTACGGTGAGAATGTTCATCATATCGCACATTCACACTAGCCCGGATAACCTGTAAGACAAATGAATTTTATTGACGCACTTTTCCAGTATGACTTTCTACAGCGAGCCCTGATTGCCGGTGTTCTGGCTGCCATTGGCTGTGGCCTGGTTGGTACATACGTGGTTGTCCGGCGCATAAGCTTTGTCGCCGGAGGTATTGCTCACGCTGTACTTGGCGGTATGGGTGCCGCACTTTTTTTTGGATATGCACCATATGGAGGGGCGATTGTTGCCGCCTTGATCGCTGCCGTTATCATCGGCGGTGTCAGCCTTGTATGGAAAGAGCGCGAGGATACGGTAATAGGTGCCCTGTGGGCGATCGGTATGGCGGTGGGTATTCTGTTCATTTCAGCTACGCCCGGTTACCAGCTGGATCTGTTCAGCTACCTGTTCGGCAATATCCTCATGGTCTCGGGTGAGCATCTGCAATTGATGATAGTGCTGGATGTTTTCCTGGTGCTGATGGTGGTGCTGTTCCATAATCAGTTTAACGCGGTCATCTTCGATGAGGAGTTCGCACGCCTGCGTGGATTGCCTGTCACGCTGGTTTACCTGCTGTTACTGGCGATGGTCGCGCTGACCGTGGTACTGCTGATACAGGTCGTTGGCCTGATCCTTGTCATCGCCTTGTTGACACTGCCGGCGGCTGTGGCAGGACACTATACGAAAACGCTTTCGGCAATGATGTTGCTGGCGGTTCTGATTGGCTTCCTTGTCACCAGTAGTGGTATGGCAGTCTCTTACGCATATGATTTACCGTCAGGGGCAACCATGATCCTGGTTGCAGCAATAATCTATCTTGTCTCCGCACTTGCAGCCATGCTGCATCGACGTAAAGTGAGGCGTGTATGAACAGCAAAAAGCTCGCGGAGTTTCTCGAGTATGCCGCAAGTTTATGCGAAACACGTGAGGTGCGTCTGACGCCGCAGCGCCTCGAGGTGCTCTCTATCATTGCTGCATCAGGTAAGCCGGTTGGCGCTTATGAAATTTTGCAGAAGCTGCAACAGGAACGCCCGAATGCTGCCCCTCCAACGGTCTATCGTGCCCTCGATTTTTTGCAGGAGCAGGGCCTGGTTCACCGCCTCGCATCATTGCAAGCCTACCTGGCCTGTAACCACCCTCACGAT
This sequence comes from Solemya velum gill symbiont, assembly GCF_002020255.1. NCBI lineage: Bacteria > Pseudomonadati > Pseudomonadota > Gammaproteobacteria > Solemya velum gill symbiont. The sequence continues at coordinate 10,778 of NZ_MPQG01000021.1, read as the reverse complement.
GAACACCAGGGGCAGTTCCTGATCTGTTCCGATTGCGGCAGGGTCAGGGAGATGGAGGACGGCGCCATTCACACCAGCCTGTGCAAGGCTGCAGACAAGGCTGGTTTCGACATGGATGACGAGATTGTCGAGATACTCGGGCGTTGCGGAGAGTGCAAACGGGTGCGTTCATGAAGTGGTTGCTGCTCAAGCTGGTGCGTGGTTACCAGCTGCTGCTGAGCCCTGTGCTTGGAAGTAGCTGTCGCTATTATCCAACCTGTTCTTCCTACATGATCCAGGCAATTGAAATTCATGGTGTGCTGAAAGGGGGCTGGATGGGGCTGAGACGTATCGGACGTTGCCACCCGTGGCATGAGGGCGGAGTTGATCCTGTCCCGGGAAGCCCCGAGGCGGCAACCTGCTGTGAGCATCATGCAGATGAGACGCAGCAGCATGAAAAACCTGAAACGGAGAGAGAATCAAAGTGAATGCTTGCGAGATTGTTCGCCGCCAGGCGACCGGGACAGTCGATTTCAGTGGTGATCTGCATCCGTTACTGGCGCGTGTATTCGCAAATCGCGGTATCAGTTGCAGTGAGGAGCTTGAACTGGATCTGTCTGGACTACTTCCTGTCTCATCCCTCGGCCAGGTCGATGCGGCTGCAGGCTTGCTGGAGCAGGCTCTCGACAGCAGCTGGAATATCCTCGTGATTGGAGACTTTGATGCAGATGGTGCAACCAGCACAGCACTGGCTGTCTCCCTGTTGCGAAAACTGGGTGCGAATGTTGATTACCTGGTACCAAACCGTTTCGCTTTCGGTTATGGCCTGACTCCCGGTATTGTCGGCGTCGCGCTGGAGTCGTCCCCTGACCTGATCATTACCGTTGATAACGGCATCTCAAGTATTGAGGGTGTCGTCGCGGCAAAGGCAGCCGGCGTGCATGTTCTTGTGACTGATCATCACCTGCCGGGAGACGAGTTGCCGGATGCCGATGTCATCGTCAATCCTAATTCGCCGGGAGAGTGCTTTCCAGACAAATCGCTCGCCGGTGTTGGCGTGATCTTTTATGTCATGACGGCTTTTGTTAAACAGCTTGCAGACGCGGGCTGGTTTGAGAAAACCGCAGTTGAACAGCCACGCATGGGTGACTGGCTTGATCTTGTTGCACTCGGTACTGTTGCAGATGTTGTACCGCTGACACGCAATAACAGGATTATGGTGGAGCAGGGGCTGAGACGTATGCGTGCCGGAAAGACGCGTCCCGGCATTGAAGCCCTGTGCCGTGTTTCCAAGCGCGTCCCTGCGCAACTGGTCAGTTCCGATCTCGGCTTTGCGCTGGGCCCTCGTCTGAACGCGGCCGGTCGTCTCGAGGATATGTCAGTCGGCATCGAATGCCTGCTGGCGACGGATAGCCTGAAGGCGGATGAGCTTGCCGGTCAGCTGGATGATCTCAACAGGCAACGTCGCGAGATTGAAGGTGAAATGAAACAGCAGGCGCAGGAGATGCTGGAGGGCCTGCACCTGGATGCTGCAAGTGAAAACATGCCGGTTGCATTGACCCTGTACCAGGAGCAGTGGCACCAGGGTGTCATCGGTATCCTTGCATCGCGCATCAAGGAGCAGTGGCACCGCCCAGTCATAGCGTTTGCCTCGGATGGTGAAGGTAATCTGAAAGGGTCGGCACGCTCGATTACGGGGCTGCACATCCGGGATGTGCTCGATGCAGTGAGTAAACAGGTGCCAGGGCTGATCGAAAAATTCGGTGGTCATGCGATGGCTGCAGGCCTGACACTTCCGCAGAGGAATTTTGAGCGCTTCAGCGAGCTCTTCCGGAAACAGGTTGCTGCAGTGATAGATGATACGACGCTGCAGAACCGCCACTACTCGGATGGCAGTGTTCCCTCTGAATGGCTGGATGTTGGGGTGGCGCAGCAGCTGAAGTTTGCTTCACCCTGGGGGCAGCAGTTCCCTGAACCGGGTTTTGATGATGAGTTCATCGTTGTTAGTCAAAGAGTCGTGGGAGACAATCATCTTAAGCTCGTCCTTGCACCACAGGATTCGAATGGCGACACAATCGATGCGATTGCATTTGGACAGGCTGAGGAGATTGGTGATGTTGCCGGTGCGAGTGTGCGGGTCCTATATCAGCTCGATATCAATCACTACATGGGACGAGAGAGCCTGCAACTGCTGGTGCGTCACCTCGAGCCGGCATAAGAGTCCGTCTGGCTGATTAGGGGGCACTCTTCCCTTATCCTTCTTTCGGTGCTCCTGATTCTCTCTTTGCGTTCAGTTGCGGTAAGAAACTTGCGCACTCCCTGTGAATCTTTTTCATAAATTTTGTCTGAAGAGTTCATTACCGTCAGGTTATTACGAAGTCTTTCACACGCTACTTCTAGTGCACTCTTCTCTTTTTTGACGGTTTTATCCTGTTTGGCAGCGGCCGACTGTTTTTTAGCGCTTGTAGAAAAAGGCAGGGTTGTCGTGGCTATTGGTCTGGGTGTCGGTGGCAACGATGGAGAGTTGAGTGATTTATTGCCACTGGGTGGGCGAGTTCCGGAGTAGACAATGTTGCCATTCTCGTCGATCCATTTATAAATTGCGGCATTTAAATCAGCAACTGTAATAAGCAGCATGATCACAATGCCCAGTAATAAACGAAAATGGCGCAATTGGCGGCCCCCGGATAGTAATTCCGTCTATGATTCCACATCTTGTTCTAATAGTCTAAACGATATTCAACCTTAAGGAGAAGGTTTGGCGACATAAAACCCGGTAAATGCTGTGAATTTAACGTAAAAATGTCTGAAAAACCTTGACGCAAAGTGAGTTTGGCAGTACTTTCCCCTGTTTACTTTCTTATACTGACTATGAGCCTTACCTGAGCGAGGTGGGGCTATTTTTGTGGAGGGTCAGACATAGTGGAACTCAGCGGAGCCCAGATCGTCGTTCAATCATTGAAAGACGAAGGTGTTGAGCATGTTTTCGGTTACCCTGGCGGGTCCGTACTGCATATTTACGATGCCATTTTCCAGCAGGAGGACGTGCGTCATGTGCTGGTACGTCACGAACAGGGTGCAACCCATGCTGCTGACGGTTATGCACGTGCAACAGGTAAGCCTGGCGTCGTGCTGGTCACGTCAGGACCGGGAGCGACCAATGCTGTCACAGGCATCGCAACCGCACATCTCGACTCAATTCCAATGGTCGTCATTACCGGACAGGTGCCATCGCCGTTGATTGGTTCGGATGCTTTCCAGGAAGTTGATACCATTGGTATTACACGTCCATGCGTGAAGCATAATTTTCTCGTCAAGCGTGTCGAGGATCTTGCCGAGACAATGAAAAAGGCGTTCCACATTGCCAATACAGGACGCCCGGGCCCGGTTGTGGTCGATATCCCCAAGGATGTCACTGATCCCAATATCAAGGTGCCCTACGAGTACCCATCAAAGGTCAAAATGCGCTCCTACAGCCCGGTAGAGAAGGGCCATCTGGGACAGATCAAGAAGGCTGTCGAGCTGATGATGGGTGCCAAGCGCCCGGTAATTTATTCTGGCGGTGGTGTTGTCATCGGTGACGCGAGCGCCGAGTTGACAGAACTTGTTCAGAAAACCGGTTTCCCGATCACCAATACCCTGATGGGTCTGGGTGCCTATCCGGGTACCGACAACCAAAATATCGGTATGCTCGGCATGCACGGTACCTACGAGGCGAACATGGCGATGCACGAGACAGACGTGCTGGTAGCCATTGGCGCGCGTTTCGATGATCGTGTTACCGGCAAGATTGCCGAATTCTGTCCGCATGCGAAAATCATTCATATTGATGTCGATCCTGCATCCATCTCAAAAAATGTTCGCATCGATATTCCAATTGTCGGGCAGGTCAAGAGTGTCCTGAATGACATGCTGCGTATTCTCACTGAGAGAGAAATACTGGCTGATGCTGATGCGCTGGACGCATGGTGGAAGCAGATTGAAAGCTGGCGTGCAGTCAAGTGTCTTGAATATCCGAAGAGCGACGAGGTCATCAAACCGCAATTTGCAGTAGATACCCTTCACAAGGTAACTGACGGCGGTCTCTACCTGACTTCCGATGTCGGACAGCACCAGATGTTCGCAGCCCAGTATTATCCATTTGACAAGCCACGTCGCTGGGTCAATTCAGGTGGCCTCGGCACCATGGGCTTTGGCCTGCCTGCAGCAATCGGTGTACAGATGGCGCATCCAGATGCGACTGTTGCCTGTATTACCGGCGAGGCTAGTATCCTCATGTGTATCCAGGAGCTGGCAACCTGTAAGCAGTACAATTTGCCGCTCAAGATCATCCTGCTGAACAACGGCTACATGGGCATGGTTCGCCAGTGGCAGGAGATGTTCTACGAGGGTCGTTACTCCCACTCCTATGTTGATGCACTACCTGATTTCGTCGAACTCGCAGAGAGTTTTGGCCATGTCGGTATGCGTATCGACAAGCCGGGCGAACTTGCCGCAGGCTTCGAAGAGGCGTTTAGCCGCAAGGATGAACTGGTTTTCATTGATGTTGTTGTTGATCCATCGGAAAATGTTTACCCGATGATTGAGGCGGGCAAGGGGCATCACCAGATGCACCTGTCGCCACAACAGGCAACCGAGAGGGAGCTGGCCTGATGAGACACATAATTTCTATCCTGATGGAAAACGAGGCTGGTGCACTTTCACGCGTTGCCGGTCTTTTTACCGCACGCGGCTATAACATCGAGTCTCTCAGTGTTGCACCGACAGAGGATCAGACCCTGTCACGTATGACACTGGTGACTATCGGTGACGAGCGCGTTATCGAGCAGATCACCAAGCAGCTCAACAAGCTGGTTGACGTGGTCAAGCTGGTTGATCTCTCTGAAGGCATTCACATCGAACGCGAGATGATGATGATCAAGGTGCGTGCCGAAATGGGCATGCGTGAGGAGATCAAGCGTCTCAGTGATATTTTTCGCGGCAAGATTATTGATGTCACAGACACCAGTTATGTTGTCGAGATGACGGGTGATTCGTCCAAGCTGGACTCATTCGTACGCGCAATTCCGGAAGAGCTGATTATTGAAGTGGTACGTACGGGTGCAAGTGGCATTTCGCGCGGACCAAAAGCACTCACGCTCTGATTTACAATTTTAGAAAACACTACAAGGTTAAGGCAGACAGATGGCAGTTAACATTTATTACGATAAAGATTGTGACCTCTCCATTATCAAGGGCATGAAGGTTGCAATTCTCGGTTATGGTTCGCAGGGACACGCTCATGCGAACAACCTGAAAGATTCCGGCGTCGACGTTACCGTTGCATTGCGTCCGGGCTCGGCTTCCGCGGCCAAGGCAGAGAAAGCAGGCCTGCCAGTCGCTTCTGTAGAAGATGCAGTTGCAGCTTCTGACCTGGTTATGGTGCTGACTCCTGATGAATTCCAGTCACAGCTCTATCGTGACCAGATTGAACCTAACCTGAAGCAGGGCGCAACACTCGCTTTCGCACACGGTTTCGCGGTTCACTACAACCAGGTTGTGCCACGTGAAGATATCGATGTCATCATGGTTGCGCCTAAAGCGCCTGGCCACACTGTTCGTTCAGAGTACGTCAAGGGCGGTGGTATTCCAGACCTGGTCGCAATTGCACAGGATGCTTCAGGTAATGCCAAGAATGTCGCACTCTCATACGCTACTGCAATCGGCGGTGGTCGTACTGGTATCATCGAAACCAGCTTCAAGGACGAGACCGAGACTGACCTCTTTGGTGAGCAGGCTGTTCTCTGTGGTGGTGCTGTTGAACTCGTCAAGATGGGTTTTGAAACACTGACTGAAGCTGGCTACGCGCCTGAAATGGCCTACTTCGAGTGTCTGCACGAGCTCAAGCTGATCGTCGACCTGATGTACGAGGGCGGCATTGCCAACATGAACTACTCCATCTCCAACAATGCCGAGTATGGTGAGTATGTGACTGGTCCCAAGGTCATCAACGAAGAGAGCCGTTGGGCCATGCGTGAAGCACTCAAGGATATTCAGAATGGTGTTTACGCCAAGAAGTTCATCCTCGAGGGTCAGTCAAACTACCCTGAGATGACTGCCATGCGTCGTAACAACGCAGCGCACGAGATCGAGCAGGTTGGTGCGCAGCTGCGCAGCATGATGCCATGGATTCAGAAGATCGTAGACAAGTCAGTCAACTGATCGACTTTATCTGATGCATGCAAAAACGCCGGTCAATGACCGGCGTTTTCTTTTTATGAAGGAATGATTACCGGATGTCTTACGCAAAGGAAGCGGATATACTCAGCCTATGAACGAACAAGACCCACATCCAAACCCGGGACGCGGCATCTACCTGCTGCCCAACCTGTTTACAACTGCAGCCCTGTTCAGCGGCTTCTATGCAATATTGTCAGCCGTAGACGGACGCTTTGAACATGCAGCAGTGGCAATATTTGCTGCCATGATTCTTGATGGGCTCGATGGACGGGTTGCACGTATGACGCACACCCAGACAGACTTTGGTGCCGAGTATGACTCGCTTTCGGACATGATCGCCTTTGGTCTTGCTCCCGGACTGGTGGTCTACCTGTGGGCGTTGCAGCCACTCGGCAAGTTTGGCTGGTTTGCCGCTTTTGTTTATGTCGCCGCGGCAGCACTGCGCCTGGCACGATTCAACACTCAGGCCGGCAGCACAGATAAAAGCTGGTTCATTGGTCTGCCAAGCCCCTCTGCTGCGGCAGTTACGGCCGGTTGGGTATGGATGATGGAGCACTACGAAGTCAGCCCGGCAGATGTGTCGATTGTTTCTGCAATTCTGACAATTTTTGCAGGCATCGCGATGGTCACCAGGCTGCGTTACTACAGCTTCAAGGAGATCAACATGCGTGGCAGGATTCCTTTTATGGTGCTCGCAGCGATCGCTTTTGGTATTGCCGTGGTGCTGGTACAGCCGGCAACCGTCCTGTTTCTGCTTTTCCTTCTTTATTCCCTGTCAGGTGTGGTAACAACCCTGGCACGCAAGCGGCGCCTGCGTAAAGGTTAGCAAGTGCAGGAGCCCCGGGCTTTGCCCGGGGTCCATCAGAACCCACTACACGCAATATCAATCACCAATTGCGTTTGCCTGCGCCTCGAGGATTTCACCAATTCCCTTGTGCGCCAACTGCATCATCGCCTGCAGTTCCGTGTCACTGAACGGTGCGGCTTCAGCAGTGCCCTGAATCTCGATCAATCCCTGCTTACTGTTGGTGACGACATTCATATCGGTTTCGGCATTGGAATCCTCTGCATAATCCAGGTCGAGTACCGGTGTGCCATCAAATATACCAACCGAAACTGATGCGACAGGGTCGAGCATGGGGTCGGCATTAATTCGGCCATCGACGATTAGTGACTGGATCGCATCATGCAGGGCAACCCACCCACCGGAAATCGAGGCAGTACGGGTGCCGCCATCAGCCTGTATGACATCACAATCGACCGTAATGGTGAAGCCATCGAGTTTTTCAAGATCAACTGCTGCGCGCAGAGAGCGTCCGATCAATCGCTGGATCTCCATGGTACGGCCGCCTTGCTTGCCACGAGCGGCCTCACGCCCCATACGCATGTTGGTTGAACGCGGCAGCATGCCGTATTCGGCAGTCACCCATCCGCCTTTTTTATCCTGTGCTTTCATCCAGCGTGGAACACGTGATTCGACTGTCGCATTACACAGCACCCGGGTGTCACCGAAGGAGACCAGCACAGAGCCTTCTGCATGCATGGTGAAGTTGCGTTCGAAGCTGATATGGCGCATCTCGTCCGGGTTGCGGCTGCTGGGTCTTGTCATGTCTGAATCCTTATTCAATTAGTTGCTGAAACTTGTTGCGGGTCAAACTATCATAGGTGAGACAAAACGCCAATTAGAATCAGGCGAAAACACAATAAGGAGTTCCTCTCGCATGACTAAGAGTATGACAGCTTTCGCCAGGGGTGAGAGACAGGCCGATGCCGGTGAACTGGTGTGGGAGATTCGCTCTGTTAACCATCGCTATCTCGAACTCTTCATTCGAATGCCGGATGAACTGCGTGCGTTCGAAACCAGTGTGCGTGAACAGGTCAATAAAAGACTCAACCGTGGAAAAATTGAAGCGATACTGCGTTTCAAGGCGTCCGAGAGTAATGCGCAAGGCATCAATCTCAACGAGGAGTTACTCGTTCAGATGAAGAAGGCCCTGCACCAGATCTCGATCCACATTTCCGATAGCAAGTCGCCCACTTCAATCGATATCCTGCGTTGGCCGGGTGTTGTTGTGCCACCAAGTCGTGATCCCGAGCAGTTACAACAGGAGGTCATGTCACTGCTGGACGAGACATTGACGCAGCTGGTAGAGACGCGTGAACGTGAGGGTGGAAAGCTTGCGCAGATGATCACCGAGCGCACTGCTGGCTGTCGTCAGCAGGTTCAACTGGCACGCGAGCGCATGCCGGTGGTGATTGAGGCGTTGCGTACAAAATTGCATGACAGGCTTGCAGAGATCATGGAAGAGGTAGATAGCGAACGCGTAGAACAGGAGATTGTCATTGCGGCACAGAAGCTGGATGTCGACGAGGAGATGGATCGTCTGCTGACACATCTCGATGAAATTGACCGCGTACTTACCACGGGTAAACCAATCGGGCGTCGTCTCGATTTTCTCATGCAAGAACTCAACCGCGAGGCAAACACCCTGGCTTCAAAATCATCCGACAAGGAGATGACCGCAGTTGCTGTTGAGCTTAAGGTTCTGATAGAGCAGATGCGTGAGCAGATTCAGAACATTGAGTAGATTCTGATAGCTTCCGGAAATATCCAGAGAATACCTATATTGCTCATAAACTTTCATTGCTGTTAGGTGGGAATCCGAGAGTGAAACATGGCTATTACACCAACGAGTCTATCGCTCTCCGTAGACTGGTGGCGTAAATAGCGGGTGATAGTGCCAAGTTATTGGCAGATACAAATGAATTGTCCTGAATGACTGCTTGCGGCCAGAAGCGGTCATTGAGTAATCATGGGTAATCTTCTACGTGGAAGTAAAATTCTGACGGGTTGATGTGGTAAAATTGCAACAATTAAGCAGTGTGTTTTTATTGCATTAACTGGAAATGCCGTTTAACCTTGTCATATTGATACAGGCTTTTCTGTTTGTGTTAATACTTACAACTTAACTTTGAGAATCACAGGGGATATCTCATGAAAAAAGCAATTCTCGCTGCAGCAGTTGCAGCAGCAATCGCTGCACCAGCAGCAAATGCTGGAGTCACTATCTATGGTCAGGTTCATGTCTCTATTGACTCAGTCGATATGGATGTGAGCTCACCTTTTTGGTATGACATCAGTTCGAACATGAAGGACCAGTGGGAAGTTAACAGTCGCGGTAGTCGCATCGGTTTCAAGGGTAGCGAAGACCTCGGCAACGGCATGAAAGCGATCTGGTTGGCAGAATCCGGTTATGATTTTGCTGACGGCGGTGCATGGGCCTCGAGCACTCGTCAATCCTACCTCGGCTTGGCCGGTGACTGGGGTACCTTTACTGTCGGTCGTCAATATACTCCATACAAGGTGGCGATGATGGGTTCAGGCATTGAGAACATGGGCGATACTGCTGCTGATACCTCAAGCTTGGCTAACATCTCTAACCAAGGCTCTGTTTCAAATGCTATCGCGTATGTCAGCCCGTCCATGAATGGTCTGACAGCTGCGGTTGCTATCGTTCCTGGCGAAGGCTCAGGTGGCAACGACGGTCTGGCTGACACTATTTCTGCGGGCCTGATCTACAGTGCAAACGGACTCTATCTTGGTGCTAGTTACCAGACTGCCAATGCCTCTGGTGATGATCCAACGTGGTGGGGGCTTAGTGCATCTTATACTATGAATAACCTGAAGATTGCAGCCATATATGAAGACATGAGTGATGGCGCAATAGTATTGAATGTTAATGATTACTCTGCACCAAGTGGACACAATTCATGTGACATCGGCTCTCCTTGTACTGATGGCGAGACATGGGCAGTCAGTGCAACATACACCATGGGTAACAATGCTTTGAAAGCCACTTACGGTCATCATGAAAATAATGGTGGTGATGATGACAGAGAGCAAACTGGATGGGGTGTTGGTGGATTCCATAGCTTCAGCAAGCGTACCCAAGCCTATGTTGTGTACTCCAGTAAGGAATATACAGACAACAATAACTTCATTCCTTCTGAAGAAACTATTGATACAGACACTATCTCTGTCGGTATGATCCACAAATTCTAATTCATTTTAGAAATTGTCAGATCGATAAACGGGACCTTCGGGTCCCGTTTTTATTCTTATAAATGACCGCTTTGGGTCGGAAGCGGTCAATCGAGAACAAGTAAAAGTCTTGCTGCTACTGCTGGGATCGGTCCTGCACGGTTATGCATTGTGGTGTAATTAGCAACGGACGACACGCAATTAAATTAAATAAAAACAATTAGTTATAAATATGATGGGCAACTTTTAATCAGTTGGTCGAAGGTTCGAATCCTTCACGGCCCACCATAATTCGCAAAAAAGCTCGACGATAGTCGGGCTTTTTTCATATGGACCTTCGCCGGAAGGATTTGAACCTTCGATAATCAAAATGGACGCGTTCGACAAGCGCCGCAGGCGCGCAGCATGAGCGGAAGCGAATCATCCTTCACGGTCCAGAATATAAATCAAAGGCTTAGCTAGAAATGGCTAGGCTTTTTGTTTGTCTGAGTTACCACTCGGTGCAAAATCTTTCACAGTCGGTTTGGCTATTAATCCG
>NZ_MPQG01000003.1:0-192823 GCF_002020255.1 Solemya velum gill symbiont | reverse complement strand
ACTGAACAATCGTCCCCGAAAATGTCTTGGCATTAAAACGCCCAATCAAGTATTTTTCGGGATTAACCCATCCGTTGCACTAGTGAGTTGAATCCGCGTCCATTTGATTGGCCTCTTTTCTGAAATAGCGATCACGTCGAACCGGCATTCGGCATCGATCTGTGCAGATTGGAGGTAGCGTTGTGCAGTGAGAATAAGCTTGCGCTGTTTTCTGCTATCGACCGTCTCCTCGGGGAGCCCGAAACGGGTACTCTTCCGGTAGCGCACTTCAATAAATACCAGCGCCCCGGAATCCTGCATGATGAGATCGATTTCACCGCAGCGACAGCTGTAATTTTTCGTGACAAGAGATAGCCCCCGCTTTTGCAGGTAGTTCAGTGCCAGGTTTTCAGCTGTTGTTCCACTACTCCTTGTGGTTTGCATGGGCTGGCCCCGGCTAATGCACTGTGGGTGGCTGCACCTTGATCTGATCTTTGTCGTAATAGATCCAGGCAGGGTGGCGTCGGATGATGCCATCCTGGTCTGAGAACAGCAGACCGGTACTGCCTCTGATGGTCCTGTCAGGCGAAAGCTGCCAGCTGTTCAGGGCCAAAATCATGGCGTCTATACCCATCGCGTAGTAAGCAGCGTAATTGGAATCGAAACCTGGCATGGAGGCGATATCGTTCCATCCGGGTACGGCGCTGCTGATAATATCGCTTTGATAGCCGCTGGACTGGCTCGCACTGGCGGTCAGCATCGCCCAGTCGGGTTCGTTGCTTTGCGGTTGAATGGCAAGTGCCTCGGTGGCAGCGGTCTCGGCGTCCTGCGCAGTTGTATCGGCTTCACCTTGTGTTGCACTTGCAGGTTCGGGCCTCTCATCCGGGATGTTGATCGGCATGGCCGGCATCCAGGCGTTTCTGAGGTCTGCCGTATTGTGTGCGAACAGGCGGCGGTCGTAACCGCGTGCGCTGATATAGACAGGCAGGTCGAAATTGCCGTAGTAGAGCAGGAATGTTCTGAGTTCACGTGCTTTTGCGGGTTTGCCGACAACGTAGACAAAGTCACCACTGTTTTCGAGTACCGATTTGACTGCATCAGTGAGTCGCTCACGGTTGGTTTTTTTCTCCTGGCTGTCTGTTACTGTCTCGCCGGGAAGCGGGTATGCGGCAATTGTAGCGGTGACACCGCCAAGGCGTTCCCAGTGTTTGCTGAAGCCGGCAAGGTAGCGGCTGCCCCATGTTGTTTCCGGGTAGAGGATTGAGGCTGTGCGGTAGCCGTCGGCAAAGGCCTTGTTGGCGATTTGTCGGCCATCTTCATCCGGTGACAGGCCAAACTGGAAAACACCATAGGGAGATATGTCACTCACCTGGTTGAGGGTGATAACTGTTCTTGGCAGGCTGGTTGTCTCACGCATGACCTGGTCCACGTTCTCGCGTGAGAGAGGGCCGACCATGATGTCAGCACCGGTTGTTGTGGAGAGGAGTGCATCTGAAAGATCATTGCCCGAATCGATAAACTCAAGCATCGGGCGCTGTGAAGGCGATCGTCTGCTGTTGACCAGTTCCATGCCATTGCGTATCGCGGCCGAGACCCGTCCATACTTTCCGCTCATCGGCAGCATCACTGCAATCCTCGTAGAGGCATCGGGTGCAGATGTGGCAGCGGTGCGTAGAGGTGCATCTGTCCTGATGCCCCTGCCGCCGCAGGCAGAAAGTGTTGTGACGACTATGGTTGCTGCCAATAGCAGCTTGATCGGTGATAGCATGGGTTTCATATTATTTTGAATCGTACTCCTGTGAAGGATTCAGTATCGGAACTCGGAGCGGTGATGTCAACTGAACAAAAATCGGGCGTTCTCTATATCGTTGCCACGCCGATAGGAAATCTTGAAGATATTTCACGACGTGCAGTCAGGATTCTGTCTGAAGTTGATCTTGTCGCTGCCGAGGATACCCGTCACACGGGGCAACTGTTAAGTGCGTTGGGGATTCGCGCCGAGTTGCTTTCTGTGCATGAGCACAATGAAGAGAAACGTAGTGGTCAGTTGATCGACAAGCTCTCCTCGGGGCTTTCGGTTGCGTTGGTCAGTGATGCGGGAACGCCACTGATCAGTGATCCGGGCTTTGTCGTTGTGCGTGCGTGTCGAGAGGCGGGCGCGCGCGTGGTTCCGGTGCCCGGGCCAAGTGCCGTTATCACGGCGCTGAGCGTTTCCGGCTTACCTTCCGACCGCTTTCAGTTCGAGGGTTTTTTACCGCGCAACAGTTCAAAGCGTAGGTCGCGGCTCGAGGAGTTGATGAATCTGCCACACACACTGATCTTTTATGAATCATCTCACCGTTTGCGTGAATCACTCGAGGATTTCAGAACGGTTTTCGAGGCCAGCAGGCAGGTGGTGATAGCGAGAGAGCTGACCAAGCAGTATGAAACTCTTCTTAGTGGAACGTCGGGTGAGCTTCTCGAGATGCTTACAGACGATGCAAACCAGACGCGTGGCGAGATGGTGGTCCTGGTTGAGCCTGCACCGGAGGGTGGTGGTGAAGAGCTGGTCATCGGTGTCGACAAGCTGCTCAAAGCTGCACTGGATGAGTTACCACCAAGTCAGGCAGCAGCGATGGTGGCGCGCCTGACAGATTTGCGTAAAAAAGAGCTCTATCAGCGTGCCATGGAGATGAAAGAGCCCTGATCGCCTGCGCGATCAGGAATCCATTTGTTGTCGCTTAAGACTGTACCGAGATGCGGCGTGGCGACTGTGGTTCCTGCTTGGGGATCACTACTTCAAGTACGCCATCCTTGCTGGAGGCGCTGATGTGTTCGGCATCAACACCTTCTGGCAGTGCAAAACGGCGTGCGAATATGCCGTGAGAGCGTTCCACTCGCTTGAAGCCTTGTCCACTTTCAGTAGACTCGTGTTTACGCTCTCCCTTGATGGTAAGCACATTCTGATCCATGGAAAGCTCGATTTCATCTGCGCTGACGCCGGGAATGTCGGCGTGCAGAACGAAGCGATCATCCTCTTCCTTGATATCCACCGCAGGCGTCCAGTCACTGCCCTCGACACGACTGGTGTCATCGCCTCTTGAAGGCAGCTGGTTCAACTCCCTGTTCCACTGGTCAAGCAAACTCCAGGGGTCGCGTGTCATGATAGCCATAGTTTTATCTCCTCTGATAATTCAGATATTCAGTAAATTTCTGTTCCTGAAATAAATATAGGGCGGGGGTTTGCGGATTCAAGGGTGTGAGTGGCAAAAGTTGTTGGTTGCAACTTGCCACCGAAAGTAGTACCTTGCTCGCGAGAGTCGACCAGATGATCGCTGCCGCGCAAGCGGGAGAGGAAAGTCCGGGCTCCACAGGACAGGGTGCCAGGTAACGCCTGGGCGGAGAAATCCGACGGAAAGTGCCGCAGAAAAGATACCGCCTAAGCCCCTCGGGGCCGGTAAGGGTGAAATGGTGCGGTAAGGGCGCACCGCGCAACTGGCAACAGTTGTGGCATGGTAAACCCCACCCGGAGCAAGACCAAATAGGAAAGCGTGCACTTGTTGCAGTCTGTGGTCCGCAGGCGCTTTCGGGTAGGTCGCTCGAGGGATGTGGCGACGCATCCCCTAGATGAATGATTATCCACGACAGAACCCGGCTTATCGGTCGGCTCTCACCCCACTTTTTTTCGCCTTTGTTCTCTATTTGATCTACTTATCTTAATAATTCACTTTAAAAGCATTCTTTATGGAGATGTTTTAAGCGAGCTTTTTTAAAAACAGCGCATCAGCTGTAAGTGATTGTAAATTCAGTCTTTTTTTATCCATTGACCTTGACTCGACCGCTAATCCAACCTATTATTTAGGTGTATGTGGGGGAAAGTGGGGAAATAGGGGGAGAAATCCCTTAAAAGGGCTATTTATGTATTTTGGAACCAACCTCGTCAAGATGGATGCAAAGGGCCGGGTCGCGATACCAGCGCGACACCGCGATCGCTTGCGCGAGCGTTGCGGTTCCCGCGTCGCGGTGACGATTCACCCGACAGGCGGTTCCTGCCTGTGGATGTATCCATGGGACGAGTGGGAGACAACTGCCGAGATGATTGCATCCCTGCCGTCATTGAAACATGAAAATGCTGTCCTTAAACACATCCTCTTTACCAATCTCTTTGAACTTGAACTTGACGGGCAGGGCAGGATTCTGCTGCCGGCGTCACATCGTGTGCACGCTGGGCTGGATGCCAATGCCCAGGTCGGCATTGTCGGAATGGGCAAACGTTTCGAGATCTGGTCTGAAGCGGCGCTTGAGGAGCAAAACGCAGCCTGCCTGGAAGCTGCAAGACAGACGGACTCGGAAGTTTCTGACAGTCTGCAGCAGTTGATGCTCTAACCCTATGGAGAACGAACATGTTCCAGTGCTACTCAACGAGACACTGGAGGCGCTGTCGGTTAAGCCTGACGGCGTCTATATCGATGGGACTTTCGGGCGTGGAGGGCACAGTGCAAAAATTCTGGAACAGCTTGGAACGGACGGGCGCTTGATCGGGATTGACCGGGATGCCGCCGCTGTTGCCTGTGCGCAGCAGCGTTTTGGTGATGATCCTCGCTTCCAGATGTTCCATAAAGGTTTTGAAGCCTTGGCGGAAGTGGCTGCCGAAGCAGGAAAAACGGGCAAGGTTGACGGTATTTTGCTTGATCTTGGCGTTTCTTCGCCGCAATTAGACGAAGATGAGCGTGGATTTAGCTTCATGCGTGACGGGCCGCTCGATATGCGTATGGATCAGCGTGAGTCCATGACTGCGGCTGATTGGCTGGCAACTGCATCGCAGGAGGAGATTCGCGATGTATTGAGGCGTTACGGCGAAGAACGATTTGCCGGGCGCATCGCTACAGCGATAGTGACGCAGCGAGATGAACAGCCAATTGTTACGACCTTGCAGCTGGCACAGCTTGTTGAGGCGTCAGTACCGCGAAAGGAGAAGGGTAAGCATCCGGCGACACGTACCTTCCAGGCGTTGCGCATCAAGCTGAATCGTGAGCTCGAGCAGGTCGAATCAGCATTGCAACAATCACTGGAAGTGCTGAAGCCGGGTGGACGCCTGGTAGTGATCAGTTTCCACTCGCTGGAAGATCGCCTGGTTAAACGCTTTATGCGTTATCAGTCTACCGCGGATCACCTGCCGAAGGGATTGCCGGTATCAAGCGAGGGAATGCATGCGCCAATGCGCCTGGTTGGTAAGCCGGTGGCGCCCGGCGAAGAGGAGATTAACAGAAATCCGCGTGCACGCAGTTCGAGACTGCGTGTCGCCGAGAGGCTGGCGGCATGAAGTGGCTGGTGCTGAGCACTTTGATCGTGGCCGTGGTGTGGTCCGGCCTCGCACTGGTCGAGACGCAGCAGCAGCGCCGTGAGTTGTTTGCTGAAAAAGAGTCGCTGCGTGTGCAGCTCGATGAATTACAGATTACATGGGGCAAGCTGCAGCTCGAACTGGCGACATTCGCCGGGTATGTACGAATTGAAGAGCTGGCACGTGAAAAGCTTTCGATGCATATGCCTTCTATAGAACAGATACAGGTGCTTGAGCCTTGAAGAAGCGCGTTAAAAACCAGGAATCTGCTGCAAGCCGCCTGCGCAAGAGTAAGGCCAGGCAAGCTGCTGCCTTGCCGGTACCTGCTTATGATATGCGTCGCCGTTTTATGCTGTTCGTTATTTTCCTCGTCGCGAGTGTGCTGGTGGCAGGTGCCTGGTATCAACAGGTGAGCCGAACAGATTTTCTGCAAAAGCATGGTGATCGTCAGAACCTCAGGAAAGTACCTGTTTCTGCCGAGCGCGGGCGCATTTTTGATCGCAATGGCGAGGTACTGGCAGTGAGTACGCCTGTTGACTCCATATGGGCTGACCCCAGTTGCATCAAACAGGATAGTCAGACAGTTCGTACCCTGGCTTCCGCACTCAAGCAGGACCCGGATGCATTGCGTCAGCGCCTGGCTCTCTACAGCAACAAGCGCTTTGTCTATCTCAAGCGCTGGCTTAAGCCGCAGGACGCAGCGCACGTACTCAGCGTTGCTGATGAGTCAGGAATTCGTTGCGTCAACATCAAGCGTGAGTATCGTCGTTACTATCCGTCTGGCGAGGTGTTTGCCCACGTTGTCGGTTTTGCCGGGCGTGATGACAGTGGGCAGGAGGGTATCGAGCTACTCTACGAGGAGGCGTTGCGGCCGCACAGTGGGGAGCAGTTGGTACGTCGGGATGCCAGGCGACAGCTGTTTGATGTCCTGCAAAGTATCAAGGATGCAAAATCGGGAGAGGATGTCACGCTCAGCCTCGACAGGCGTTTGCAGTATTTCGCCTACAGGGCGCTGAAGAACGCAGTTAGCAAGCACAAGGCAAATTCAGCATCGCTGGTGTTACTGGATGTGACCACCGGTGAAGTACTGGCGATGGTCAACCAGCCATCGTTTAATCCCAATGCAAATCGCAGCAACCGTGGTGGACGTCTGCGTAACCGTGCCGTCGTTGATACGTTTGAGCCAGGCTCGACCATGAAACCAATCACGGTTTCATCGGCAATGCAGTTGGGTGTTGTCGATGCAAAATCAAGAATAAAAACAACTCGTAAGGGGCTGCTCAAGGTCGGGTCGAACACAATTAAGGATCCGAAAACCTATGGCGAGCTCGACCTCGCCGGCGTGTTGCGCAAGTCAAGTAATGTTGGTGCGGCAACCATCGCCCTGCAGATGAAGAGCGAAGAGTACTGGCGCATGCTCGATTCATTTGGATTTGGTCTCTCTACCGGCGTCGGCTTTCCCGGTGAGAGTAGTGGTCATCTACCTAACTACAGCCGCTGGGCAGAGATCGAAAAAGCGACTCTCGCTTTCGGTTACGGACTGTCGGTATCTGCGTTGCAACTGGCACAGGCCTATAGCGTGATTGCTGCCGATGGCATCAAGCGCCCGGTGACCTTGCTGAAAAGCTCGCAGCCGCTGGACCAGCAGCGCATTCTGGATCATGACATTGCGCGTGATGTTCGCGAGATGATGGAGGCGGTCGTCTCAACAGAGGGGACAGCGCCGCTTGCCGCAATCGCCGGTTACCGTGTTGCCGGTAAGACGGGTACTGTGAAAAAAGTCGGCAAGGATGGTTATACCGATAAGCGCTATCGTGCGCTATTTGCCGGTATTGCTCCCGCATCAAATCCGAGGCTCGTGCTGGTGACGGTTTTCGAAGAGCCAAAAGGTGATGTGTATTACGGCGGACAGGTCGCAGGGCCTGTTTTTGCCGATGTCATGGGGCACGCGCTGCAGTTGATGAATATCGCTCCCGACAGTGATGTGCCACGCCCTCCACTGCATCTGACAGCGATGGGGGGCACGCAATGATGGCTGCCGACAAACGCAAGCAGATGATAATCCTGGATAGCCTGCTCACCGGTATCGTTACGCTACCGCAGGAGGTGGCGCAGTTGGCAGTCACCTCTGTAACCCAGGATAGCCGCGAGGTTAAACCGGGTTCGTTGTTTATTGCGCGTGCTGGTCTGCGCTCTCATGGTCTCGATTATCTCGACACAGTGGTGTCGCAGGGTGCAATTGCTGTAGTGGCCGAAATTGATGAGCGTTGGAACGCAGAGCGTATTGAAGGTGCGTCGTCTGTCATTCCTGTTGTCGCGCTTGAAGAGCTGACGCAGGCGGCTGGTGTGATTGCAGCCAGGTTTTATGGCGACCCTTCAGCGAAGCTTGATCTTGTCGGTATTACCGGAACCAATGGAAAAACCAGTTGTGCCTGGATGCTTGCACATGCGTTGAACCTGCAAAGCCATGCTTGCATGATCGGGACCATTGGCAACGGCACACCGGGAGAGTTGTCATCGGCAACCCATACCACGCCTGATGCGGTGACCCTGCAGGGGCTTCTGGCAGAGATGCATGATACGGGGTGCTCTTCCGTCGCCATGGAAGTTTCGTCACATGCGATGACGCAGGGAAGAGTTGCCGGTGCCCGTTTTGATGTTGCCGTATTTACCAATCTCAGTCGTGACCATCTTGATTACCACGGCAGCATGGAGGCCTATGGCGATGCCAAGGCGCGGCTGTTCAGGATGCCGGGGCTGAAAGCGGCGGTCATCAATTTCGATGATGACTATGCTGAAACAATCTCCTCTGTCCTGGATGACGGTGTGAAGTTAATTCCTGTTTCATCAAGGGGTGAGATGCATGCGCTCGAATCGGGCCTTGCGGCAGAAAAAATAGAAACCACGGCGGCCGGCCTGGCATTTGACCTGCACTACATGGGTGATGTGGAGAGAATGCATACAGGTCTGTTCGGGCGTTTCAATGTTGATAACCTGCTGTTGTCAGCAGGTGCGCTGATTTCACTGGGGCACTCTCTCAAGCAGGCGATCTTTCTACTCTCGCAGGTGCAGCCCGTACCTGGTCGCATGCAACTGCTGACCAGGGAGAATGCGGCAACGGTTGTTGTCGATTATGCACATACCCCGGATGCACTTGAGAAGGCGCTGGATGCGTGTCGCGAGCATACACAGGGTGACCTCTGGTGTGTATTTGGATGCGGTGGTGACCGTGATCAGGGCAAGCGTGCAGAGATGGGGCGCGTTGCGAATTCTCTTGCCGACCGCCTCGTCATTACAAGTGACAACCCGCGTTCCGAGGAGCCGCAGTTGATCGTTGATCAGATTCTTGAGGGTGTTGCTGATCAGGCAAAGAGCCAAATCGAACTTGATCGGGCGCAGGCAATTGCTCTTGCCCTTCAGCAGGCATCTGCGGATGACCTTGTCCTGATCGCAGGTAAGGGACACGAGGAGTACCAGATTATCGGTGACCGACGCACCCATTTCAGTGATGTCGAGGTGGCCAGGCGCTGTTTCGAGGAGATGAGTGCATGATCAGTTTCAGCACCAGCGAAGCAGCAAGAATTTTAGACGGCAGGCTGATCGGCTCGGACGTGGTTTTTGACCGTGTCGGTAGCGACAGTCGTGCAGTTGAAAGTAATTCGCTGTTTGTTGCGATTTCCGGTGAGCGCTTCGATGGCCATGAATATGTAGGACAGGCGGCTGCAGATGGCGCAGTTGCCGCCCTGGTTGATCACCCGCTGGAAGACGGTATTGCACAGATAGTGGTTGATGATGTGCTTCATGCCTTTGGTGAACTCGCTTCTGCATGGCGACAGAAATCCGATGCACGCGTGATTGGTCTCACCGGTAGTAACGGCAAGACCACTGTCAAGGAGATGATCTCTGCGATTCTGGATCAGAAAGCTGATGTCCTGATGACCCGGGGTAATCTGAATAACGATATCGGGGTTCCGTTGACGCTCACCCGTCTGCAGGATGAAGCCTGGGCCGTGATTGAGATGGGTGCAAATCATCGTGGTGAAATCCGTTACCTCACTCATCTTGTAAAACCGGATATTGCCCTGCTGAATAATGCCGGGCGTGCTCACCTCGAGGGTTTTGGTTCTCTGCAGGGGGTTGCCGAGTCCAAGGCGGAGATCATCGAGGGGCTAGGTGATGACGGTGTATTCGTTTGTCATGGTGATTCCGAATGGCTGTCCATGTGGCGCAGCCTGGCGGGTGATCACAAGCTGGTGACATTTGGCGTCTCTGAACATGTTGATGTACGCCTGCTTGAGGAGTCGATTCGCTCCGAGTGGGATGAGAAGGGTTTTTCCCAGTCATTCGAATGCGTGCTTGAGGGAAAACAACTGAGCCTGACTATTCCCCTTGCAGGTCGTCACAACTGTATGAATGCAGTTGCTGCTGTTGCTGTTGCGCACGAGGCTGGAGTTGCTATGCAAGACATGGCAACTGCGCTGGCAGGGCTGAAGCCTGTCCCCGGACGTCTCATGCCGCTCTTTTCCGAACGCTGTCGTGTGTTCGATGACACCTATAACGCAAATCCGGACTCAGTCACCGCCGCGATCACAGTTCTCAAAGAACTGCCCGGGCGTTCAGTGCTTGTATTGGGGGATCTTGCCGAACTTGGTGAGGGCGCTGAACAGCAACATGCAAATCTTGGCGTGGTTGCACGTGAAGCAGGAATTGATCTGCTGCTGACGTTTGGTGAACTGAGTCGTCATGCAGCGGACGCTTTTGGCGAGAATGCATATGCAGCTGCATCACTTGATGAAATGCAGCAGTTTCTGAATGAAAAACTGATTCAAGGCGACACTGTTCTGGTCAAGGGATCGAGGGCCTCGGCGATGGAGCGGGTTGTCCAACTATTAATGGACGCAGGGGTGCAAAACTGATGCTGATTCTTCTTGCCAATTACCTGGCTCAGTTTGACAGCAGCTTTGCAGTCGTTGGCTATATCACCTTACGCGCCATTCTGAGTGTGCTGACGGCCCTGATTTTCTCATTCGTTGCTGGCCCGGCAATTATTCGCAAGCTGGCAACCTACAAGGGACAGCCGGTACGTGACGATGGCCCGGAGAGCCATTTCAGCAAGGCGGGTACACCAACCATGGGTGGTGTCATGATCCTTGCCGGAGTTGCTGTGGCGACACTCTTGTGGGGAGACCTCGGCAACCGCTATGTCGTGATCGCACTACTGACCACCATGGGATTCGGCATCATCGGCTTTATTGATGATTACAAAAAAATCGTCAAGCAGGACCCCAAGGGGCTGGCATCCAGACACAAGTATCTGTGGCAGTCGATTCTGGGTATCGGTGCAGCTACTGCCCTCTACATGACGTCAACAGCTCCGCAAGAGACGCAGTTCCTGATCCCGATATTCAAGGATGCCGTGTTTGATATGGGGCTTTTTTACATTGTCATGAGTTATTTCGTCATCGTCGGTTCATCCAACGCGGTGAACCTGACCGATGGGCTAGATGGTCTGGCGATTATGCCGACTGTGCTGGTCGCCGGTGGGCTTGCCGTTTTCGCCTACCTGTCGGGACATAGCAACTTTTCTGAATATCTGCACATGCCTTACCTCCCCGGGGTTGGCGAGTTGGTGATTTTCTGTTCGGCACTGATTGGTGCAGGTCTTGGTTTTTTGTGGTTCAACACCTACCCGGCAAAGGTGTTCATGGGTGATGTCGGTGCGCTTGCAATTGGTGCGGCACTCGGCGTGGTCGCAGTTTCGGTGAGGCAGGAGGTCGTGCTGGTCATTATGGGAGGGCTTTTCGTCGTCGAGACGCTCTCGGTGATGCTGCAGGTGTGGTCATTCAAGACACGTGGCAAACGTATCTTCCGCATGGCGCCACTGCATCACCACTATGAACTCAAGGGATGGGCAGAGCCAACCATCATCGTGCGTTTCTGGATCATCAGTCTGATCCTGGTGCTGGTTGGATTGGCAACATTGAAAATTCGTTAATGGCAGAGATGTGAACACAGCAATGGCAATAACAGAGGACAAGATGGAGGCACCCCGCACGCTGGTCGTTGGACTGGGCGTGACCGGTCTCTCCTGTGTCCGTTTTCTGTGTGCACAGGGCGTGTCAGTTGAGGCGTGTGACAGTCGGGGTATTCCCCCCGGCCTGGCGCAACTGCAGAGTGATTACCCCGAGGTTGTTGTTGTGACAGGTGCCTTCAATCCAGAGCAGTTCGCACGTGCTGAACGCCTGGTTGTGAGCCCTGGCGTGCCATTGGCTGAAGCTGCGATTCAGGATGCAATAGAAGCAGGTGTCGAGGTTATCGGTGACATCGAGCTTTTCATTCGTGAAGCAGCAGCGCCGATCATCGCGATTACCGGATCCAACGGCAAAAGCACTGTCACCACCCTGCTTGGTGAAATGGCGAAAGCCGCTGGTAAAGCTGTCGCAGTTGGCGGCAACCTGGGTATCCCGGTTCTGGATCTGCTTGATGAGACGGCTGAGCTCTATGTGCTGGAGTTGTCGAGTTTTCAGCTTGAGCTGGTTCACTCTTTGCGAGCCGAGGCTGCTGTTGTGCTGAATCTTTCGGCTGATCACATGGACCGTTATGACAGCTATGCCGATTACGTCGCTGCAAAAGCTGTTGTCTACGCCAATGCGAAGCACGCAGTCGTCAACCGTGATGATGCAGATGCAGCGGCACTGGCTGAGACAGAAAAGAGTGTCGGCTTTACCACGGCCGAACCCTCAGACGGCGATTTCGGTTTGCGCTCGATCAATGGTGAAAGCTGGTTGTGCCATGGTGATGAAGCACTGTTACCGGTTTCCGGACTGAGGATTGTCGGACAGCACAACGTTGCCAATGTGCTTGCGGCTCTTGCGCTGGGACATGCTTCTGGCCTGCCGATGCAGGCGATGCTGGATGCAGCTGTGGAGTTTCACGGTCTGCCACATCGCACCCAGTTTGTTGCCGAAAAAAATGGTGTCAGTTGGTACAACGACTCCAAGGGCACCAATGTCGGTGCCGTGGTATCGGCTCTGCAGGGGCTTGATCACAATGATACGAGTCGTACCGTGTTAATCGCCGGAGGTGATTGCAAGGGCGCGTCATTTAACGAACTTGCAGAAGTTGCACCCACCTATATACGTACGCTTGTGCTGATAGGGCGTGATGCGCAGCAGATCGCTGACGCATTGCCGGCACAGGTCCATATTCAATATGCAGGAGACATGGCCGAGGCCGTGGCGGCAGCATCTGCCGCTGCACTTCCGGGTGACCGCGTGCTGCTCTCTCCTGCTTGCGCCAGTTTCGATATGTATAAAAACTATATCGAACGTGGTGAAGTCTTCATGGCTGAAGTGGGGAGGTTGTTGTAATGATTGCTGTCGCTCAGATCATTCAACAGCGCTTCAAGGAGCCTCTGGCACTGGATTACCAGCTGCTGGGGGCTGCTTTGACCCTACTCTTTGCGGGCCTGGTTTTTGTTACATCAGCGACATTTCATCGTAGCGAGGCGGCGCCCTGGTTTTATGCCCAGCGCCACATGATTGCTATTTTTATTGGTCTCGGTGCGAGCCTGGTTACCCTGGCGATACCAATGCGGGAGTGGGAGCGCTGGAGCCCATGGCTGTATGCCGTTGGATTGTTATTGCTGGTTATGGTGCTGATACCAGGTGTTGGGCGTGAAGCCAATGGTGCGCGACGCTGGATCCCGATGGGGCCTTTCAACCTGCAGAGCAGTGAGTTCATGAAACTCTTCATGATGATGTTTCTTGCAGGCTACCTGCACAGGCGCGAGAGCGAGGTGGCAAGAAAGGTGTGGGGTTTTATCAAGCCGATCATCCTTATCATCATGGCCTCGGTGCTGATCCTGCTGCAGCCGGACCTTGGAACCACCTTTGTTCTGATGATGACTGCTCTCGGCATGTTGTGGCTGGCAGGTGTTCCTTTGTGGCAGTTCAGCATCATTCTCGCGATGGCTGCTGCTGCCGTGGTGGCACTGATTGTATTCGAGCCGTTCCGCTGGGAGCGTATCAAGGCATTTATCGATCCGTTTGCTGATCCACTTGATTCCGGCTACCAGCTGTCCAATGCGTTGATCGCATTCGGGCGTGGCGAATGGTTTGGTGTCGGTATCGGAAACGGTATACAGAAACTCTTCTACCTGCCAGAGGCGCACAATGACTTTCTGCTTGCGGTGATTGGTGAAGAGCTCGGCATGATGGGTACAGTTGCCGTGATCGCTTTGTTTACCTTTATTGCATGGCGTGCGATTCGTATCGCCGTTCTGGCCGAGAAGGCGGGTAATCGATTCTCTGTCTATGTTGCCTATGGTTGTGGCCTGTGGATCGGTCTACAGGGCTTTATCAATATTGCGGTCAATCTCGGCATGATGCCGACCAAGGGATTGACGCTGCCACTAATGAGTTACGGCGGTAACAGTATCATCGTTGCCTGCCTGGTCATCGCGATTCTACAGCGTATCCACATGGAAGTGAGTGGCATCGTTGCAGCACAAAAACCGGTCAAGAAGGAGGGTGCGTTATGGCGCAGATTCTCGTAATGGCCGGTGGTACAGGCGGGCACGTTTTTCCCGCACTTGCGGCTGCAAAAGAGCTGATCGCAAGGGGGCACAAGGTGACATGGCTGGGCTCGAAAGAGAGTTTCGAATCACGCCTTGTACCTACAGAGGGTATTGAGATCGATACCATCGACATCAAGGGGCTGCGTGGTAATGGGATCAAGCGTCTGCTGCTTGCGCCGTTGCAACTGAGCCGTGCGCTGTTGCAGGCATCACGTGTATTGAAACACCGCACTCCTGATCTTGTTATCGGCATGGGTGGTTTTGCCGCTGCTCCTGGCGGTGTGGCTGCACGCCTGATGGGGATTCCCCTGCTGATTCATGAGCAGAACGCAATTCCCGGATTGACCAACAGGCTGCTTTCGAAAATTGCATCACGTGTGTGCCAGGCTTTTCCGGGCGCCTTCGAGGGCGACAAGGTAGTACTGACCGGCAATCCTGTACGCCCGGAAATCACGACTTTGGCAGAGCCACAGAAACGGTATGACGCACGCGAGGGCAAATTGCAGCTGCTTGTCGTTGGTGGGTCACTTGGCGCTGCAGCACTCAACAAAACCGTACCTGCTGCATTGGCACTGATTGATGCTGACAAGCGGCCCGTGGTTCGCCACCAGGCCGGTCGCAACAAGGATGCTGCTGCTGCTGAGAGTTATCGCAGCGCAGGTGTTGATGCCAGCGTTAGCGCATTTATTGATGATATGGCGGAAGCATTCGCATGGGCCGACCTGGTGATTTGCCGTTCCGGTGCGCTCACCGTATCTGAGCTTGCCGCAGCTGGTGTGGCGGCCTGCCTGGTTCCCTATCCGTACGCTGTTGATGATCACCAGACAGCGAATGGAAGTTACCTGGCGGATGCAGGCGCTGCCGAGCTGATACAGGAGCGCGACCTTGATGCACATCTGCTGGCGAACTTTATTGTCGCCAGTGACAGGGCAAAGCTGAAGAAGATGGCTGTGATAGCCAGGCAGCTTGCCAAACCGGATGCAACGTCACGGGTTGCAACTCTTTGCGAGGAGGCTTTAGGGCATGGCTGATAATCCAGTAATGAATGGACGCACAGCAGAAGCGATGCAGTCACGCGTCAAGCATCTCTACTTTGTCGGTATCGGTGGATCCGGTATGAACGGTATTGCGCAGGTAATGCTCAACCTGGGTTACAAAGTGTCCGGTTCTGATATCGCCGAGAATGTCCCTGTCAGGCAGCTGCGAGACATGGGCGCGACCATCTATATCGGTCATGCCGCTGAACAGATCGAGGGTTGTGATGCGGTTGTCGTATCAAGTGCCATCAAGCAGGATAATCCTGAGCTGGTCGCCGCAAAGGCGCAGCGCATTCCTGTTGTACCACGTGCAGAAATGCTCGCTGAGTTAATGCGCTTTCGTTACGGTATCGCTGTCGCCGGTACACATGGAAAAACCACCACTACCAGCCTGGTGGCAAGTATTCTTGCTGAGGGTAATCTTGATCCGACATTCGTGATCGGCGGAAAACTGAACTCGGCAGGTGCCAATGCGCAGCTGGGTGAAAGCCAGTACCTGGTTGCCGAAGCGGATGAGAGTGATGCCTCTTTTCTCTACCTGCAGCCGATGATTTCGATCGTCACCAATATCGATGCTGATCACATGGGCACATATGGTGGCGATTTTGACCAGCTGCGCCAAACCTTTATCGAGTTTCTTCACCACTTGCCATTCTATGGTCTTGCGGTGATGTGCATCGATGATGATGAAGTGCGCCAGCTGCTGCCGAAAATTACCAGTCCTGTTCTTACCTATGGTGCAGCGGATGATGCAGATGTACGCGTTGTCGATATGGTTCAGGAAGGGATGAAAACAAACTTTACAGTTGAACGTGCTGACCGCGAACAACTGCAGGTCTCCCTGAATATGCCGGGTGAGCACAATGTGTTGAATGCACTGGCTGCAATTGCAGTTGCGACAGAGCTCGGTGTTGATGATGAAAGTATCCAGCTTGCATTGACACGTTTTGAAGGTATCGGTCGCCGTTTTCAGATCAGTAACGTGGCATGGCGCGATGGAGAAGTTCTGGTGGTAGACGATTACGGCCATCATCCGCGTGAGCTTGCCGCAACCTTGACTGCAGCTCGTGAAGGCTGGCCGGAGCATCGAATCGTGCTTGCCTTTCAGCCGCATCGCTATTCACGTACACAGGAACAGTTTGATGATTTTGTCGCGGTGCTCTCTTCAACAGATGTGCTGTTGCTCGGTGAGGTTTATGCGGCTGGCGAAACGCCAATACCCGGTGCCGACGGACGTTCACTGACACGTGCCATTCGTCAGCGCGGTGAACTGGAGCCCATCTTTGTTGAGCAGGTTGATGAGTTCTCTGACCGGATTGCAGCGATCATTGAACCGGGTGACCTGATACTGGTCATGGGTGCGGGTGATATCGGCAAGGTTGCAGCCAGTCTGCCTGCGGACCTTGAGGAGTGTGGCAAATGAAGCTGCGTGGCGAACTTCAGGAGAATGTGTCAATGGGTGACTTCTGTAGCTGGCGCACCGGTGGTGAAGCCAAGCGCCTCTATCGTCCCGAAGATGCAGAAGATCTTGCGCTGTTTCTCTCGGGCCTGCCTGAGAATGAACCACTCTTGTGGGTCGGACTCGGCAGTAACCTGCTGGTACGTGACGGAGGCTTTAACGGTACCGTGATCGTAACCAAGAACAGGCTTCTCGAAATGCGATTCATGGAGAACGGCATATTACGTGCAGAGGCGGGAGTTACCTGTGCCAAGATCGCGCGTATCTGTGCCCGTGAAGGCTTTACCGGATTGGAATTTTTTGCAGGCATTCCGGGTACGGTTGGCGGTGCGCTGGCAATGAATGCAGGCGCTTTCGGCAGTGAGACCTGGGAGCATGTCGAAGCTGTCGAAACCATTGACCGACAAGGGCAAATTCATCGTCGTTCGCCAGATGAGTACCGCGTTGCGTATCGCCATGTTGAAGGAAAGGAGGGGGAGTGGTTTCTGGCTGCAGAATTCCGCTTGGAGAATGGCGATGTTGATGAAGCGCAGGAGAAGATTCGTGCCTTGCTGGATAAGCGCTCGGCTACACAGCCGACTAACCAGGCAACTTGTGGTTCGACTTTTCGAAATCCCGATAATGATTATGCTGCACGACTGATTGAAGAGGCGGGCCTCAAGGGATTTGCCATCGGTGGTGCCATGGTCTCGGAAAAACATGCAAATTTCATCGTTAACCAGGGTGACGCAACGGCCGCTGATATTGAACAGTTGATTGCGCACGTGCAGACAACGGTTGAGGAACTGAATGGTATTCAACTGGTTCCTGAAGTCCATGTTGTGGGAGATCCATCATGAGCCAGATTAGTGCAGAACAGAAACAGGCACTCGGAAAAGTTGCCGTATTGATGGGTGGTACGGCTGCAGAACGTGAGGTGTCACTGGTCAGTGGTGCTGCAGTTCTTGCCGGGCTGCAACACAAGGGTGTTGATGCGCATGGTATTGATGTCACGGGGCCGGAGAGCTTGTCACAACTGATCGATGGTGGTTTTGATCGGGTTTTTATCGTCCTCCACGGCCGTGGAGGTGAGGATGGCGCCATGCAGGGTGCGCTGGAGATTCTCGCATTGCCATATACGGGAAGTGGGGTACTCGGTTCTGCGATTGGAATGGATAAGTTCCGTACCAAGCTGTTGTGGAATGCGATTGGCTTACCGACACCTGCCTATCGCATGGTACGCAAGGCAGCAGACCTGGATGCAGTTGCCGAGCTGGGTTTTCCCCTGATGGTCAAGCCTGCCCAGGAGGGCTCAAGTATCGGTATGGCGAAGGTTACCTCGGCAGACCAGTTACGTGGAGCCTGGGAGGCAGCAGCAAAATATGACGCCAATGTACTGGTTGAGCAATGGATAACTGGCAGTGAGTACACGGCGGCCGTTGTTGGTGATGAGGCAATGCCTGTGATTCGCCTTGAAACCGATAGTGATTTCTATGACTACGAAGCGAAGTACGAGTCGGATGAAACACGTTACCTGATTCCCTCCGGTCTCTCTGATGAGAAGGAGAGAGAGGCACAGAAGCTGGCCCTCGAGGCCTACAGTGCAGTCGGGGCAAGTGGCTGGGGACGTGTTGACCTGATGATGGATGAGTCGGGAAATTTCTGGCTTCTCGAAGTGAACACTGTGCCGGGCATGACAAGCCATAGCCTTGTACCGATGGCAGCACAGGCGAGAGGAATCGATTTTGACTCTCTGGTTGTGCGCATTCTTGAGCAGACACTCGAAGATGACAGCGAGGTGAATGCATGACCGCGACGCGTAATCGCAAGGTGTCACGCAAAGTCAAAGCGCCGCCTCGCAAGCCGATCGAGTGGCGTCGTCACCTGCGCGTTGCGCTGATTGTTTTTTGTGTGCCGGTCATCGCGTTTGCAGCCCTGTTCGTCTACCAGGCAGTTGCCGAACGTATGCAGTTGCCGATTACCGAAGTGATTGTAGATGCACCAGGCAAACAACTCGACAGCGATGCAATCAAGCAGGCGGTCGCTCCGGCAATTGCCGATGGTTTCCTGGCCGTGGATGTTCACGAGGTACAGCAGCGCGTTCTCGAGGTGCCCTGGATTGCGGAAGCGAGTGTGCGTCGTATCTGGCCCGGAACATTGGTCATACGGGTTGAACAGCATCGTCCGAAATTACGCTGGGGTGCGACAAAGCTGATTAGCCTCAAGGGCGTGCTTTACGAGCCGCCGGATATGCTTGATTACATGCACCTGGCGCGACTTAACGGTGATGACGCCTACCACACGCTGGTGTTTCAGAAATACCAGCAACTGGGTAAGAGATTTAAATCATTCGGTGAGATCGAATCACTCAGCCGAAGCAGCAGGGGAGGCTGGAGCATGATCCTTGATAGTGGCCTGGCTATCGTGCTTGGCAGCAGCGAGGTTGATGCCCGCATCGATCGTACCCTGAGATTTATGCGTCACTTCAGCGATCAACTGGCATCGCTGAGCCGAATTGATGCACGTTATTCAAATGGAGTGGCTGTGGAGCTCGACTTGCAGGATTACGAACAGAATATTTCAGAGGAAACTACATCATGAGCAAACGTGGCGACAGCAAGCTGATTGTTGGTCTTGATATAGGAACTTCCAAGATCGTCGCCCTTGTTGGTGAGATTCGCGACGATGATGAGATCGAGATCATCGGTATCGGCACGCACCCGTCTAGCGGGTTGAAAAAAGGCGTTGTCGTAAATATCGAGTCAACCGTCAGTTCTATTCAGCGTGCCGTGGAAGAGGCCGAGTTGATGGCGGGTTGTGAAATTCACTCCGTCTATGCAGGCATTGCCGGTAGTCACGTCAAGAGCCTTAACTCACACGGTGCGGTTGCAATCAAGGATGGCGAGGTGACCCGCAGCGATGTCGATCGCGTTATCGATGCGGCACAGGCAGTTGCCATCCCGGCTGATCAGAAGATGCTTCATATCCTGCCGCAGGAATTCATTATCGATGACCAGGAGGGAGTGAGTCAGCCTGTCGGAATGTCGGGTGTGCGTCTTGAGACGCGTGTGCACATGGTTACCGGAGCGGTCAGTGCTGCGCAAAATATTGAAAAGTGTGTCAGGCGTTGTGGTCTTGAAGTCGACGACCTGATTCTTGAGCAGCTCGCTTCCAGTTACTCGGTCCTTTCGGATGACGAGAAGGAGCTGGGGGTATGCCTGGTGGATATCGGTGGGGGTACGACAGATATCGCGGTGTTTACCGAGGGTGCGATCCGTCACACGGCGGTGATTCCAATCGCGGGCGACCAGGTGACCAATGACATAGCAGTTGCATTGCGTACACCGATGCCAAACGCCGAGGCAATAAAGATGCGTTATGGCTGCGCACTGAGACAGTTGGCGACAGCTGACGAAACCATCGAGGTTCCGAGTATCGGTGATCGTCCACCGAGACGTCTTTCCCGTCAAACGCTGGCAGAGGTTATCGAGCCACGTTACGAGGAACTGATTCAGCTGATCCAGGTAGAGCTGCGTCGCAGTGGTTTTGAGCCACGACTTGCTGGCGGAATCGTTATGACAGGCGGCAGTTCCAAGGTTGAAGGACTTGTGGATCTGGCCGAAGAGATTTTTCACATGCCGGTACGACTGGGTATACCCCAGCATGTTACTGGCATGTCTGAAGTGGTGAGCAATCC
Organism: Solemya velum gill symbiont; assembly: GCF_002020255.1. NCBI lineage: Bacteria > Pseudomonadati > Pseudomonadota > Gammaproteobacteria > Solemya velum gill symbiont. The sequence goes on along the minus strand of NZ_MPQG01000003.1, from coordinate 172,774 downwards.
TATTCACGCTACTGGCGTTGGATTGCTCTTGTTCGGGCACCGGGAGGAGGCAGCGCGCATCAAGGATGCGCCTTCACCATCGGGTGCAAAAGGTATCTGGGATCGTATGAGAAGCTGGTTCCAGGGTAATTTTTGATGCAGGTGTGGAGAGATCGGAAAGCGTTTTCCGGTACATCATCAGGCATCGTTAACGGGCGTGGAGAGAAAATATGTTTGAGATAGTAGATAGTTACTCGCAAGAGGCAGAGATCAAGGTAATTGGCGTAGGTGGCGGTGGCGGTAACGCCGTGTCACACATGCTGCAGGCAAACCTTGAAGGTGTTGATTTTATCTGTGCCAACACTGATGTGCAGGCACTCAATAAAAGTGGCGTTGCGACACAATTGCCGATTGGTACCAGCCTGACCAAGGGTCTCGGAGCCGGTGCAAATCCGCAGGTTGGACACCAGGCTGCACTCGAAGACAAGGAGCGTATCAAGGAATTGCTGCACGGTGCGGACATGGTCTTTATCACTGCAGGTATGGGTGGTGGAACCGGAACCGGAGCGGCACCAGTCGTTGCCGAGGTCGCACGTGACATGGGCATCCTGACAGTTGCCGTGGTTACCAAGCCTTTCGGTTTTGAAGGCAAAAAGCGCATGAATATTGCTGAGGCAGGCATTGAGGAGTTGCGCAAGCATGTCGATTCACTGATCACCATCCCGAATGAGAAGCTGCGTGAAGTGCTGGGTTCCAACATGTCACTACTGGATGCATTCAACTCTGCAAATGACGTACTGCTCAATGCTGTACAAGGTATTGCCGAGTTGATTACCAAGCCTGGCTTGATCAACGTGGACTTTGCAGACGTTAGAACCGTAATGTCGGAGATGGGTATTGCGATGATGGGCAGTGGTGCTGCATCCGGTGAGGACCGTGCACGTGATGCTGCAGAAATTGCCCTGCAAAGCCCGCTCCTCGAGGATATCGACCTCGCAGGTGCAAAGGGTGTGCTGGTTAATATTACCGCAGGACTCGATCTGTCAATTGGTGAGTTCGACGAGGTTGGTGTGACCGTTAAGGATTATGCAGATGAAGATGCGACTGTTGTTGTTGGTACTGTCATCGATCCGGACATGCAGGACGAACTGCGTGTAACAGTGGTTGCTACAGGTCTCGGTGGTCAGACCAAGGGCGCACACAAACCAGTTCTGAAAACGATTGAAGTGCCCACTGAACAGAGAGTGCCACAGAGAGCTGTGGGGTCTGATCTTGAAGCCGGAGCTGATGCTGTTGCCGGTAATGCGTCGGGTAGTACGCCTGCAGAGGGAAGCAGTCCGTATGCGGGCCTTGATGAGCCGACAGTAATTCGCCGACAAAATGAGGCGCAGAGTCGCCCGGTAGATGCGCAGGATGCACTCGATCAGAATGATATGGATTACCTGGATATCCCGGCTTTTCTGAGGCGCCAGGCGGACTGACAAATGTTACATTCGTAAGAATGTACGTTGATGCAAACAGCATGCTCTCCACACGCTGATTTGCATGAGGGTTTTGTGCCCTCTGTATGAAACGCCCGTGGGAGGTCGCTGGTGCGCTAGCTAGCGTGTCAGCGGCCTGACCTCAGGAGTCACTGACTTCGGCGGGATGAATCTCTACCGGGCCAGGTATGGCCAGTCACTTCCAGCGCTCTGCCGCATCTGAGTCTGTCTCCCTCGCATCCACCCAGCGGCTACCCGATGCAGTCTCCTCCTTTTTCCAGAAAGGCGCTTGTGTCTTCAAGTAATCCATGATGAATTCACATGCAGAAAATGCATCACCACGATGGGCACTGGCAGTAGTAACAAAAACGATCTGGTCACCAGGCAGCAGTTTGCCGACACGGTGAATGACCATTGCATCGATCAGTTGCCAGCGTTCAATCGCCTGCTCAAGAATCTCCTGAAGGGATTTTTCCGTCATGCCGGGGTAGTGTTCAAGCGTCATTGAAGAGACTTTGTCGCTGAGATTGAGATCGCGAACAAGCCCGGTAAATGTCGCGACGGCTCCTATCTCGGTGCGTGATTGTTGAAAATGGCGTATTTCAGCGCCAATATCAAAATCCTCATGCTGTATACGAACGGAGCCCGGCATCTTCAGCCACCTGTGACAGGGGGAAAGAAAGCAATCTCATCACCATCTGCTGGTTGGGAGTCGAGCGACCCCATGGTGTGATTGAGTGCCACCATCAGCTTACCGTCCGATAGTGTCGACTGCCATGGCTCGCCACGTTGCTTAAGCATTTCAACAAGGTCTCGCACTGTATCGAAACCACTATCGAGTTCCTCTTCGCGGCATCCCAGTTCTTCTGCGAGCCGGGCAAAGTAGCAAATTCTGATCATCTCGTCTCCATTACCTGTCTCGTGGTGGAGGAAGCTTTCACCACTGTAGTTGGGCTGAGCTGGAGGGATTGGAATCGAACGCTTCTCTCCGCTCAGTGTGACCGATGTTATCGCAGCACAGGGTTTCTTGCCAGTTGAACGAATTCAAGAGACACCAATACCTGGTCAGTTCGGGGTTGTTTCGCATGGCGGCCTACCGGCTGACTGAAGCGGTGGTATCAGACGTTGAATTTGCCTGCTCAACCGGAATATAGCGCTTCTCTTTTGCGAGCCTTGCCGAGGTCTCATAAAGAGAGAGGTACTCATGCCTGAGCCGTTCGACGACATCGGGATGGGTATCAGAAATGTCATCCTCGATGATTTCATCATTGCGAATCTCGAATAGTTGGATTTCATCTCCGGTTGCTGCAAAAGGTGAATAGCGCAAGGCGTAGTTGCCTTTGAGGTAGAGGCTGTCGTAGCGGTTGCTGCTGATGGCACCGGCATCTGGCAGCGTTTCCTGTAACAGGCTGTTTCCCATGCCGCTGTATATGTGATTGCCATCCAGCAACTGCAGTATGGTCGGAATGATATCTACCTGGCTTGCATAGTGCCCGGGGTGTGGCTGCCAATGGTCTTTCATCACTTCGAGACGCGGGTTGTAAATAATCAGTGGCACCCTGATACGTTCCATCATGCCCTCATCATAAAGTACGCTGGTGTGATCAGCCACGATAACAAACAGGGTCTCTTCAAAAGCGGTGCGATTTCCCCTGAGGGTCTTGAACAGAGACTCGATACTTTGATCCAGATAGTGGAAGGCATTTGCTTTTTTGTTCTTGAAAGGCCTCTCGGCATCTTCCGGGATTTGCCATGGTGAATGCGTCGTGGTGGTGAGCAGGTGAGCTGTATATGGTGTGTCGACAGCGGCAAGGAAGTCGGCAGCCTCTTGTAAAAAGAAACCGTCAAATATGCCCAGTCCGTTGCTGAACTCAGGCATCACCTCTTCGCCTCCCAGGCGTACTTGAAAATCGAGGTAATCGAGTGACTTGTAGCCCTGGTTGCTCATAAAACTGCTGAATAGTTCACGCCGGTTGTGGAAGGCATGCATGGAGAAGTGTTGGTAGTGATCAGTTCCCAGCAGGTGGGGAAGGGAGGCGAAATAACCGTTGATCTCCACTGGCAGGAAATATTTCCAGTTCTGGTTAAAGAAGGCTTTGTGTACACCGGTGGCGGTAGAAAACACAGCACCGTCGGTAGCGTTGAAGCTCTGCACCATGTTATCAAAGTAGAGTCCTTTTTGGCTGAGCTGGTTCATGAAGGGAGTCATTTCCCTGCCCTCCTTACGGCGTCCGATGACCGACTGGCTCAATCCCTCGACCTGGATAATAATCACGTTCTTCAGTCCAGGCTCAAGTCGTTGTTTCAGCGTGTGCATGAGTGGATAGGTTTCATTGCTGCTGTCATTTCCCAGCAATATTTTTCCTGTCTTCAGTGCTTCCTCGCGATCAAGCAGTTCGGTCTTGTCTGATGACATGCCGGTAAAGGTTGCGGGTACATAAAAGCGCAGAAAATCATGGAACGGATTAACCACGGCCTGGTTGGTCTGGTAGCCATCAAAGCGCATATAGAGCTGGCTGGTTGTCGGAAATGGAATCCAGCCAAGCGTCCAGTGTTTTTTTACCTTGTTATCAACTGCGTCAAGATTGGAGATTGAGAAAAACAGGATTAGCATGATGCCACGACCGAGGTGACGGCGCGGTTTCCACAGGTCGAGTTTCATACCCGGCAACTGACGTGTGGCTCTATAGGAAAAATAGAACACCATTACGGTAAGAAGCAGGCTCGTGGTGATGAGCGCCGGGTGGAGTTGGATAAATGGAAGGATGGCGATCAGGACTTCATCTGGACTGGTGATGTTGGCGAGAAGCATCTCCCATAAGTGCTGATCACGTTCCATAAAGAAAAGTATGTTGGATAAGCCCAGGATGATGTGAATCAGGGTTAGTGTGATCAGTGTTAAAACAAAGGCGCGCAAGCGGAAATGACGTGTCAGGAGAAAGACAAGCGTCATGAGCGCGAGCTCGATTGCGACAAGTGCTGTATCCAGTCGCATGCCATACAGGGTAATCAGTAATACGTCGTCACTTGATGTGCCGGGTGAAAAATAGTGGATAAAAGCTATGCGGTAGAGCAGGTAAATTATCAGCGTGGTGAACAGGAATACAATAGAGGCAATCGCAGCCGGCTTCATGATACGTGGCTGGGTGGGGTTGTCCTGATTAGTGTCCATAGAGTGCTCCATAGATGAAAAGGTGGTTGTCCTGTTAATTACGCTGGTGTTGTTGTCAGTCAGTTTTTTACTTGCGTTTCCAGTGACCGCTCTTTCCACCCTTCTTCTCAAGCAGGGCGATCTCACCAATGACCATGCCTCGGTCAACGGCCTTGCACATGTCGTAGATTGTCAGGGCAGCGACCGATGCTGCGGTCAGTGCCTCCATTTCGACACCCGTGGGGCCAACTGTTTTACAGGTAGCAAGTATATGTACCGAGTTGTCGGTTTCATCCGTAGTCAGTTCAACAGTGACAGATGATAGTTGCAGTGGGTGGCACAGGGGGATCAGTTCCCAACAGCGCTTGGCTGCTTGTATGCCTGCGATGCGAGCGGTTGCGAGTACGTCACCTTTCTTATGGTTGCCTTCGATGATCAGCTTCAGTGTTTCCGGCAGCATGCTGACCTGACCGCTGACTCTTGCCTCTCGTACTGTTGCCTGCTTGGCCGAGACATCGACCATGACGGCATCACCCTTATCATTTATATGTGTCAATTTGCTCATGACATAAGTCCGCTGAATGGATAGAAGACGACTCTATCGCCTGTAGTGACGGTTTTATGTTCCCGAACCTCGACGAAGCCGTGCGCCCATGAAGTCGAGGAGAGTACGCCTGAGCCCTGGTTCGGGTAAAGTATCGCGCTTTGGCGTCCTTGTGCATCTGTCTGCAGCTGTGCACGCACGAATTCACGACGTGAACCCGATTTTTTCCAGTCGAAACCGGCGCTGACCTGGTACGAAACAGGCATCACATCTTCACGTTGCTGCATGGTCAGCAGGAAGGGGCGTGCCAACAGGCAGAAAGTGGAGAAGACAGAGACCGGGTTTCCGGGTAGACCGATAACCGGTGTATCGTCGACCTGGCCAAACACGACCGGTTTTCCCGGTTTGATGGCGACGCGCCAGAAATCGATTTTGCCGAGAGACTCGAGGGCTGCACGGACATGATCCTCTTCACCGACCGAGACACCACCGCTGGTAATAATGCAATCAGCCTCCGAGGCAGCCTGCTTGAAGGTTTCTATGGTAGCTTCAAGCGTATCCTCAGTAATGCCGAGGCTCACCAGTTCGCAGCCACATGCGCTGAGCAGCGCATTGAGTACAGACTGGTTTGAGTTGTAGATTTGGCCTGGCTCAAGCGGCTTGCCCGGTTGCACCAGTTCACTGCCGGTAAAGAATGTAGCGACACGCACGCGCCTGTAGACCTCGATTTCACCGATACCAACCGAGGCAGCAAGTCCGATATCCTGTGGCAGCAGTCTGCGACCTTTATTTAATATGGTCTCATTACGGGTAATGTCTTCACCCCTGCTGCGAACATTCTGGCCTGTCCTGATCTCGCCGCAGAAGGAGACGCTGCCATCCTCACCTATTGATGCGTTCTCCTGCATCACCACTGCATCAGCATTTGCGGGAATGAAAGCGCCCGTAAAGATACGTGCGGCGGTACCTGCTTCAAGAGGGTCGGGAGAGATGCCCGCCGGAATGCGTTGAGAGATTCTCAATGGCTCTCCCTTGTAGTCTGCGTTGGCAATGGCATAACCGTCCATGGCACTGTTGTCTGCCGGTGGCACATCGATTCCTGACACTAGGTCGACTGCAAGAATGCGGCCGGCCGCATCATGCAGTGGCACTGTTTCTGTATCGCTTATTCCTGGTGCTGCACACAGCAGGGCATCGAGTGCTGATTCCAGAGGTTGTAATTTTTCTCTGGAGTTATCACAATCACAACTGTTGTTCAGATCACGGGTGCTTGTTGTCATATTGATTTCATTCGAAGGAAGAGAGTTTGGATGCAATCTTACGCGATTCCTGTCGATGGGACACGGGGTGATAATAGAATTTTCTTTCGTAAAGCAACAGATAAGCTTGCATTGAGAAACCAATTCGTGTTCAATATTAGGGTATTCCCTAATGATAAGAAACAGCCACTTACAGGCGGTTCTTCGGTCACGGCACAATTAATAATGAGAGCATTGCGTGATGATTAAGCAGCGTACTTTGAAAAACAGCATTAAGGCGACTGGTGTCGGCCTTCATTCAGGTGAGAAGGTGCTGCTAACATTGCGCCCCGCAGCCCCTGATACAGGAATTGTTTTTCGACGTCTTGATTTTGATGCGCCTGTCGACATTGAAGCACGGGCAGAAAACGTTGGTGACACGAGCCTTTCGACTTCCCTTGTGAATGAAGAGGGCGTCAAGGTCTCCACAGTCGAACACCTGCTCTCCGCATTTGCCGGTCTCGGTATTGATAACGCATTTGTTGATGTCAGTGCGGTAGAAATTCCAATCATGGATGGCAGTGCGGCACCCTTCGTATTCCTGATTCAGTCAGCCGGTATTGTTGAGCAGGATGTCGCCAAGCGTTTTATTCGTATCAAAAAACCTATTGAGGTCACGGACGGTGACAAGCGAGCCTCGTTCGAGCCTTTCGATGGTTTCAAGGTGAGTTTTGGTATCGAGTTCGATCACCCTGCCTTTGTTGAGCGTCCTGCTTTTGCATCCATCGATTTCTCTTCCACCTCTTTTGTTCGCGAAGTCAGCCGTGCACGTACATTCGGTTTCTTGCGCGAGATCGAGGCTTTGCGCGAGATGAACCTGGCACTGGGCGGAAGCCTGGATAACGCTGTTGTCGTCGATGAGTATCGGGTCATCAATGAAGATGGTCTGCGTTACGATGACGAGTTCGTCAAGCACAAAATCCTTGATGCGATCGGCGATCTTTACCTGCTGGGTCACAGCCTGATAGGGCATTTCAACGGTTACAAATCAGGGCATGCGCTGAATAATAAGCTGCTGCGTGAGCTGCTGGTTCAGCAGGATGCCTGGGAAGAGGTGACTTTCAACGAGGAGGCGAATGCGCCAATCTCCTATGCCAGGCCGGCGACTCCGGAGACGGCATAACCATTATTTAGTGTTTCGGTCTTACTGCTTGTGCCAGGCGTTTCAGGATGGCATCAAGTTCAGGATCAGAAGAGTGGCCGATAGACGATTCGATAAGATCGGCGGCCAAGTCTGAGTGACGAGCCCGAGAGGTGATTTTATTTGTGATTTTTGGTTGTGTACGCGAAGCCTGTACCTTGCATGATATATAGCGTACACCCAGTTTATCTGCTAGTTTTTTAGATATAAGTCGCATTCTGCTCGCCCATGCGGGTGAGCTAAGATAGATAGTCATTGTCCCCTTTTGCTGGTGGACACTGACACAGTGGGAGGCAAGCTCCGCGGGAACCATTTGTCGTAACTGGATCAAGCGGTTATGATCGGCGTCTGCCTCCTGCAGAAGTTTCTTGATAGATGGCGCCTTGCGCAGGATTTGCTGAAGGCTCTTGGGCTCTTTTTTCATGGATGATTAAGTGTTCGGATTTATAATTAATAAGGGCGACCGGTGTTTACCAGGTCGGCTTAATTACATGGTGACATCTTTGATCGCAAAAAAGAACCGCATTTCCATAGGATCTATAGTATCGCTGGTGCTTGTGCTTGCTGTTGTAGGCGCAATCAGTGGTGGTGTTGGAGTCATGCTTGGCTATGAACGCGGTCTTCAGCAGGCATCCCCTGAGATGCTGACCAAGATTGATCTGCTTCAGCATAATCTTAACGAAGATCGTCAGACCGTGATAAAAGCACAGGAACGTGCAGAGGATGAACTTGACGCGCTGGCTGTCAGGTTCGGTTCCATCCAGGCGCAGGTGATGCGTCTTGAGGCTGTCGGTGAACACCTGGTTGGCGTTGCTGAACTCGATGAGAGTGAGTTTGTTTTTGGCCAGGAGCCTGGTCTTGGCGGACTTGATAACGGCAGTGACGGCGAGAGTGAATCAGGTATTCGCTTGCTGGCGGAGCTGGATAATTTTGAGACCCTGCTGAAGCAGCAGGAGTATCAGCTGACACTTCTTGAAGAGGTGTTGATGAATAAGGATGTACTCAGGGAGATCAAGCCTTCCGGTCTACCTGTCGGTAAGGGTGGCTGGGTCTCTTCAGGCTTCGGAAGTCGTATCCATCCTATTTCCGGCAAGCGGAAAATGCACCTGGGAGTCGACTTCCCGGGCAGGAGAGGGACAGAAATTCTTGCAGTAGCTCCTGGTATTGTTACTAAGTCCAAGTACGTGAGCGGCTATGGCTACCTTGTTGAGATTCGCCATGCCGATGGCTATTTGACTCGCTATGCACACAACAGCAAGCTTCTGGTTGGCGAGGGCGATCTTGTCGAAAAGGGTGAGAAAATTGCCCTCATGGGCCGCACAGGCTCGGCCACCGGTACGCACCTGCACTTCGAAGTGCGCAAGGACGGCGTTGCAGTCAACCCTAAAAAATTCATCAAGCACGTCGACAAATCCTGAATCTGTTGCCCGGCACAGATTCCAGCCGGGATATCATTTCTATCAGAAATAGCCGGTTTCGGCTAAGTTATGCGATTTCCTCCTGTTTTTTGGCAAATCTGCCCCAATCTTCGTGTCTCATGGCCGCGAATACGGTATCATCAGCGGCTGAAATTTGTGACGGATAGATAATGGCAAAGCTACTTTCCAAGATATTTGGCAGCCGTAATGACCGGCTGGTCAAACGTATGCGCAAGACAGTTGCGCAAATCAATGATCTCGAACCTCAATTCGAAGCGCTTTCCGATGAGCAGCTGAAGGCGAAGACCACTGAGTTCAGGGAACGCCACGAGGCCGGCGAATCACTCGATGCATTGATGCCGGAGGCCTTTGCTGCCGTACGCGAAGCGAGTCGCCGCGTGCTTGGTATGCGCCACTTTGATGTGCAAATGATTGGCGGCATGGTTCTGCACGATGGCAAGATTGCCGAGATGCGTACCGGTGAGGGTAAGACACTTGTTGCAACCCTGGCTGTCTATCTCAATGCGCTGGATGGTAATGGTGTACATGTTGTAACCGTCAACGACTACCTGGCTCGCCGCGATGGTGAGTGGATGGGGCGCCTGTATAATTTTCTTGGTCTCTCGCTGGGCATCATTCAGTCGTCCGGTCTGAATCCTGACCAAGCGTCTTTTCTCTTCGATGCTGATTACAAGGGTGACGAGGGTGGCTATCTTCACCTGCGCTACGCTACGCGTAAAGAGGCGTACGAGGCTGACATTACCTACGGTACGAACAACGAGTATGGTTTCGATTACCTGCGTGACAACATGGCCTTCTATGCAGAGCAGCGTGTGCAGCGCTCTCGCAGTTTTGCCGTGGTTGACGAGGTTGACTCCATCCTTATCGATGAGGCCAGGACGCCTCTGATTATCTCGGGGCCTGCCGAGGGTGATCAGGAAATCTACTCCCGCATCGACAAGCTGATTCCGGCCCTGACGCGCCAGGATCCGATCACGAATGAAGATGGCGAACCGGATTTTGGTCCGGGTGACTACTCGGTGGACGAGAAAGCACGCCAGGTTTTTCTCAGTGACGAAGGTCATGAGCATATCGAGCAGACGCTGGCAGATGCAGGTTTGCTGGATCCGGAAACCAGCCTTTACGATACGCAGAATATAATGCTGATGCATCATGTCAACGCAGCACTGCGTGCACATGTGCTGTTCCAGAAGGATGTCGACTACATTATTCAAAACGGTGAAATTGTCATCGTTGATGAATTTACCGGCCGAACCATGCCCGGACGTCGCTGGTCCGAGGGCCTGCACCAGGCGATCGAGGCGAAAGAGGGTGTGGCGATCCAGAAGGAAAACCAGACGCTCGCATCGATCACCTTCCAGAACTTTTTCCGCCTCTATGACAAGCTCTCGGGAATGACTGGTACGGCCGATACCGAGGCCTTTGAATTACAGTCGATCTACGGTCTTGAAGTGGTTGTTATCCCGACCAACAAGCCAATGACGCGTGATGATCGTGCAGACCTGGTCTACCTGACACCGGATGAAAAGTACGAGGCGATTATCGAGGATATTCGCGACTGCGTTAAACGTGGCCAGCCCTCGCTGGTTGGTACTGCCTCGATCGAGGTTTCAGAACTGATTTCGAAACTGCTGAATCAACGCAAGATTCCACACCAGGTGCTCAATGCGAAACAGCATGAGCGCGAGGCGCATATTATCGAGGATGCCGGTCGTCCGGGTGCGGTTACTATTGCAACCAATATGGCGGGTCGTGGTACCGACATCGTTCTTGGCGGCAGTCTTGATGCTGAACTGCAGGCGCTGAATGATGATGCTTCAGATGCGCAAGTTGAGAAGATCAAGTCAGAGTGGCAGGAGCGTCATGCCAAGGTCCTTGAAGCTGGCGGCTTACACGTAATCGGTACAGAGCGCCACGAATCACGCCGTGTCGATAATCAGCTGCGTGGTCGTTCGGGACGTCAGGGTGATGCCGGTTCAAGCAGATTTTATCTCTCGTTGCAGGATAGCCTGATGCGTATTTTTGCATCTGATCGAGTTTCCGGCATGATGCAAAAGCTGGGCATGGATAAAGGCGAGGCGATTGAGCACCCATGGGTTAACAAGGCGATTGAGAATGCCCAGCGCAAGGTTGAAGGGCGCAACTTCGATATTCGTAAGCAACTGCTCGAGTACGATGATGTCGCCAATGACCAGCGTAAAGTTGTCTATACACAGCGCAACGACCTGATGGATATGGAAGATGTCTATGACACCATCCTGGCAATGCGCGAGGAAGTGCTCAACGATACCATCAGCCTCTATTTTCCTCCGCAGAGTCTTGAGGAGCAGTGGGACGTGCCCGGCCTCGAAGAGGCGCTGAAGCGTGAATTCGCACTGGAAGCCCCGCTACAGAAGTGGCTTGATGAAGACCACGACCTGCATGAGGAGACATTGCGGGGTCGACTGCTGGAGATGCTCAACACGATTTACGACAAGAAAGTCGAGCTGGCCGGTGCCGAGCAGATGCGAAATTTCGAAAAGGGCATCATGCTTGAGACGCTGGATACGCACTGGAAAGAGCACCTTGCGGCGATGGATTACCTGCGCCAGGGAATTCACCTGCGTGGCTATGCACAGAAAAATCCCAAGCAGGAGTATAAGCGCGAGGCATTCGAAATGTTCTCGGCAATGCTCGATACGATCAAGGTCGATGTTATCAAGACGCTGTCACTTGTTCGTATTCAGCAAACATCTCCTCTGGATGTGCCGCATGAAGCGCCAAAGCAGATGGAGTTCATGCACCAGGAGTTCAAAGGCCTTGGTGACAGCGCGTCAGCTGAATCGGAGTCAGAGCCATCTGAGGAAGAGCATCAGCCATTTGTGCGTGATGAACGCAAGATTGGCCGCAACGAGCCGTGCCCATGTGGCTCCGGCAAAAAATACAAGCAGTGTCACGGTAAGCTATCTTGAGGAAGCCTGCGCATGACAGCCACTGACAAGGTTTACCCGGTTGCAGGTATCAGGTTAGCAAGTGTTGCTGCAGGTATTCGCTACAGTGGACGCGATGACCTGGTTGCAATTGAGCTGGCTGATGACGCCAGCATAGCTGCTGTTTTTACCCGCAACGCCTTCTGTGCTGCTCCCGTAACTGTTGCGCGTGAACATCTTGAGGCTGGTACACCGCGATACCTGCTGGTTAATTCCGGCAATGCCAATGCCGGAACCGGCGATAACGGTCTGCGAGCAGCGCGTGAATCCTGCAAGTCACTTGCAGCCGCCGCCGGCTGCGCACTCAGCCAGGTTGCACCATTCTCAACAGGCGTAATTGGCGAAGATCTCAATACGCAGGCAATTGCTGCAGCGGTTCCTTCATTGCTTGAAGGCTTGCAAGAGGAAGGCTGGCAGCGTGCGTCACAAGCTATCATGACGACTGATACAGTCGCCAAGCTGGTGAGCAGGAGAGTCAAAGTTGGTGATAGCGAAGTGACAGTCACTGGTATGGCAAAGGGTTCTGGCATGATTCGTCCGGACATGGCAACCATGCTTGCCTATGTCGCAACTGATGCAGGAATGCCGCAAGAGTTGCTGCAGCAGTGCCTCAATGAGGCGGTCGCCCCAAGTTTCAACAGCATTACTGTCGATGGTGATACCTCGACCAATGACGCCTGCGTCCTGATCGCAACCGGCTGTAGCGATGTCGTGGTTGATGACCTTGAAAGCTCCGCCGGTAATACCGTGTGCTCCGCAGTTCTCGACGTCTGCATGGAGCTCGCAAGAGCCATCGTCAAGGATGGAGAAGGTGCAACCAAGCTGGTCGAAATTCATGTCAGCGGTGCTGCAAGTGTTGAGGAGGCGAGGGATGTTGCCTACACGGTAGCGCATTCACCATTAGTCAAAACGGCAATGTTTGCCAGCGATCCGAACTGGGGCCGAATCCTCGCGGCTGTCGGCAGGGCGGGTGTTGAAGCGCTCGATCTCGATGCCGTACGTATTCTGCTTGATGATGTTCTGATTGTGTCAGGCGGTGGGCGTGATGCCGGTTATACCGAGGAGGCAGGACAAGCCGTTATGGATAGGGATGCCTATACCATTCATATTGAACTGGGGCGTGGTGATGCGAGTAGTCTCGTATTGACCTGCGACCTGTCGTTCGACTACGTTAAGATCAATGCCGAGTATCGAAGCTGATTTGATCGCTCGCTCACTATTCACATGCTACATGTTTCTGTAGCAGTTATCCGTGATCAGGCAGGACGTATCTTGCTGTCGCGTCGCCCTGATGATAAGCATCTCGGCGGGTTATGGGAATTTCCCGGCGGCAAGCTTGAACCTGGCGAATCCCTTGCGGATGGCCTCAAGCGCGAGATTGACGAGGAGCTTGGCATCCTGGTTGAGACCCACCGTCCCCTGATACAGGTCAGGCATGCGTATCCTGATCGTGAAGTGCTGCTCGATGTTCATCTTGTTGATCGGTGGCACGGTGAGGCGTCCGGGCGGGAAGGGCAGGAGATTGCCTGGGTTGAGCCTGATTCCCTTGCACGCTATCCATTGCCTCCAGCCGACAAGCCAATTGTCACAGCGTTAGAATTGCCCTCCCGCTACCTGGTGACTCCGCCTGGTATTGATCGTGTTGAATTGATGCGGCGTCTTGATTTCATCGCCGCAAAAGTACCCCGGCAGGAGCTGATTCTGTTACAGCTGCGCCTGCTTGAACACAGTCACGCGCAAGTGATCGAGATTGCACAACAGATGTTGGATCGCTATACAGAACTTGCCCTATTGGTTAAAGAGGTTGGGATGGCTGATGAGCTTGGCTGCGGTGTGCATCTGCGCGCGGCTGACCTGATGGCGCTCGACCAGCGTCCATTGTCATCTGCCCAAATGGTTGCTGCCTCTTGTCATACGCATGAAGAACTCATGCAGGCGGTTGTGCTGAATGTCGATTTCGTCACACTCTCGCCGGTGCAGAGAACGCTGTCGCATCCACATGCAGCACCACTGGGCTGGGACATGTTTGGTCAAATGACTGAAAATGTCACCATGCCGGTTTATGCGCTAGGTGGTATGAGTGAGTCTGACATTGAACGGGCATGGCAGGCAGGTGCCCAGGGTATCGCAGGTATCAGTGGGATTTGGCCTGTTCTAGAAGACGCACTTGGTTAACTCAAAGGGAACTGATTCAGTTGTTTGTGTAGGGCGATCCTTAAAGCTGTCCACTTTCAGAAAACGTACGCTGAATCTGTGCTTCCCACCACTGACTTCAGCAATCAGTCCCAGTTTGACGGGTATGGTTACGCGCAGCATCTGCACTGGTGTTTTCCTGTCGAGTGATTGCGGGAAGAATCCCTGTTCGGCAACTTCCTTGACAGGTCTGCTGCTGGTCCTGATCAGGTCAATAAGAAGGGCTGCAGAATTCTGCAATGGTTCAAGAGGGGCCATCCATTCCTTCAACTGCTTACAGCGTACTTGTGCGCTTTGCTGTAGCCAGAGGTTATAAACAGGCATATCAAAGTCACAGCTCCCGCCCGGTATTGAGGTTCTCTGCGTTATCGATTTAAGTAATTCGTGATCACGTAGCTCCTGTCCGAGCTGGCAGGAGATGTTGTGAAGTCCGCTGAGGTTATTTTCGAGCTGGCTGACAACAGAGTCCAGGCGGCTCATGTCGACATCAGAGTGTTGGCTGATGCGCACCAGGTTAGTCATGTGGCGCTCAAGCTCTTTAATGACTTCTGACTTGATATCCGAACGGGAAAGAATTGAAGAGATTTGTAACAGAACATTGACTGCAACGCGCGAATCAACCTGCTCCTCACGTGGCTGGAATGCTGAGAGCTGGTCGAACAGGTGCGCAAGTCGCAGCAACAGACGCGTGCGCTCGTTGAGAGGATGTTCGAATGTAATATTCTTTGCCACTTGTTCAGCAGTATCCTGATTGCAGTCCTGTCATAGCTATTGTGCTCGATTTATTCCCTAAATAAAAGCGGCCTTATTCACTTGTGGTCGCTTGGCTTAGTCGGGTGTAGTGTTTGTGCAACTCCTCAACCTTCTGCTTCAGTGCATAGATACTGTCATCATTCGTGATGATATCGTCTGCAACTGCAAGCCGAACTTCCCGGTCCGACTGTGCTTCAACCATTTTTCTGGCAGCTTCACCGGATAATTTGTCGCGTTCAACCAGTCGTTCCAGTTGTTGCTGTCGTGGTGCGTCAACGACAAGAATGCGATCAAGCTCGTACGGATAGCGGGTTTCTGTCAGAAGAGGGATGGCGACAATGACATAGTCTGCGTCGGATTCGGCAATGCGTTCATAGACACGCTGCCTGATCGCAGGGTGGAGTAACTCCTCCAGGGCGATTCGTTCCTCGTTGTTATTGAAAATACGTTGACGCAGCTTGGCTCGGTCGAGTGCCTGTGACTCATCAAGGATATCTTCACCAAAGAGTTCGCAAATCTGTTTCAGCAGTGGATTGCCGGGTTCTACCAGTTCCCTGCTGATAAGGTCCGTATCAATAACTTCAGCGCCGAGTTTTTCGAACAGGTCGGTGACAACAGATTTTCCGCTGGCAATGCCGCCAGTCAGTGCGACATGCAACATGCTAGGCGAGGCCCGAGATGCCAAGGTACCAGGTATTGATCTCGTTGCCCCAGAAGAGCGCGATGAGTCCGCCGAGTGCAAGGTAGGGGCCGAAGGGCAGAGCTTTGCCCATGCGCGCCTTGCCGGCAAGCATCAGGATGACAGCTCCCAGTACTCCGGAAAGTGATGAGATGATCAGTATCTGCGGCAGTAGTTGCCAGCCAAACCAGGCGCCAAACAGGCTGAGGAGTTTGAAGTCTCCGAAGCCCATGCCATCCTTGCCGGTAACCAGTCGAAACAGGTGGTAGATACTCCAGAGCAGCAGGTAGGCGAAAACGGCTCCATAGATGGCATCGACTGGTGATGCAAACAGGGACTGGGTGTTGATAAACAGACCGAGCCAGACTAACGGAAGCGTGATGCTGTCGGGCAGTAACTGCTCATCGATGTCGATAAAAGTCAGGGCGATCAATGCCCAGACAAGAATAATCGCGGCGAGTGCCTGTGCAGTTACTCCAAAGTGGATGATTGCGTAAAGCGTCAGCAGGCCAGTCAGAAGCTCGATGAAAGGATAGCGCAGGCTGATCGATGTGTTGCAAGTGTGGCATTTGCCACGTAGCAGCAGGTAACTGATGACTGGTATGTTGTGCCAGGGCTTGATCCGGGTCTTACATGTCGGGCAGTGCGAAGCGGGCAGAATGATCCCTGGTGGTTCATCCTCTGTTGATACTTCTTTGCCAAGAAACTCCTCGCACTCCTGTCTCCAGCTGTATTTCATCCTTGCTGGCAAGCGCAGGATCAGAACATTCAGAAAGCTGCCAACCAGTAGTCCTATGATGCAGGCAAATACCAGGATGAGTGGCAATGGCACAAGTTGTAAATCCTGCATCAGTCCAATTCAGTCCTGTTATCCGACAACATTACCGAACTGGAAGATCGGCATGTACATGGCAATAACCAGGGTACCGACGATAACACCGAGAACGACAATGATTAATGGTTCGAGCAGGCTGTTGAGAGAATCAACCGCGTTATCAACAGCCTCGTCGTAATAGTCAGCTATTTTCCCAAGCAGTGACTCGAGAGCACCTGTCTCTTCACCGATGGCAATCATCTGTCGCATCAGGTTCGGGAAGAGCGGTTCCTGGGTCATGGCAAAGTTGAGTGTTTGACCGGTGGATACACTGTCACGCATACGCAGGACGGCATCCGTGAACACAGCGTTGCCTGTTGCCCCGGAAACTGAAACAAGAGATTTGACGATGGGTACACCTGCGGCAAGCGTTGTCGCCAGCGTACGGGAAAAACGTGCGAGCGAGGAGTTCAGCATGATCTCGCCAAGTACTGGCATTTTCAACAGCAGGCGACCAACGGTTCGCTGAAACTTTGGAGAGCGTTTCCATGACCTGATGAAAAGAATGAACATCGTGGCGATGCCGATCAGCATTAACCATCCATATTCGGCCATGATATGGGAGGCGTTGATAACGACCCGGGTGAGGAGAGGTAGATTGGTCCCTGCAGATGTAAAGATTTTCTCAAACTGCGGGATAACATAGATCAGGATGATCGTGGTTACGGTAATAGCGACAGTGATGACCGCTGCCGGGTAGATCATTGCTTTCTTGACCTTGGCTTTCAGGCTTTCGGTTTTTTCCCGGTAGTCAGCCAGTTTCCGCAGCACCTCTTCGAGAATACCTGCATCCTCACCGACCTTGATCAGGTTGATGTAGAGCGTATCAAAATATTTCGGGAAATGGGTCATACTATCTGAGAGAGTCGAGCCACTCTCGATCTCTGTACGCAAGCTGTCGACCATGCGTTTGAACAAGGGGTTATCATGGCTGCCTGCGATGATTGACAGGCCTTGTACCAATGGAACACCGGCATCAATCATGGTGGATAACTGGCGCGTGAAGAAAGTGATGTCCCTGCTCTTGATGGACTTTTCAGAGAGCTTGGTCAGAAGTGTATCTTTCTTGATACTGAGCTTGTTAGGGGTTACGTTCTGTTTGCGCAGCTGGGCATTGGCCTGCTTGAGGTCCTTTGCCTGTACTTCGCCTGAAACTTTTTTTCCCCGACTGTCTCTCCCGTCCCACTTGTAGGTCTTTATTTCTACTGTCTTGACGGGAGATTGGGAGTCTTTCGGTTGTTTTGCCATGCTTGTTATTAATCCAGGGTGACGCGGTTGATTTCTTCGAGACTGGTGAATCCCTGCTTGATCTTCTCAAGGCCGGAACGACGCAGGTTCCATACACCCTGGGTTTCAGCCAGTTCATCCAGCTCCAATGTTGTACCGCCTTCAAGAATCATCTTCTGCATCGCCTCGTTGACAGGCAGAAGCTGGAAGATACCGGTACGACTGTTATAGCCTTCGGTACACTTGTCACAGCCGACCGCTTTGAAAAGATTGATGCCCTTTTTGATGTCCTCGAGTGAGAAACCTTCTTCGAGAAGAACTTCATCAGGCAGGCTCTCGGGTTCCTTGCAGTGTGGGCAGAGGACGCGCACGAGACGCTGTGCCATTATCAGCAGAACCGAGGCGGCAATGTTATAGGGCGGCAGTCCCATGTTGGCTAGACGTGTCAGGGTCTGGGGTGCGTCATTAGTATGCAGGGTTGAAAAAACCAGGTGGCCTGTTTGTGCTGCCTTGACGGCAATCTCGGCGGTTTCAATATCACGAATCTCACCCACCATGATGATATCCGGATCCTGACGCAGGAATGCTCGCAGAGCACTGGCAAAGGTCAAGCCAACCTTGGGGTTGACATTGACCTGGTTAATCCCCGCCAGGGGGATTTCTACCGGATCCTCTGCGGCAGAGATATTGGTTCCGGGTTTGTTAATTTTGTTCATCGCCGAGTAGAGAGTTACGGTTTTACCACTACCGGTAGGACCCGTGACCAGGATCATGCCGTATGGACGCCCGATGGCTTCCCTGTAGAGCTTGTTTTGCTCATCTGTCATGCCGAGAATATCAATATCGAGTTTGGCGGTACTTGGATCGAGTATACGCAGCACGACCTTCTCACCATATAGAGTAGGCAGGGTATTGACACGAAAATCGATCGACCTGTGTTTCGACAGGTGCAAACGGATACGACCATCCTGCGGGATGCGTTTTTCCGTGATGTTGAGCCTTGCCATGATTTTCAGGCGTGATGAAAGCCGTGCGCCAGTTGTGATAGGGGGTCTGCCGACTTCACGCAAAACGCCATCCTGACGGTAGCGGATACGGTAAAACTTTTCGTATGGTTCAAAGTGAATATCCGAGGTTTCACTGTTGATTGCATCGACGAGGATTTTGTTAATGAAGCGTACGATAGGCGCATCATCACTGTAAGAGACCTGCTCTTCTTCATCGTCCTCTGATTCACCTGCGTCGAATTCGATGTTATCAAGATGGGCTGTATCGAGCGCGTCGAACGCTGCTTCATCACCCTTGAACATGTCAGAGTCGAGAAGCGCTTTCATCGCATCATCGTCAATGACTACCGGCCTGGTCGAGAGTGCGGTCTTGAAGGAGATCTGCTCAATCGCCTCAAGTGAGACAGGATCTGTAATACCTATAAAGAGGGTTCTTCCGTGCTGGTGCAGCGGCATCACGCGCCGTGAACGGATGAACTCCTCGGGCAGAAGGTTGAGAGGCATATCCTGAACAATGATGGAGTCCAGATCGAGAAAAGGCAGGCTGTAGGCATCCGAGATCAGAAGACTGATTTTTCGAGGGGTAAAGTCATCGGACTTGAGTAGCAGTGAAACCTGGGATGTGTCTGTCTGGCGTGATTCTTCGATTAGTTTTTCTGCGTCCTCTTTGTTTATGAGTCCGCGTTTATGCAGATGTTTTACCAGTCCAGTCAGTGCCATGGTTTTTCCTGTACTTAAACGGTGTTACCGGAGATTGTTGAGATGCCGGAATCTCTTTACATGCCTAGTGTTCAGGTTAATGCATTAACCTGCATATTTCCACTGTTAGGAATGTCGGATTAAAAAATTAAAACAGAATCTTTCTTATTGCATTGAACATTATATATTATGCTAGACTAAAGTTTATGGGAGCATTGATTTGACTGGTTTTTTGGTCGAAGGCGCTCCGGATGAGAACTTTTGTTGACTCCAGTGGTGTTGGATGTCCATAATCAACAATATAGGCAGTGGTGATGCTTGAGACTCATCATGCTGAAACTAAGATATTGAAATACTTAAACAAGGGGTTTATTCAAATGAAAGACGTAAACAAACAGGTCAGAAAAGAGCAGGGTTTCACACTGATCGAGCTGATGATTGTGGTTGCCATTATTGGTATTCTTGCTGCACTGGCATTGCCCGCATATCAGGACTACACGGTTCGCGCCAAGGTTTCAGAAGGTATTATGCTGGCCAGTAAGTGTAAAGCGTCAGTAGAAGAGGCCAGGCAGAGTGGTGTGTCTAATGATGCAGATGACTGGAACTGTGGCGAGGGTGGTTCTTCTACATCTCCAATAACTGACTATGTTGATCAGTTGGCAACCGATACGAGTGGTAATATTACTATTCATTTTGATACAGACCTGACAGGCGATGATAATGAAATCGTACTCGGCGTACCGGCAACTGTTGGTGGAACCTGGTCTTGTGGTCCGGCTGCATCTGGTGGTGTTGACACAAAATACTTGCCATCTACTTGCAGCGATTAAAATTAATTTAATCAATGCGCAAAAAAGGCAGCCTGGCTGCCTTTTTTGCGCATGGAATCAGGCGGCGATGTGTTTGACGGTATCCTGTTGTATTAAGGTGGTCTGAATCCAGTACGCAGTGAGGTCGCTGGTATGCGGCATTCAATCCGTAGCTAAGGTGATCAACCGGGGTGTCGCGACTAATGTATATATACATATATACTGCTTGTAGTTAACTGGTGCTATGCTGAAATAACGCGTAACATAATTGTATACATAATTGGTTTGACAGTGATTATATTGCAGGTTAAATTTATCAGTAATCGTTGCTGGTGAATTGTATTACGCTATCCTGCATATATAAAAAATACTTCTTGAATAGAGAAGAGATCATATTAGGGATCGGGCATGTTAAAGAGCTGGACCAAGAGGGCTGCTGGATTCACTTTGATAGAATTAATGATGGTGATTGCCATTATCGCCATCCTTGCATCAATTGCCTTACCTGCATACAACGATTTCGCAGTTCGAGCAAAAGTGTCAGAAGGTCTGATGCTTTCAGGATCTTGTAAACAGGTTATTTCAGAGAAGTTTCAGGAAGGGACTACCACGCAGGCAACGCCAGACTCGTGGGGATGTGGTGAGGGTGGTAGTGCAGGGTCGCCGCGTAGCCTGTATGTCGATCAAATCAGTACTTCAGTGACAGGTACGATTACGATCTATATTGATACAGCCCTGGTTGGTGCAGACAACCAGATAGCAATCGTACCGCAGAGTAGCTCAGGGACAACCGACTGGGAATGCACCGCACCTGCAGTGGGTGGAGTGGTTGGACGGTACCTGCCGGCGTCTTGTCGCTGATGTTTCTTTCCAAAAAACGTACGCACTAAATCAGCAAGCAGTGCCTCGCAAATGTTGCCTTCAGTGAGAACGGATCAGATTTTTTTCAATTGATTGCTAGCGGGTGTCGGCCCGGTGACTGTAGCCAACCTGGTGACAATGCACCTATTGTTCAGAAGAAATCATCCCTTTGCATGATCACGGCAGCAGTAGTATTTTCCATCAACCTCGAATGACATCTCGAGTGGTACATGCAGGCCGCATTTTTCACATGCGACCATTTGTGCTTTCTTCTCTTTGCCTGACTGCTCGGGTGGCTTGAATTGCAATAGCCTCAGCCATGATCGAATGAAAAGTACGGCAAGGCCAAAAACAGCGGCCAGAATCAGGATTTTCATGTTTTACTCTCCATCTGAGCAGGGGTAATTCAATTTATCCAACATTTCACAGTGAAAAAACGAATAATAGTATGATTGTCCTATAACAATTAAAAAATATTATTAATTTTGTCTATTCAATTAGTTACATGCTTTGACTTACTGTTTTAAAATACATATCTATCATTTTCTTGTATTTTTTTCTCGTTAGTAGCAGTTTTCTGGCTATACTCATGCTGCACCGCATTACCCGTGCTGTGCAACAGGTAGACACGGGCTGCCAGCGCTGTACATCAGCGACTTGCCCGTTACTATCTGCATAATAACTGAATTTAACCACTATCTGGATAAGCTATGAATCTTCACGAGTATCAATCAAAGGCGCTGTTCCGTGATGCCGGTATTCCTGTCCCACAAGGAGAGGTGATTGCCAGTGCGGGGGAAGCGAGGGAAAAGGCTGAGGCACTTGGCGGTGAGCGCTGGGTTGTCAAGGCGCAGGCCCATACGGGCGGACGCGGCAAGGCTGGTGGCGTTGCCATCGTCGACAGCCTTGAGCAGGTTGAGAGCGAAGCGCAACGCATGCTTGGCATGACCCTGGTTACACACCAGACAGGTGCTGACGGCCTGCCGGTAAACGAGTTGCTGATCGAAGAGCCAACTGCAATTGCACGTGAGCTCTATCTCTCTGTTCTTATCGACCGCGGCAGTCGCCGTGTTGCTTTCATGGCATCAAGTGCCGGCGGTATGAATATTGAAGAGGTTGCTGACGAGACACCCGAAAAGATAATTACTATCCAGGTTGACCCTGTAGCAGGTTTGCAGCCTTACCAGTGCCGTCGTGTTGCCTTTGCACTTGAACTTGAAGGTACACAGATTCGTGAACTGCAGGCGATCATGGTGAATCTCTACAACCTGGTTCTGAATAATGATGCCAGCCTGGTCGAGATTAATCCGCTGGTCACTACCGGTGAAGGTAATCTTGTTGCACTTGATGCCAAGATTAACCTCGACAGCAATGCTCTCTACCGTCATCCAAACCTGGTCGCGATGCGCGACATGAGCCAGGAAGACGAGCGTGAGGCAGCTGCTGCTGAGCATGAGCTCAATTACATCAGCCTCGATGGCAGTATCGGTTGTATGGTGAATGGCGCTGGCCTGGCAATGGCAACCATGGACCTTGTCAAGTTGCATGGTGGTGAGCCCGCCAACTTTCTTGATGTTGGCGGTGGTGCAACAGCAGAACGTGTTGCAGAAGCATTCAAATTGATTCTTTCCGATGACCAGGTTAAAGCCGTGCTGGTGAATATTTTTGGTGGCATCGTACGTTGTGACCTGATTGCCGAAGGCATTATCAAGGCGGTCAATGAGGTAGGGGTCGAAGTTCCTGTCGTGGTTCGCCTTGAAGGGACCAATGCACCGCAAGGACTAGAGATGCTCGACAAGAGCGGACTCAACCTTGCAACAGCGGGCGGCCTGACCGAGGCAGCCAAGAAAGTGATTGAACTGGCCTCGGCCTGAACACCTGGAGAGTATCAATGAGTATTCTGATTAACAAAGAGACAAAAGTTATCTGCCAGGGCTTCACCGGAAAGCAGGGCACATTTCATTCAGAGCAGGCAATAGCCTACGGCACCAACATGGTCGGTGGTGTAACGCCTGGCAAAGGCGGCCTGGAGCATCTGGGGCTGCCGGTTTTCAACACGGTGCATGACGCGGTCGAGGCGACCGGTGCAGACGCCACCATGATCTACGTGCCACCTCCTTTCGCTGCTGATGCGATTCTTGAAGCTGCAGATGCAGGTATCAAGGTGATCGCATGTATTACGGAAGGCATACCGGTTCTGGATATGCTCAAGGTCAAGGCTGCACTGGCATCAACAGATGCATACCTGATCGGCCCCAACTGTCCGGGAATTATCACCCCGGGTGCCTGCAAGATCGGCATCATGCCTGGTAACATCCACCAGCAGGGCAAGATCGGAATCGTTTCACGTTCCGGCACCCTGACCTACGAGGCGGTACATCAGACAACCAATGCGGGACTGGGACAAAGCACTTGTGTCGGTATCGGCGGTGATCCGATTCACGGCATGAATTTTATCGACTGCCTGGAGCTTTTCCAGCAGGACCCGCAGACAGAAGGAATTGTCATGGTTGGTGAAATTGGTGGTTCTGCAGAGGAAGAGGCCGCGGCCTATATCCAGGCCAATGTCACCAAGCCGGTTGTTGCCTATATTGCCGGAGTCACCGCGCCTGCGGGTAAGCGTATGGGTCATGCCGGCGCTATCATCAGTGGTGGTGCAGGTACAGCGGAAGGCAAGTTCGCAGCTCTCGAGGCTGCCGGTGTGGCAACAGTTCCTTCACCTGCCGAAATTGGCGAGAAAATGGCATCATTGCTGGCCTGATCCCGCAGCATCTCGCTTTCAAAGACTGGTATGATCAGCATTAAGAGCTGTTGGTCATGCCAGTTTTTTGGTTTGGCTCATCGGCAGCAGGTATCAGGATAAAAGAATAGTCGCGAGGTAATTATGACATTGCGAGTTGTCATAGCGCAGGTCAACCTGTTGGTTGGTGATATTGAGGGGAATGCAAGACAGGTAATCAGGCTGGCATCACGTGCGCGTGATGAACAGCAGGCTGACCTGATCGTGTTTCCGGAACTGACACTGACCAGTTATCCACCTGAAGATCTGCTCTTGCGTCCCGAGTGCCATGACAGGATTGAGAAGGCGCTGACTGAAATCATCTCTTCCATTTCAGGTATTACAGTCGTTATCGGCTACCCGCGTTCGACTGATACCGGCATGTATAACATGGCGGGCGTGTTTCGTGATGGTGACCGGCTCGGTGAATACAGCAAGTGGTTACTGCCCAACTACAGCGTGTTTGATGAGAAGCGCTATTTTAGTGAAGGTGACAAACCCCTGGTTGTCGATGTTGAGGGAATACCCGTCGGCATTACCATCTGCGAGGATTCGTGGTTTTCAGAACCGACTGCTGCGGCCGCAGCGGCAGGTGCGAAACTTGTTCTCAACCTCAATGCTTCTCCCTTCCACACAGGAAAACCTGTCGAGCGTGAAGAACTGGTAGGGAAACGTTCGTCAGAGAATGGTATTCCCATTGTTTACTGCAACCTTGTCGGCGGACAGGATGAGCTGGTGTTTGATGGTGGTTCATTTGTCACCGATGCCGCTGGCAGCGTGTGCGCACGCGCGCCATTTTTTGTCGAGTCACAAGAGCTCATTGTCTTCAGTGAAGAGGATGGCGTGCTGGAGCCGGAGCAGTCTGAAGTAGCTCCCCATGCTGATGAGGAAGTCGAGGTTTACCAGGCGCTGGTACTTGGTGTTCGTGATTATGTTAACAAGAACGGCTTCAAGGGTGCGGTGCTGGGTTTGTCCGGTGGTATTGATTCTGCCCTGACACTGGCAATTGCAGTTGATGCACTGGGTGCCGAGCGTGTCGAGGTTGTACTGATGCCGTCACGCTATACGGCGGATATGAGTAACGAGGATGCAGCAGTCCAGGCTGACAAGATGGGCGTGCTCTACCGGGTGATTCCGATTGAACCGGCGTTCAGGGCGTTTCTGGGTATGCTGGAAGATGAGTTTGCAGGTTTGCCCGAGGATACTACCGAGGAGAATATCCAGGCACGCTGCCGCGGTATTATTCTTATGGCCCTGAGTAACAAGACGGGTAAAATGCTCCTGACCACGGGTAATAAAAGCGAAATGTCTGTCGGTTATGCCACCCTCTATGGTGATATGGCAGGCGGATATGCGCCAATCAAGGATGTACCGAAAACGCTCGTCTATCGACTCGCAGAGTATCGTAACCAGGAAGAAGAGGTGATTCCGCGGCGTGTTATAGAAAGGCCGCCTTCAGCAGAGTTGAGACCTGACCAGGTCGATACGGACAGCCTTCCTGACTACGAGGCTCTCGACTCGATTTTGTGGCATTATGTAGTGCTTGATCACAGCGTCGAACAGATCGTTGCCGATGGCCACGATGAAGAGACGGTTCGTCGCATTACCGGTATGGTCGACAGGAATGAATACAAGCGGCGCCAGGCTCCCCCGGGAGTCAGGATTACACGACGTGCATTTGGTCGTGACCGCCGTTACCCGATAACCAACGGTTTCTAGAAAGAGGTTTGCTTAAGGAGCGGAGACAGATAATGAAAAAAGTAGATGCAATCATCAAGCCATTCAAACTCGACGATGTACGTGAAGCCCTGTCAGATATTGGCATAACCGGCATGACGGCCACCGAGGTAAAGGGTTTCGGTCGTCAGAAGGGACATACCGAACTCTACCGTGGTGCTGAGTACGTGGTTGATTTTCTTCCCAAAGTGAAAATTGAACTGGTGGTGGCTGAAGAGCAGGTCGACCAGTGTATCGAGGCGATTACCAACGCATCTCGCACGGGCAAAATCGGTGACGGCAAGATATTTGTCAGCCCGATTGAGCAGGTCGTGCGTATCAGAACAGGTGAGACCGGCAAGGAAGCGATTTAAGTCTATTCACTGTAGGTGCCCTGTCCAGGAGCGATTGCTTGACCGGGGCAGGAATGGCGCTACACCCTATGCCCCGTCTCTCCTTGTCTGCGCCTGATCGCTTAAACCACGGCGCGAAAGGAACTCGTTCACTGTGTTTGTTCAGACAACCTTTCGCTTGCCCCGTGGTTTGAACTGGCTCCGCCAACGGAGAACCAGAGCATAGGGTGTAGCAGATGTCAGGCGCTTTGCCGGCTCACTGTTGCGTCATGCGCCCGCCATCAACAGCAATTATCTGTCCGGTAATATAATCGACTTCCGTCACCAGGAAGCGGATCGTACTGGCGATGTCATCCGGGCTTCCGGGGCGTTGCAGTGCTGTGCGTGACAGCATGCGGTTCTTCTCTTCATCAGCGAGGCCGTGTTCGGGCCACAGGATAATTCCTGGTGCGACGCCGTTGACACGCACATAGGGTCCAAGTTCCCGTGCAAGTACTTTGACCATCATCGCGTTGGCCGCTTTTGCCATTGAATAAACCGCGAAATCTTTTTTCGGACGGAAGCCGTGAACATCGACCATGTTGACAATTGAGCCATTCGTCTCCGTCAGCCATGGGGCAGCGGCCTGGGCAAGAAAAAAGGGTGCTTTCATATTTGTACCGACAAGATCTTCCCACTGTTCCGTCTCCACGTGCCCCATTTTTGTTGCATAGAAACTTGAAGCGTTATTAATCAAAACATCGAGACGTTGGTTGAAGGCAGCGGCCTGCTCAACGAGCCCAGGAATGATTCCATCCTCGAGTAAATCGCCTTGAAGAATAGTCGCTGAGCGCTCACGCAGTGAATTGAGCGCAGCTGCCAGTATTTCCGCGTTGTCAGTCGAATTGCGATAATGAATCACTATGTCATAACCGGCAGCATGCAGCAGGCGTGCTGTGGCGGCACCAAGCCTGGTAGCACCACCTGTAATCAGGGCTGTTTTTCTTGTCTGTTCCACTGCAGTTGCCTCTTTTGAGTCTATTGGCAGAAATTGTTGCTGCCTGATTTGCTACACTCGTTTTATCGAATAACGCATTTCATTATTACTCGCTATGCACATAAAGTCACTGCCACGGCCCGGAGATGAAGAGCTGGCACTCAGCAAACGCTTGCAGGCTGCCATTTGCGACGAAATTGAAGTGGCTGGTGGCAATGTCGGCTTTGATCGTTACATGGAGATGGCTCTCTATTACCCGGGGCTCGGTTATTACGCTGGTGGGCAGCAGAAGTTTGGTGCACATGGGGATTTTGTTACTGCGCCAGAGGTGTCGCCACTCTATGGACAAGCACTGGCACGCCAGGTTGCCGAACTGTTGCAGCAACTCGAGAATGGCTGCGTGATTGAGTTCGGTGCCGGCTCGGGAAAATTGGCAGTTGACCTGGTAACACAATTGGAAGTGGATGACTCTCTACCGCAAAGCTATACGATCATTGAGCTGAGTGCCGAACTCAGGCACAGGCAGCAGCAGACAATTCGTGAGTCGATCCCGCAGCACGAGTCACTGTTTCACTGGCTGGATCACTTGCCGGAGAGTCGTGTTGAGGCAGTCATTATTGCCAACGAGGTGCTTGATGCGATGCCGGTGCATCGTTTTCGCCATATTGCCGGCAGATTCGAAGAGCGACTGGTCGGTTGCCGTGAAGGGCGTCCCGTTTCCAGTTGGGGGAGGTGCTCGGTGGTTCTTACTGAAGCAATTGCAGCTCTCTCTGTCGATTTTGACGAGGGCTATGAATCCGAGATCAACCTGCGCTTGAGCCCCTGGATTCATGCCCTCTCAGATATTCTCGATCGTGGTGCAATCCTGTTGATCGATTATGGTTACGCGCGGCGTGAGTACTATCATCCCGACCGCTATACGGGCACCCTGATGTGTCACTACCGGCACATAGCGCATGATGATGCTCTATTGTGGCCCGGGTTGCAGGATATCACTTCACATGTTGATTTCACCGCAGTTGCTGAAGCGGCCTCTGCAGTGAGTCTCGATGTCCGCGGCTACACCAGCCAGAGCAATTTTTTGATTGGTTGTGGTATTGATGAGTTGATCGCCGGGTCTGCGCAGGGGCTTAGTATGACCGACTCGTATAGCCAGGCAGAGGCGGTCAAGCGCCTGATGTTACCAACCGAGATGGGTGAGGTATTCAAGGTGATGGCTCTGAGCCGGGGGATCGAGCAGCCCTTGCTGGGGTTTGGTTTCAGGGATTTAACCGGCAGCCTGTAGGAGCGCCACCAGGGTGGCGGCGTTCCTGCAGGTTGTTTGATCAGTTTTTGTCGAGACCCAATGTGTCCCAGATACTGCGCAGCAGGCTCTTTTCACCTTCCTTGTACTCGTCAGAGGCGAAGTTGACCTTGTTAAGCTCCAGAACTCGACGTGTGTCATCAGCAAGTTTCGGCAGCTCCATCTTGTCATAGGCCTGCGCCATGATTTCAAGGGCGTCCTTGACAGAAGGTGTGCGCTGATAATTCTGAACGACATAGATTCCGCGGTTGGCGGCTGCAAGGTAGGCGCCACGATCCAGGTAGTATTGAGCAACATGGACTTCGTGACGGGCAATTGTGTTGTGCAGGAATATCGCACGCTGCTTCGCATCCTTGGCATAACGGCTTGTCGGGAAGCGTTCTACAACTTCGCGAAATGCATCATAGGCATCCTTGAAAGTTTCCGGATCACGCTGTGATGAATCGGTTGGTATAAAACGGTCCAGCAGGCCAAGGTTGCGGTTCAGGTTAACCACTCCCTTCATGTAGTAAGCGTAAGCAACCTGCGGATGTTCCGGGTGCAGACGAATGAAGCGGTCGAGCGCATCAATGGCTGAGTCGGCTTCGTCATACTTGTAGTAGGCAAACGCAACGTCCAACTGCCCCTGTGCAGCCTGGTGACCGTAAGGGTAACGAGCCTCGAGTTTTTCGTAATACTCGATCGCGCCTTCATAGTCACCCTCAGCCAAGGCTGACGATGCTTCTGTGTAGAATCGATCTGCTGACCAGTTCCTGGTTTTATCATCATTTTTCTTGTTTGATGCACAACCCGTTAGCAGGATTGCAACGATCAAGATGTATAGGAAGTGCCGCCCCATCTGAGATTAATTCCTGTAATATTCGCCGAATGGACGAAAGTATAACGGATTTGACGTTGGAAGCGACAGAATCTGATCAATCTGAACCGGATTATCTGCAGGCCGTGGTCGATTTGGAGCTCTCGGGCAGCCGTCTCGACCAGGCTTTGGTGGCTTTTTTTCCCGATTATTCGCGCAGCAGACTGCAATCCTGGGTGAAATCCGGGCGCGTTCGCGTGAACGGTGAGACTGCCCGAAACAAGGATAAGGTCAAAAGCGGCGATGTGATTCTTCTCGATGCTGAAGAGGAGAAAGTGACTTATGTGGTTGCCGAAGAGATCGCACTCGATATCGTGTTTGAGGATGAGCACCTGATCGTGGTCAACAAGCCTGCGGGGCTTGTTGTGCATCCGGCTGCCGGCAATCCGGCCGGAACCCTGCAAAACGGCCTACTCTATCATGCGCCGGAACTGGAGAAGCTCCCGAGGGCGGGTATTGTCCATCGACTCGACAAGGAAACCTCCGGTCTGCTGGTGGTGGCGCGCAGCCTGAAGGCACACAAACGCCTGGTTGAATTGCTGCAGGCGCGTGATATTCACCGTGAATATCGCACGGTCGTCAATGGTGTGTTGATCACCGGCGGTCATATCGATGCACCGATCGGGCGTCATCCGACTCAGCGCGTCAAGATGGCGGTCGTGCCATCCGGCAAAGAGGCACAAACCGATTACCGTGTGTTGGAGAAATTCCCTGCACACACACTGCTGCAGGTTAAATTGCATTCTGGTAGAACGCACCAGATTCGCGTCCACATGGCACATATTCGTCACCCGGTGGTCGGTGATCCGGTTTACGGTGGGCGTTTGCGCCTTCCTGCAGGCGCTTCAGAGCCACTCAAGGAGGCTTTGAGGAGTTTCAAGCGCCAGGCACTGCACGCCTTCAAACTGGGTTTTGATCATCCAGACACTGGTGAATATGTCGAATGGCAGGCCGAGATGCCTGATGACATGCTGAACCTCCTCGAGACACTGCGAGAAGATGCCAATGCCTGATCGTATCGTCAGGCATGACGAAATTGACTGGATTGAACCCGACTGGCCTGTTCCGGCGAGCATCAGGGCCATCTCCACCATGCGTCATGGAGGTGTCAGTGCTGCACCATGGGCGAGCCTTAACCTGGGTGATCATGTCGGGGATGATTCACAGCATGTTGCACATAACCGGGCCGAATTGATTCGCGCAGCTGAAATTCCTGCTGAGCCGCACTGGCTCAGGCAGGTGCATGGCTGCGATGTGGTCGAGACGCAGCAGGTTCAGGGTGGATGTGACGCGGATGCAGCCTGTTCATTTCAAAGCAATGAGGTGTGCGTGGTGATGACGGCTGACTGCCTGCCTGTACTGATCTGTGACCGAAGTGGCACCATGGTTGCAGCTGCACACGCGGGCTGGCGAGGTCTCTGTGATGGTGTGCTGGAAGCGGCAATCGCGAAACTGGACTCGCCAGCCGAAAACCTCATGGCATGGCTTGGCCCAGCCATCAGCCAGCAGGCATTCGAGGTTGGTGAGGAGGTGCGTGATGCCTTTATTGCCAGGGACAGCAGTGCGCAAGAGGCATTTATACAAAACCAACAGGGGCGCTGGATGGCGGATATCTACCAGCTGGCACGTCAACGCTTGGAAAGTGCTGGAGTTGCCGATATATATGGAGGTAACTACTGCACTTTCACTGAAGAGAGTGACTTCTTTTCATATCGGCGTGACGGTATCACTGGGCGCATGGCGAGCATGATCTGGATTGAATCATGAGTACATTGACCTGGCTGTTGCTTGTGGTCTCAACAATCGTTGTGCTGTTTCACTTTGTAATGCCTGCTTATAACGGTGCAGAATGGGGAACACCCTTTCTCAACCGCCTCGATGGTCTCAACCGTCTCTTCTGCCGCTTTGTTCATCGGCTTCCGGAAGACAATTTCGACTTGCCTGAAACCGGGCCTGCAATCGTCGCTTCCAACCATGTCTCGGGGCTTGATTCTCTACTGCTTCTCGCAGCCTCACCGAGGCCCTTGCGTTTCATGATTGCACGTGAGCAATACGAACGTTTTGGCATGCAGTGGCTCTTCCATGCACTTGGTGCGATCCCGGTCGATCGCAGTGGCAGACCTGAAAAGGCGATGCGCGAGGCCCTCAACGCATTGAAAGCGGGAGAGGTCATCGCAATATTTCCGCATGGAAAAATTCATCTTCCAAGTGATCCCCCGCGGAAACTGAAAGGCGGCGCAGCGAGACTGTCAGCAATATCCAAATGCCCGGTTCACGCACTCATGATCGAAGGTATACGCCTGAAGGGCGTGGTGGTCGCCTCGGTTTTTGTCCCTTCGCGCGCCACGGTAAAAGAGGTAGATGTACTCTACCCGGAAGATGGTGCGCATGCGCTTCATGAGGAACTCGAGAAGATCTACACATGAGGCGTTGATTCTGCGTCGATTGTCCCTATATAGAAAGCAACAGATTATTATTTATAAGTGAGTTGTACCCATGCGAATGGACAAATTGACCAACAAGTTTCAACTGGCGCTGGCCGATGCCCAGAGCCTGGCTGTCGGACGGGATCACCAGTTTATTGAACCTGTTCATCTTCTGATCGCGTTACTCGACCAGGAGGGCGGTAGCGCACGCCACCTGCTGTCGAGTGCTGATGTCAACGTTAACCAGCTACGTTCCCGTCTTGGCGAGATGCTTGAGCGTCTGCCGACTGTTGAGGGGAGTGCCGGTGATGTCACTGTTTCAAATGACCTCGGGCGCCTGCTCAACCAGACCGACAAGTTGGCACAAAAGCGCAAAGATCAGTACATCTCCAGCGAACTCTTTCTGCTTGCCGCGATTGAGGACAAGGGCGAAGTAGGCAAGGTACTGCGCGATGCAGGCGCCGCCAAAGGCAGTATAGAGCAGTCAATTGACTCCGTTCGTGGTGGAGAAGCTGTGAATGACCCCAATGCCGAGGACCAGAGGCAGGCACTGGAGAAATATACGATCGATATGACCGAGCGTGCCGAACAAGGCAAGCTTGATCCTGTTATCGGGCGGGACGAGGAGATTCGTCGCTCAATCCAGGTGCTGCAGCGTCGTACCAAGAACAACCCGGTGCTGATCGGTGAACCGGGTGTCGGTAAAACCGCAATTGTCGAAGGTCTCGCGCAGCGTATCGTCAACGGCGAGGTGCCCGAGGGTATCAAGGGCAAGCGTCTATTGTCGCTTGACCTCGGCGCACTGCTTGCAGGTGCCAAATTCCGAGGTGATTTTGAGGAGCGTCTCAAGGCGCTGCTCAATGATATTGCCAAGTCCGAGGGGAATATTATTCTCTTCATCGATGAGATCCACACCATGGTTGGTGCGGGTAAGGCGGAAGGTGCGATGGATGCCGGCAATATGCTCAAGCCTGCACTGGCACGCGGTGAACTACACTGTATCGGCGCGACCACGCTGGATGAATATCGCAAGTATGTCGAGAAGGACGCTGCGCTCGAGCGTCGTTTCCAGAAAGTCCTGGTTGATGAACCGAGTGTCGAGGATACCATCGCTATTCTGCGTGGCCTCAAGGAGCGCTACGAAGTGCATCACCGTGTCGAGATTACCGATCCGGCGATTGTTGCCGCGGCAACCCTGTCAACTCGTTACATCACTGACCGCCAGCAGCCTGACAAGGCGATCGACCTGATTGATGAGGCGGCATCAAGAATTCGCATGGAGATCGATTCCAAGCCAGAGTCTATGGATCGTCTCGAACGCCGTCTGATCCAGCTCAAGATCGAGCGCGAGGCGCTCAAGAAAGAGTCGGACGATGCATCGAAAAAACGTCTCAGGGTGCTTGAAGAGCAGATTGCCGAGCTGGAGAGCGAGTTCTCCGACCTTGATGAAATCTGGAAGTCGGAAAAGGCAGCCGTGCAGGGTACTGCACATATCAAGGAGGCGCTTGAGCAGGCACGTATCGAATATGAAACCGCCAATCGCGCAGGTGACCTGCAGCGTATGTCGGAACTCCAGTATGGACGCATTCCCGAACTCGAGAATCAGCTCTCCCATGCAGCAGAAGCAGAGGCCGGGCAGCAGGAGACACAGCTGTTACGCAGCAATGTCACCGAGGAGGAGATTGCCGAGGTGGTGTCACGCTGGACCGGAATTCCTGTCAGCAAGATGCTTGAGGGTGAGCGTGACAAACTACTGCAGATGGAACAGCAGCTTGGCAAACGTGTCATCGGGCAGAGCGAGGCGGTTTCTGCAGTGTCAGATGCGATTCGCCGTTCGCGTGCAGGACTTTCAGATCCGAATCAGCCGAATGGTTCGTTCCTGTTTCTCGGTCCGACCGGTGTCGGAAAGACCGAGCTGTGTAAATCGCTTGCCGAGTTCCTATTCGATACTGAAGAGGCGATGGTGCGTATCGACATGTCGGAGTTCATGGAGAAGCATTCGGTTGCGCGTTTGATCGGTGCGCCTCCTGGATATGTCGGTTACGAGGAGGGTGGATATCTGACCGAGGCAGTGCGTCGCAGACCCTATTCCGTGATTCTGCTCGACGAGGTCGAGAAAGCACACCCGGATGTCTTTAATGTTCTGTTACAGGTGCTTGATGATGGTCGCCTGACGGATGGCCAGGGTCGTACGGTCGATTTCCGCAATACCGTGATCGTCATGACCTCCAACCTGGGTTCTGACCTGATTCAGCAGATGGCCGGAGAAGAGAACTACGAGTCGATGAAAAATTCCGTGATGGAAGTTGTCGGTGGTCATTTCCGTCCCGAGTTCATCAACCGTCTCGACGAGATCGTGGTCTTCCATCCACTCGGTCGCGAGCAGATTCGGGCGATTACGGATATCCAGATCAGCTACCTCAGGGAGCGTCTTGCTGATCGTGACATCACCCTGAATGTTTCAGATGCAGTGCTTGATCTTCTTGGTGAGGCGGGATTCGATCCTGTCTACGGAGCGCGTCCACTCAAGCGCGCTATCAGGCAGCAGCTTGAGAACAGGTTGGCACAGGAGATACTGTCAGGACGATTCGGTCCCGATTCAACAATCCACGCCGAGCTCTCTGACGGCGACGTTGTTTTTAATTAAACATGAGCTTGGGAATCGCCCGGCAGGTTGAAAACCCGCCGGGCGTTTTCTGTTGTATAGCGCTCAACTTCATCAGGTGATTCGTTACGCAACTTAGCAATCTCATCACGGACCTCAGGCAGGTACGCAGGAGAGTTGCGTTCACCATGATGATTGAATCCGGTCATGTCCGGAGCATCTGTTTCCAGCACGATGGTCTCGCGGGAAACCTGGCTGGCGAGTGTGTGCAGTCTGCGTGAATGCGGATAGGTCAGCATGCCGCCGAAGCCGAGGCAGAATCCGAGAGCCTGGTAATGACCTGCCTGCTGTAGTGAACCATTGAAAGCGTGCACGGTACCGCCGCGTACAGGTGTCTTCTTTAGCAGCTGAATCATCTCGTCATGTGCTTTTCTGACATGCAGAATCACGGGAAGGTCGATTTCTGCAGCAATTTCCAGCTGCTGTTGCACGAGCTTTTTCTGGTGATTTCTGTCCGGATCCGAGAGGGCAAAATCGAGACCGATTTCTCCTACGGCGACAACTTCCCCGTGTTCAACAAGCAGTTCCCTGAGCCTGTCAATATCCGGTGCCTGGTGCTGATCCATAAAGTAGGGGTGCAGGCCGAGAGCTGCATGCAGAAAAGGGTGTTCGCGGCACAGGTGTAGTGTGCGGAGCCAGCTATCTGCTGTTGTTCCCGGAATAACCAGGTCTGTTACACCGGCGTTGGCAGATTCCGTCAGTACAGCATCACGGTCGCGGTCAAACTCTTCAAAATCAAGATGACAATGGCTATCGATCATTTCTGTATTGTGGCTTTCCGTGGCGTGA
The DNA here is from genome assembly GCF_002020255.1 of Solemya velum gill symbiont. NCBI lineage: Bacteria > Pseudomonadati > Pseudomonadota > Gammaproteobacteria > Solemya velum gill symbiont. Next base: position 137,807 of record NZ_MPQG01000003.1, on the reverse strand, counting down.
ATGGAAAGCCCTTCCTTGTGCTGTCTCCACCAGAGGGTTGAAATCGGCTATCATCGATACCATTGTTGAAGAGGCCAATTCGACCGTTTCACAAGGACGGTAGAGCTAAAATTATGGAGATCGAAATAGTGAGCAAAAGTGATTCATGTTGTTCTGATGATATGCAGAATGATGCCGCGAGCAGTGACGATGCTCACCGGCAAAGTATTCGTGAGGCCTATGCGAAGGTTGCGCAGGCAGATAACGAAGGCGCCAGCTGCGGAGTTGAGAGCAGCTGCTGTGGCGTCAGCGACGATATCGCGATCAGTTCCCTGATTTCGACCCGGCTCGGATACAGCAAGGCGGAACTTGATATGGTGCCGGAAGGTGCCGACATGGGGCTCGGTTGCGGTAATCCCAAGGCAATTGCAGCGCTGCAGCCGGGCGAGGTTGTCGTTGACCTGGGGGCCGGCGGTGGTTTTGACTGTTTCCTGGCAGCAGCAGAAGTGGGTGCTGACGGACACGTGATCGGCATCGACATGACACCGGACATGTTGTCGAAGGCACGTGCCAATTCGGTCAAAGGCAAGTTTGCCAACGTCGAGTTTCGACTTGGCGAGATCGAGTACCTGCCGGTTGCCGATGACACTGCTAACGTGATTATTTCCAACTGCGTTGTTAACCTTTCGTCCGACAAGCCGCAGGTTTTCCGCGAGGCCTACCGTGTGCTCAAGCCGGGTGGTCGTGTGGCGATTTCAGACGTTGTTGCAACTGCCGAAATGCCGCAGGAGATAAAAGAGGATATCGGCCTGGTCGCCGGTTGCATGGGCAACGCATCCCTGGTTGCCGATCTCGAAGAGATGATGCTCGCGGCCGGTTTCGAGCAGGTACGGATTCAGCCGAAGGATGAATCAAAAGAGTTCATCAAGGACTGGGCGCCGGGCACGAGTGTCACCGACTATGTTGCCTCTGCAACCATCGAGGCGGTCAAGCCTGCCTGACTATTGTTTGTCTAAATGGCTACCGGTGCCTTGATATGAGGATGGCACTGGTAGTCAACCACTTCGAAATCATCGAAGCTGAATTCAAACAGGTCTTTTATATCAGGATTTATACGCATGCTCGGCAGCGCGAAAGGCGTGCGTGAAAGTTGCTCGTCAGTCTGCTCAAGATGATTCAGATAGAGATGCGCATCACCGAATGTGTGCACGAAATCACCAGGCTCCAGCCCACACACCTGCGCCATCATCATGGTCAGTAGTGCATAGGAAGCAATATTGAAGGGTACCCCCAGAAAGATATCGGCACTGCGCTGGTAGAGCTGACAGGAGAGTTTGCCGTCAGCAACGTAAAACTGGAAAAAGGCGTGGCAGGGTGCCAGTGCCATCTTGTCGAGTTCACCGACATTCCATGCTGAAACGATAATGCGGCGAGAATCAGGATTGGTTTTGATCTGCTCGATAACCTGTGTGATCTGGTCGATATGTCTGCCGTCCGGTGTCGGCCATGAGCGCCACTGGTAGCCATAGACAGGGCCAAGATCACCATTTTCATCCGCCCATTCATCCCAGATGGAGACACCATTCTCTTTCAGGTAACGAGTGTTGGTATCGCCTTGCAGAAACCACAGCAGTTCATGAATGATAGAGCGCAGATGCAGTTTCTTGGTGGTTACCATGGGGAAGCCATCGGCAAGGTTGAAGCGCATCTGGTGGCCAAAACGCGACAGGGTACCTGTACCGGTACGGTCTTCTTTGCGGGTGCCTTCATCGCGCACGAGGCGCATCAGGTCAAGATACTGTTGCACTGGGGGTCTCCATATTTTTTTTATAAGCGACCAGCAATAACAGGACGCCACCGATAATCATCGGTAGAGAGAGTAGCATACCCATGGTAAACCAGCCGCCAAACAGGTAGCCGATATGCGCATCAGGCATGCGCACAAACTCTACCGAGAAGCGAAACAGGCCATAGAAAATCAGGAACAGCGCCGAGACGGCCATCACTGCTCTCTGTTTGGCTGAGTAGAACCACAGGATCAGGAACAGAAGGGCACCCTCCAGTCCTGCCTCGTAAAGTTGAGAGGCATGTACTGGTGCAGACATGCCTACATCTGATACACCAACGCGCTGGCATAGCTCATAAGATCTTTCGCAGGGAACTTTCATGCCGACTGCAAGTGATGTCGGGCCACCCCAGAGTTCAGCATTGATAAAATTGGCAATGCGACCGGTCAGCAGGCCGATTGGTACAAGCGGGGCGATAAAGTCGGTTACTGCAAAAAAGCGGCGCGAGGTTTTTCTTGCATACAGCCACATCGCAAGCATGACGCCCAGCAGGCCACCATGGAATGCCATGCCGCCTTCCCAGATGCGCAGGATGCGTATCGGATCGGCGAGCGTTTCATCAAATGAATAGAACAGGATATAGCCAAGCCTGCCACCAAGAATCACGCCGAGTGCGGCGTAGAAAATCAGGTCTTCTATCTCTGCTACTTTCCAGCCGCGGGCTGGCTGTGTACGGGCGCGATAGCGTGCCAGCCACCAGGCTGCGACGAAACCGACCAGGTACATGATACCGTACCAGTGAATTTTCAGTGATCCGATGGAGAGCAGGACCGGGTCGAGATCTGGGTATGTGAGCATTTTGGTCTGTGGGTTTGCCAAACTGCGGCTAGTTTAGCATTGCCGGATTCGCATGTGGTTGTTCAATTGGTAAAAGGCACAAGGCACAAGGTACAAGAATTTGTTGTGAAGCTGTCAGGGCAGAGTAGGCCTTTCACCTTTCACTTTGTGCCTTGCCAACTGAAAAAGGCGGCCGAAGCCGCCTTTTCAACAGGTATTGAACCTTCTAACAGATCAATATCCGCCTTTACGTGCGATGTAAGGCAGTCCCGCAATGCGGTTGCCCTGCTTGCTGGGTGCGCCCGGGAAAAGGACGTAGAGGTCCTTGCTACCGATTTTCTTGCCCCAGACTTTGCTCATGCCCTTGACGATCATACGCTCCATCGGCTGGTTCTGGTTGTTGTTGAAGTACTCGTCACGCAGGTAGTTGAGTACATCCATATGTTCCTGGGACAGCTCGCTCATGGTGTCATCAGCTGCTGCAAGTTCACGTGCAACATCTTCGCTCCATGCGTTTGGATCTGTCAGATTGCCGTTTGCGTCAGTATCAAGTGCCATGTTTCTACTCCTGTTCTTGTCAAATTGTCATAAATATTGTGTGCAGATTTTATGAAAAGAGAGTGTGTGCTGACAACTAGCCTCTTTGGGATAGACTCACTTCTCTTCCTCTTCGCCTTTGTTGACCGCTTCTATGCCCTTGTGCGGGATGAAGATGCCAAATCCCATGTGCCTGCCGGGGCCTAGCCCAACTTCCTGCAGCTTGAGAGTCTCCTCGGTTAACAGGTCTGCCAGCATCAGGCTGCGGCTCTCGATCGGACCGTCCGGCGTATAGACACTGACGTTTTTGCCGCACATCGCCTTCTTGATGCGGATGTCGTGCTGTTTCAATTCATTGGCGATACGCTGCAGGAAATTCATTTCGCTCTCATCCGGGTCGCTCTGCACGTAGCGTGAGAAGATTGTTCCCTGCTTGCTCAGCGGACGTTCTTTTGCCTTGCCGAGTGTGATTTGGCAGCCGCCCAGGTCGAGCTGTGCGCCGCTGAGTTTCTCTTCAGCCGCACTGGCATGCTCACGTGGGACGCGCAGGGTGAACTTGGTTCTGCGCGAGATGATGAGACGATTCTCGGTGTTGAAGTCGGGTCTTTCCCAGCCGTTCTGCGAGCCGGCTACATGAATCGTGTGTACCCCGAAGCGTCCATCCTCAAGTATCTCGGGCGCAATCGAGGTGATCGCAGTCGAGAGTGCGTATGCGTGGTCGACCGGTATTTCACGTCCGCGAATCTCGAACAGAAGATCTAGGATGCTATCCGGTACCTTTTCGTTTATTTTTTCGTCTTCTTCCCAGAACATGCCTGTTACCTAGTGGGGTAGTGATGCCTGGATTGCGTCGCGGTCGATCCACCAGTCATCCTGTGCCAGCACATCGATGACGTTGCGCAGACGTACCAGGAATTTGTCAGGATCGTTGAGTTCGAGTTTCTCGATCCAGAAGGAAAACTGCTCCTCGTTGTCTACCTGTGAGTGGCGCCGTGCGACCTGTCCAAGCATCTGGTTGGAGAAGAAGGTGAGGCGCTCTTTCTCTGTGCCTTCCTCGGCACGTACATCTGCGAGGAACAGGGCTGTCGCGGCAGCAACTGCAGCACCGTCGGCATCATCCGGGGTGTCGTCAACGATATGGCTCAGCAGATGAACGCTGATTTCCGGATCTATCGGGAATGTCACACCTAGCCAGGCGCCATTACCGAGAGCAACAAGTGAATCGGGCTGGTCACACTGGTAGAGAATGTCGCAGGCATCTGCTGCCTCTTCCCAGGCCTCGGCTTCTGCATAAATGTCGAATGCAGTACGCCCCAGCGGCCAGGCCTCGGCGCCACGCTCGAGTATCTGGTGGGCACGTGCCATCTCCAGTAAAAGTTTTGCGCGCTCGAGCGGGTTTGCACTCTCGGGTAATTTTGCCAGCTGCTGTTTAAGTTCGTGCAGTTCGCCTTCCAGCTGGGCGTCCTGTCCCAGCGTCTTGCGCAATGAGTCAGCAGCCGTATCCTGTAGTTTGTTCGGGTCAAATATGTCCGTCATGTCAATTTACCTGCCAAGTGTGCTGAAAGCTGCTTCGAGACGCTCTTCCCAGTCATTCGGTGTATCGAAGTACTGGGGTTTGACGTCGATACGGAAAAAGCGTTCACCGCTATTGGCAATTTCACTCACGGCAGCCTCAAGCTCCTCAAAGGTCTTGAACTGCTGGTTGGCAATCATAATTTCACTGAGTAATAGCATAATCTTTATCCGTTTTGGTAACCGGTTCCTGCGATACGGTCACTGAATCTTGCGCGGTAATATAGCCGCTGCTGTTCCGGTGCATCGCCATCTTTAAAAGCATCGCGGCGATGCAGGACATTGTTACAGATGACACCTTCCCCGGGCTGCATGTGGTGATGGATCACCGGGTATTCATCTCCACTCATCAATTCGACAATGCGTGCTGCTGCACGTTGTGTATCGGCGTCATCCCGCCAGATAATATTGCGTGTTCGGGCAGAGTAGCGCATGTGCAGGTTGCCGTCGGCACGAATCGAAAAAACAGGCCCGGTATGATCGGGACGAATCTCGACGCCATTTTCGATGTTGGCCGGAATCGTCATTGCCTCCGGGTGCATGAGGGCGTCGATCATTGCAGGGTCCTCGTCTCGCAGCATCATGTAGAGCAGTTCATGATCCATCAGGTCGTTGCTGCCACCCTCAGCCGCCTGTCGCAAGCAATACAGCAACATACCGTATATCTGTTCATCGCTGTCATTGTAATAACCATCCGTATGCCAGCTGATTTGTCTGCTGGTATAGGGGATATATGGGGTGCCTTCCTGTTTTTTCACACAAATTGCGCTGACACCGCTCTCTTCGGACTTGAGGTTGGCATCGAGGCTCGTCAATCCCAGCTGAGATGCAAACTGTTTGATCGTGTTCTGGTCAAGAGTGTCACGCTCTTCCATACGAAACAGCACCCAGTTGGTTGCCCTGACGCGTTCACGTATGGCGTCAAGCTCCGACTGTGTCAGCGCGGCAGGATTATGCACGACAACTGGATCGGCAAGCATTTCTGCTGCCGGTTGCTGTTCGAGCTTCCATTTTTTCCAGTTTTCATAGGCCTCTTTATTGGCCGTCAGAAAGGGCGAATCATGTTGCGTTGCTACATTCATGGGTTTATTACAATTTTATTGACTGCTTATAGAGTAGCGGCTAGGATACCTGCCAAACACATTCTTTGTACAGGGTTATTTTTTTCTTAACTCATTGGATTTATAGAGAAAAAGTGTGGAGGAGCAGCATTTTACCTGATATTCAGTGGTTTTCTGTACATCGGTTCAAAGTAGGCATATCCCCAAGGGGATAGCAATAAATTGCCTCTCCCCCACTTTGGTGGAATACCACTGATGTGTTGCACTGGACTATATTAGCGGCTGTTAATGGGACGGGAAGGTGATGTACTTTTCTCCCTTCTCGTTAAGAACCAGAATTTATTGATCCTCTTCCACGAAGTGGGTCGACAGAATTTTTTATGCATTTAGAACTAAAGCGTCTCAGTCAGGAGAACAAGCGAAATGGCAATTAATAAGCACCATACTCCGATGCTGGACCAGCTGGAAAGCGGTCCTTGGCCAAGCTTTATTTCCGGTATCAAGCGTCTGCGTGACGAGCATCCGGAAGAGCGTATCAACAAGATTACCAATGATCTTCTCGGTCAGCTTGAGCACTCATATGAAACCCGTAAAGGCTACTGGAAGGGCGGAACTGTTTCTGTATTCCAGTACGGTGGCGGAATCATCCCACGTTTCTCAGAAGTTGGTCATGCATTCCCGGAATCAAAAGAATTCCATACACTGCGTGTTCAGCCACCTGCAGGTAACCACTACAGCACTGACATGCTGCGCCAGATGGCAGACAGCTGGGAGAAGTATGGTTCAGGCCTGGTCACCTTCCACGGACAGACCGGTAACATCATGTTCATCGGTACTGATACTGAACAGACCCAGCACTTCTTTGACGAGATCAACGACTATGGTTGGGATCTTGGTGGCGCCGGTCCTTGTGTACGTACTGCAATGTCATGTGTTGGCGCAGCGCGTTGCGAGATGTCCTGCACCAACGAGCAGAAAGCACATCGCCTGCTGGTGAATAACTTCACCGACGATGTTCACCGTCCTGCTCTTCCATACAAGTTCAAGTTCAAGGTCTCCGGTTGCGGAAACGATTGTCAGAACGCAGTTGAGCGTGCCGACTTCGCAGTTATCGGTACCTGGCGCGATGACATGAACGTCAACCAGGACGAGTTCAAGGCCTACGTTGGACGCAAGGGTCGCCAGCACGTGATCGATAACATTATCACTCGCTGCCCAACCAACGCACTGTCACTGAACGACGATGACAGCCTGGAAGTGAACAACAAGGACTGTGTCCGTTGTATGCACTGCCTGAACGTTGTGCCTAAAGCACTGCACCCCGGCGATGACCGCGGTGTCACCATCCTCATCGGTGGTAAGCGTACCCTCAAGATCGGTGACCTCATGGGTACCGTTGTTGTTCCTTTCAAGAAGCTCGATACCGAAGAAGATTGGGAAGAGATTGTTGAACTGGCTGAAGAGATCATTGATTTCTGGGCTGAGAACGCACTTGAGCACGAGCGTTGCGGTGAGATGATCGAACGTATCGGCCTGGTGAACTTCCTTGAAGGCGTCGGCGTTGAAGTTGATCCGAACATGGTCAACAACCCGCGCGAATCTTCCTACATCCGTATGGATGGCTGGGATGAGGAAGCCGTCAAGTGGTTTGATCGTCAGGCTGAAGCTTCTTAATAAAAGAAGATTCGCTCGACATATTGATACTCTGTTCCCGGCTGATTGCAGCCGGGTGCAATACTGAATTTTTCGAAATTTCTGGAGGTAGAAATGGCAGACATGCGTGACCCGATCGAAACCGGGTGCCCTGATCCATTCCAGTACATGCATCCTATGATGCGCCGTAACTTTGGCCTGTGGGCTTATCATGAAGACCCACGTCCGGGTGTGCTTCTGCACGTTGCTAAAAACGGCGACAAGCTGTGGACCATCAAGGCCGGTACCCAGCGTATTCTGGATCTCTTCACTCTGCGCACCCTGTGCCAGATTGCGGATGACTATTCTGACGGTTTTATCCGTTTCACAATCCGTTCAAATCCTGAGTTCTTCGTAACTGAAGAGTCTCGTGTTGAGCCGCTGATTGAGAAACTGGAAGAGGCTGGCTTCATCGTTGGTGGTACCAAAAACTCTGTAACAACCCTGTCGCATACACAGGGCTGGCTGCACTGTGACATTCCCGGTACCGATGCATCAGGCGTGGTCAAGTCCATGATGGACGAACTCATTGATGAGTTTAAAGTTTCAGAAATGCCTAACCGTGTTCATATCACGACTTCTTGCTGCCAGATCAACTGTGGTGGCCAGGGTGATATCGCGATCAACGTACAGCACACCAAGCCACCAAAGATCAATCATGATCTGGTTGCTAACGTCTGCGAGCGTCCAACTGTTGTTGCACGTTGCCCGGTTGCTGCGATTCGTCCGGCAATGGTTAACGGCAAGCCTTCACTGGAAGTTGACGAGAAGAAATGTATCTGTTGTGGTGCATGTTTCCCTCCTTGTCCTCCAATGCAGATCAACGATGCTGAGCACACCAAGCTGGCAATCTGGGTCGGTGGTAACCACTCAAACGCACGTGGTAAGCCGACTTTCCAGAAGCTTGTTGCAGCTGGTATTCCTAACAACCCGCCGCGCTGGCCTGAAGCAACTGCTATCGTCAAGCGCATCCTTGCTGAATATAAAGCAGGCGCGCGTGATTGGGAGCGTGTTGGTGAGTGGATCGAACGTATCGGATGGCCGCGTTTCTTTGAACTCGTTGAGCTGCCCTTTACCAAGTACCACATCGATAACTGGCGTGGAGCTCGTAAGAGCCTGAACGCTTCAGCGCATATCCGCTTCTGATTCGGAGTGACGAGATGAAGTTAACCATTCAGGTCAATGAAGGGCCTTATCAGCACCAGGCGTCTGATTCTGCTTACTTCTTCACCAAGGCGGCTCTTGAGAAGGGGCACGAGATTTTTCGTGTCTTCTTCTATCACGATGGAGTCAACAACGGCACGCGTCTGACGACGCCTCCGCAGGACGACCGCAACGTCGTCAGTCGCTGGAGCGAGCTGGCAGCAGAGCATGATCTCGATCTTGTTATCTGTGTCGCCGCTGCCCAGCGTCGTGGAATCGTTGATGACGGTGAAGCAGAGCGTAATAAAAAGGACGCGACCAACATCGCACCTGGCTTTCGTATCTCTGGCCTCGGCCAGTTGGTCGAAGGTGGGATTCAGAGCGACCGTCTGGTCGTGTTCGGCGACTGATGCGGAGAATCGGATATGTCTGAAACGAAAAAATTCATGTACGTCAACCGCAGAGCGCCTTACGGCACCATCTATGCATGGGAGTCGCTTGAAGTTGTTCTGATTGGTGCGGCATTTGAACAGGATGTCAGTCTTGCGTTTATCGACGACGGCGTCTATCAGCTGGTCAAGGGCCAGGATACTGCCGGTGTTGGTATGAAGAACTTCTCACCGACTTATGCAGCGCTTGGCGACTATGAAGTTACCAAGATCTACGTTGAAAAAGAGTCACTGGAAGAGCGTGGCCTGACACTCGACGACCTTCAGCACCTTGTCTGGGAAGATGAGGATGATGACTGGGCCGAAAAGGATTCCATTCGTCTGGTTAGTCGTGCAGAACTTGCCGAGGTATTTTCCGGGCAAGACGTCATGTTTAACTTCTAGGGGAGAAGCAAATGTCAATTTTACATCTGGTGAACAAATCCCCTTACGAGCGCGATAGCCTGGATACTGCTGCCGACTACATGGTCGATGGCGATGCCATGCTGTTAATCGAAGATGGGGTCTACGCTGCCATGAGTGGTGGTAAAGCTGCATCAAAAATCAGCGGAATGAAAGTTTCCGTACTGGGTCCGGACCTGGCTGCACGCGGCATCTCGGAAGAGAAGCTGGTTGATGGCGTTACTGTCGTCGATTATGCGGGCTTTGTCGATCTGGTTGAATCAAACGACAAGGTTCAGTCCTGGCTGTAACCTGCAATTTATTTCTTATTTAGGAGATACACAAATGCCTATCGAAGTGAACGGTAAGACATTCGAAACTGACGAAGAGGGCTACCTCGCTAACATTAACGAGTGGGAGCCAGGTGTTGCTGAAGTTATGGCCAAGGAAGACGAACTTGAGCTGACCGACGAGCACTGGGACATCATCAACTTCCTGCGCGAGTACTACGAAGAGTACCAGATCGCACCAGCAGTACGCGTTCTGACCAAAGCGGTTTCCAAGAAGCTGGGTAAGGAGAAGGGTAACAGCAAGTACCTGTACGGCCTGTTCCCATACGGTCCTGGTAAGCAGGCATGTCGTTATGCCGGCCTTCCTAAGCCAACCGGTTGTGTCTGATTAATTTCGGATGATTTCGGGGGTGCCCTTCCATTTGGAGGGGCATCCATCCCGGCAGGGAAAATTTGCAGGTCGATCTTCACCCGGAAGATGGACTGCGTGTGGCTCGACCTGCACATTTTCAAGCTGTTGTTAACATTTAGAGGATTGGGAACATGTCTGTGGCCTACGCCATTTTGTTCTACATAGCACTTGCGATTCTGGTGATTGGTGTTGCGCGTCGCGTGATCATGTATGCGAAAGCACCTGCACCGCTCAAGATTCCAACAACTCCGGCACCGACAACGCAGACAGGTGTTGTCATGCGACTGTTCCGCGAAGTGGTCTTTTTTGAAAGTCTTTTCAAATCGACCAAGTGGACCTGGATTTTTGGCTGGATGTTCCACATCGGGCTGTTTGCCGTGCTCGCACGCCACAGCCGCTACTTTAATTCATTGATGCCCGCCGAAATTGTTGGCCCGCTCAAATATGCAGCCTTTGCGATGATTATCGGCCTGGTTGGCTTGCTGATCCGTCGCTTTGCTGTGGACCGCGTACGCTATATTTCGTCTCCATCAGATTTCGCCATGCTGTTTCTTCTGATTCTGATCGGAGTCAGCGGTGCCATGATGACCTTTGTATCGCATACCGATATCACCATGGTGACACACTTTTTTCACACTTTGATGTGGCCGTTTGACGGTATTGGTCAGCTACCGGGAGATATCCTGGTTTGGGTTCACCTGCTGTTGGTTGCATCGCTGATGATTATTTTCCCAGTGAGCAAGCTGCTCCATGCGCCGGGCGTATTTTTCAGCCCGTCACGCAACCAGGTGGATAACCCACGTGAACAGCGCCACATCTCTGATTGGGCGAAGAAGCTCGAACAGAATTGATTTTGCAGAAGAGAAGAGCCGACTGAGGAACACTCATGGCAAAAGTAGATTACGAAATTCCAGAGTTACAAGAGTATGTCGAGGTTCCAGAATTAGAGTCTGGCACCATGGCGCACAGTGCGCCGTATGTCGCCAAGCCCGAGTTCCAGGAACCACTAGGCTACGTCGGTGAAGTGCAGGACGACTGGAAAGAGAAAACCCTTGACGCAATGGGGGACATGCTGGGCAAATACCGCGGTCTGCAGGTATTTATGGATTCTTGTGTTAAATGTGGATCATGTACTGACAAGTGTCATTACTACCTGGGTACAAAGGACCCGCTGAACATGCCGGTTGCGCGTCAGGACCTGATGCGTCGCGTCTACCGCCGCTACTTTACTTTCGCGGGTAAATTTTTCGGCAAGCTCGGCATGCCCGAATTCGTCGGTGCGAAAGAACTCGAGCGTGAAGACCTGGACGAGTGGTTCAGCTACTATCACCAGTGTTCACAGTGTCGCCGCTGTTCTGTTTTCTGCCCATACGGTATAGATACTGCCGAGATCACAATGGCGGCAAGAGAAATTCTGGCACGCGTTGGCATCGGTCAGAAATACTCAAACGAAATTATCGGCAAGGTTTACAAGATTGGTAACAACCTTGGCCTTCCCGGACCAGCACTTGAGGATACTCTCGAGGGGCTGGAAGAGGATGTCGAAGACGAAACCGGCGTAAAGGTTCTTTATCCGCTGGACAAGAAGGGTGCGGATATTTTGCTGGTGACACCGTCAGCAGACTTTTTTGCAGAACCGCACGTTGATGGCCTGATTGGTTACGGCAAGGTATTTCACGAGGCTGGCGTTAGCTGGACCCTGAGTACAACTGCTTCCGAGGCAGCCAACTTCGGTATGTTTATCGGTTCCTACGAGAATATGCGCAAGATTTCGCTGCGTATTCGCGAGGCTGCTCTTGAACTGGGTGTTAAACGCATTGTATTTGGAGAGTGCGGACACGCATGGCGTGTTGCTTACTCATTCCTGAATACACTTGCAGGTCCGTTCGATTTTCTTGATCCGGAATACCCGGTGCCACAACACATTCTTGAGTTCACCTGGAACGAAATCCAGAAAGGAACCCTGAACCTGGATCCGTCACGTAACGATGACATGACGTTGACTTTCCATGACTCATGTAACGTCGCACGCGCGACCCGCATGGGTGATGAGCCAGGTGGTCAGTTCACCATTCCTCGTAATGTGATCAAGTCGGTTTGTAACAACTATGTTGATATGGATCCGGACACTATCTATGAGAAGACCTTCTGCTGCGGTGGTGGCGGTGGTCTGCTGACAGATGACCTGATGGAGATTCGCATCAAGGGCGGCATGCCGCGTATGACAGCGTTGAACAATGTCATCGAAGAGTCCGGTGTGACTCACATGGCCGCAATTTGCGCGATTTGCAAAAGCCAGTTTACAAAGATATTACCGTACTACGGTATGGAGATGGACCAGATTGTCAGTGTCCATCAACTCGTCTCGAATGCACTGATCCTCACCGGTCAGGTTGACGAAGACGATGAAGATACAGATGAAGAAGCGGCCTGAGCCGGGCCAGCTTCAGAGACCGGTTAATAGATATTAATTTTCGAATTAGTGGGAAGGAGAAAAATCCATGGCGACTTCCAGTGATGAAATGAACACAAAACTATCCTATCGTCGTTTTGAAGAAGGCGATGACCAGTGGGGTAGCTGGACAGATAAAATCTTCAATGAAGATAACTCTCACAAGTGCCCGACTTATGTCAACAAGACGCCACCTTGCCAGGGCAGCTGCCCGTCGGGTGAAGACATCCGTGGCTGGCTTGCAATCGTTCGCGAGCAGGAGAAGCCTTCTGAAGGTGTAGAGTGGCAGGAGTATGCATTCCGCCGTTCAACTGATGCGAATCCTTTCCCATCCATGATGGGTCGCGTTTGTCCTGCGCCTTGCCAGGATGGTTGTAACCGTAACGAGGTTGAAGATTTCGTTGGTATCAACTCGGTAGAGATGTATATCGGTGATACAGCACTGGCAAACGGTTATAAATTCGAGGCAGGCGCCTCTACCGGCAAAAAAGTCGCAATCATAGGTGGCGGTCCTGCAGGTATGGCAGCAGCTTACCAGCTGCGTCGTAAAGGCCACGCGGTTACCATTTTTGAATCACTCTCCGATCTCGGTGGCATGATGCGTTTCGGTATTCCGAACTATCGTATTCCACGTGACAAGCTGGGTAGTGAAGTGCAGCGAATCCTTGATATGGGTGACGTTGAAGTAAAGCTCAACACCCGTGTTGGAAAAGATATCTCTGTTGAAGAGATTGAGAAGGGTCATGACGCGATTCTGTGGGCGATTGGCTGCTGGACCGGTCGTGGTCTTTTTGTCGACAACTGGGACGAGACTCCTAACTGTGTGACAGGTGTTGACTACCTCAAGGCGTTCAACGAAGGACGCATGAAGGCGACAGGCACGAAGGTTGTCTGTGTCGGTGGTGGTGATACCTCTATCGACGTCGTCTCGGTTGCACGCCGTCTTGGCCACGTCGAAGGTACTGACGAGCTGCCTGAAGCGATTGTCCTTGATGACGCAGCTGAGCATGGTTCGATTACAACAGTTCCGTCTGACGTTACCCTTACTTCACTTTTCCCGATCGATAACATGACTGCTGCAGAGCACGAGGTTAAAGATGCACTGCACGAAGGTGTCACCATCCTTGACGAAGTGATGCCGGTTGAGATTGTCAGAGATGCTGCCGGTCGTGCAACAGGTCTGAAAATTGCCAAGTGTACGATGGAAGATGGTCGTCCATCTCCTGTTGATGGTACCGAGCAGGTGATTGAAGCAGACATTATCGTCTCTGCAATCGGCCAGGGCGGTGACATGGCGGGCCTTGAGGATTACGCCAACGATCACAACCTTATCGATGCTGACAAGCACTACCAGGTCCCAAACAAAGCAGGTCATTTCGTTGCCGGCGATATCGTTCGTCCGCATCTGCTGACCACGGCGATTGGCCAGGCATCTATTGCAGCTGACTCAATTGACGACTATCTCGATGACGGCACAGTGAATACACGTCGTCCAAAGGTTGACGTGCACCACTTCGACCTTGAAGACAAGCTCGAGGAAGCAGGTCTGAGCCCGGATGATTTCGATCCCAATACGACTGGCGAAGGCGACATGCGTGGAACCTTCCTCGGTAACTGGGCGATTCATAACTATGAAGACCGTTCATACGCAGAGATTATCAAGAATGACGAGCTTTTCCTTGGGCACTTTGAATTTCACGAGCGTAATCACCGTAAGGAAGAGGTTCCATCTTCTGACGAGGTACTGGGTCACTTCCACGAGCGTCTGATTTGTCTCGAAGAAGAGCGTGCGCAGGACGAAGCCAAGCGTTGTATGAGTTGTGGTATGTGTTTCGAGTGTGACAACTGTGTTATCTACTGCCCTCAGGATGCGGTCTATCGTGTCAAGAAGACAGAGGCAACAACAGGTCGTTACGTCGCAACTGATTACTCTCGTTGCATCGGCTGTCATATCTGTGCAGATGTTTGCCCAACCGGCTACATCAAAATGGGTATGGGCGAATAATTGTCGGTGACAACACCGGAGCATATGATGTCAAAAAGCATCGAACAGAAAAGTGTAAAGTTTGCAGTGTTATTCGCTCTGCTGGTCTCTTTGTTGATGATCAGCACGGCGCATGCGGGCAAGAACTGGCGTGCCGAGGGTAATTCTAAGGCATCAGAGATGGCGCAAACCGGCGGAATGTGTGTCCGGGATACTGCAGATATGCGACGCAATCACATGGACTTGATTCAGCACGACAGAGACGTAACAGTCCACCAGGGGATTCGTGCCCTTGATGGCAGCCTCAAGGGTTGCGTTAACTGTCATGCCAACAAGCAGGAATCCGGTGAATATGTACCTGTGACGGCCATGAGCGGCCCTGGTGGAAGCCAGTTCTGTGCGAGCTGCCATGTCTATACCAGCGTCTCTCTGGATTGTTTCCAGTGTCACTCAACTGTTCCAACTGAATAAGCGTGGAGAGGGAAGACAAAGTGAAAACCACTGATCAGACCGACCACAAGCGTCGAGACTTTCTTAAAACCGGTGTCGCAGCATCAGCCGTAACGCTTGCTCCCGGCATTGTCATGCATACGGCAGAAGCCGCACCACGTGACAAGGCTGTAGACAGCAGTGTTCGTTGGGGCATGCTGATTGATAGCAGCAAGTGTGCAAGCGGATGTGATTCTTGCGTGCAGGCATGTAACGATGAGAACGGTCTTGAAGCATACAGCATGCCTGAAGGTGCCGATCCGGAAAAATGGGACCAACAGCGTCCAAAGTGGATACGCAGTGTGACCCTCAAGGATAATCTCAGCGGG
The DNA here is from genome assembly GCF_002020255.1 of Solemya velum gill symbiont. Classification (NCBI taxonomy): domain Bacteria; kingdom Pseudomonadati; phylum Pseudomonadota; class Gammaproteobacteria; species Solemya velum gill symbiont. Next base: position 122,413 of record NZ_MPQG01000003.1, on the reverse strand, counting down.
CGTATCAGTAACCTTCCTCTCATGTGTCAGCATTGTGAGAATCCGCCATGTGCAGATGTTTGCCCGACGGGTGCATCCTTCCGTCGTGCTGACGGTGTTGTCATGGTTGATCGCCACATCTGTATAGGCTGCCGTTACTGCATGATGGCTTGTCCCTACAAGGCGCGTTCATTCATTCACGAGAATGTTGATATCAAGCCTGAGCTTGCTCCACGTGGCAAGGGTTGTGTCGAGTCATGTAATTTCTGTGTTCATCGTCTCGATGACGGTCAGACCACTACAGCATGTCAGGATGCCTGCCCGGAGAATGCGATTATCTTCGGCGATCTGAATGATCCGAACAGTGAAGTTTCCAAGGCACTGGCTGAGTATCCAAGTGTTCAGATCCGTGCGGACCTGAGACTCAATACCGGCGTACGCTACAGCGGAATTTAAGCCATGAAAAAGATTTTCTACAAAGAGTGGGATATTGCCAGCCAGACTTACTGGATGATTCTGGCAGTACTTGCAGTCATCTCTGCGATTGCCGGCTTCGCCGTGCTGCATATGGAGCACAACGGCCACTGGGTTACAGGCATGAGTAACCAGATCGTATGGGGAACTCCGCACGTATTTGCGGTATTCCTGATCGTGGCCGCTTCAGGCGCACTCAACGTTGCATCGATCGCATCGGTGTTCAACAAGAAGGCCTATAAACCACTCGCACCGCTTTCTGCGCTGCTTGCGGTAGCGTTGCTGATTGGCGGATTGTTGATCCTGGTTCTCGATCTTGGCCGCCCGGAACGCCTGATCGTCGCCATGACCACCTATAATTTCAAGTCGATTTTTGCGTGGAACATCATTCTCTATAATGGCTTTATTGCAATCGTCGCTTTCTACCTGTGGACAATTCTTGACCGTAAGATGAATCGCTTTTACAAGGCTGCCGGAGTTGCAGCATTCCTCTGGCGACTGATACTCACCACTGGTACAGGCTCTATCTTTGGCTTCCTGGTCGCGCGCCAGGGTTACGATGCCGCGATCATGGCGCCATGGTTCATCATCATGTCATTCGGTTTCGGTCTCGCAATCTACATGCTGGTACTGTCTGATTTCTTCCGTCTCAGCGGCCGCCCGCTCGGCGATTCTGTGATGTTCCGTCTCAAGAACCTGCTGGGTGTTTTCGTTGCTGCAAGCCTGCTTTTTGCGCTGATGTACCACCTGACAAACCTCTACGGTACCGAAAATCACGCATACGAGGCATTCATTCTGCGTGACGGCGGTGTCTACACGGCAGCCTTCTGGATCGGCCAGATTCTTATCGGTGGACTCCTTCCGCTTGCGATCGTGTTTCATCCTTCGCTTGGAAAGTCCCGCGCATGGATTTATGCAGCAGCCATCATGGTTATCATCGGTGGTCTTGCAACTATCTATGTCATTATTATCGGTGGACAGGCATTCCCGATGACAATGTTCCCGGGTAAGACAGTGATTGCATCTGGCTTCTATGACGGCATCAACGGTCTCGCCAGTACTTATTCACCCTCACTTGCGGAAGCGCTGCTCGGCATTGGCGGCATTGCTGTTGCCCTGCTGATCACCGCGATCGGCGTACGTATGCTGAAAATTCTGCCAATGTCATTGGCAGATGAGGTTGCGGATCCACACTCTGCCTCTTGACGGTACGGTGGCAAGCCCGGGATGAAATAGATATCATCCCGGGTAGTCACAACATATCAAGGCCACCATGGCGCACTTTTATCTCTCTGCGGCGCACAAATCCTCTGGCAAAACCACACTCAGTATTGGTCTCTGTGCTGCACTTGCTGCGCGCGGTCTGAACGTCCAGCCCTTCAAGAAGGGCCCCGACTATATCGATCCATTATGGCTGAGTGCCGCAGCCGGCTCACCCTGCAGTAGTCTTGATCTGCACGTTGAACCTCGTGATGCAGTCTATAAGCGTTTCCAGCAGCGTATACATGGCGCTGATATTGGCGTAATCGAGGGCAACAAGGGCCTGTTTGACGGGCTCTCACTGGACGGTAGTGACAGCAATGCTGCCGTTGCAAAACTGGTGGATGCACCGGTCATCCTGGTTATTGATACACGTGGTATGACGCGCGGTATTGCACCCTTGCTGCAGGGCTATGTCGGTTTTGATCAAGAGCTAACGATTGCCGGCGTCATACTCAACCAGGTTGGCGGAGCACGTCACGAGGGCAAACTGAGAGCTGCAGTCGAAACCTACACGAATATCCCTGTCATTGGTGCCATACCGCGAGATCAGCGTCTCTCTATTGATGAGCGTCACCTGGGCCTGATGCCGAGTAATGAGCACCAGGCAGCACAGCAGAAGATTGAGTCGATTCGCGAAGTGATTGAATCGTATGCAGATCTCGACAAAATTATCGAAATTGCCTCTTCGACTGCAGCTCCGGCTCCGCAAGAGCAGCCTGCAGAGGCGGTTGTCGAAGCAGGGAGCATTGATGTGACAATTGGTGTTGCCAAAGATGCGGCATTCGGTTTTTACTACGCAGAGGACCTGCAGGCATTTCATACCGCAGGTGCCAATATCGAGTATTTTGATACCATTAACGATAAGTCCCTGCCTGATGTGGATGCGCTTTTCATCGGTGGTGGTTTTCCCGAGTCTGCAATGCAGGAGCTCGAGGCTAATGAATCGATGCGTGCAGCGATTAGCGACTTCATCGAGAGTGGCAAACCTGCCTATGCCGAGTGTGGTGGCCTGATGTATCTGTGCAGATCACTGAAGTGGCAGGACAAACAATGTAGAATGGTTGGTGTGATAGATGCGGACGTAGTGATGCATGAACGTCCACAGGGCAGGGGTTACGTCTCAGTTGAAGAGACCGCGCAACACCCCTGGGCCAAAGATGAACAGGCGGCAACAGTAGCAGCGCACGAGTTTCACTACTCACGTCTCGAGAATCTGCGCCAGGATTACCTGTTTGCGTATGAAGTCAGGCGCGGCTACGGGATTAATGGAAAGAGTGATGGTTTGATACACAAGAACCTGCTCGCCAGTTATACTCACCTGCGCGACGTGGCGGGAAGCCACTGGGTCAGGCGCTTTGTCAGTTATGTGCGTCGATGTAAAGAGAGAGGTCAAGAATGTTTAAAGTGACGGAAGCTGCTGCCGAGCAGATTCGTTTAGCTGCAACCCAGGGTGGTACAGATGGCATGGCTCTGCGCCTTGCAGCAACGCGCAAAGAGGATGGCTCATTTGACTACCTGATGGGATTTGATGATTCCAACGATGAAGATATCAGCTTTAAGTGTGAAGGTATTGATGTTGTCATGGCGCCCGAATATGTCCCTATGCTGGATGAGACGACTCTCGATTATGTCGCTCTTGAAAAGGACAACATGCAGTTTATTTTTCTGAATCCGAAAGATCCAACATACGTCCCACCCGCTGAATAAGTAACAGTTTTTCTGCATGGAACTCTCCTCGGAAGATGCTCTGCGTCTTAATGTTCTGCTGGCTAACAAGCCGGACGCGATCCGTATTCACGAATCCACGATGACCTTGTATGCCCTCACTGACAAGGGCGAGATGCAGGTTCAACTCACCCCGGATTGTAATGATGACAGGTATCTCAAGCGTGTCAGGGAGATGCTCTCCGGCCACGTCCTGGGTTCGCCCGGTGGCTACCCGGTCTACCTACAGCGCTGGACACGCATGGGTCAGATGCGCGAGGACAATCTCGATCAACTGCTGTTGCTGGGCGAACCCGAGGCAGTTGTGGCGGTCAGTTGTGCTGCCGGTCTCACCGATGAGTTGGCACGACGTGCCTGGTGGGCGATGGATGATGCAGACAATGCCCGGCGTATGCTCGCCAACGAGGCTGTGCGTAGTGGCGACATGGGCCCCGTTCTTGCTGACTATCTGGTCGAGCATTTGCCTTTTGAGAGCGAACCGGACGTTCAGATGACGACAGTTGCTTTCGTGCTGCAGCCCGGTTTAATCTCTGATGAGGCAAAGCAGGATTTGTGGAAAAAGTCGCGCAGGAAGAATAGCTATCTTGTCGGTTTTCTTGAGAGCTGTCCGAATGATTTACCGGGGCAGGGTGATGCAAGTGACCTTTACCGTCGCTTTGTCGAACACTTTGATAATGATGACAATGCGGTGGTTGTTCAGCTGAAAAAGCTCCTTTCACCACAGGGGCAGGCGTTCCTTCACACTGCTGAAGCAGTACTTGCAAAACCGTCAACCCAGGAGATTGTCACCAGGAGTATTGACATCATTGCACGTTATTTCGCACCATTACGCCCCGAAGGTGTCGAAGATCTGACGCTGGAGCAGCTCACCGGTGAGCTAGAGAGTTATCCGGACGAGCAGCAGTCTCTGTTTGCGAAACTGACGGAATTTGATGACAGGACTGCAGGATGGTTGACATCGATGCGGCTGTTATCCGGCCTGGGCTATGGTGTATTACGCCCAATGCTGCGCGATTCAACTGCGATAGGCAGCCTGATGCGCAGGAAAGTCGAACCGGTCTTAAACCCGGTCAAAGAACATCTCAAGCAGTTGAGAGTTGAAGATTAGTAATCTAATGGACCGTATGACGGCCAGGAGAGTGTGAGTGAGTCAGGATGTCTACTGGCATGAGAGTGTGATCAGCCGTAATGATCGTGAAGAACGTAACGGACACAAGGGTTGTGTGATGTGGTTTACCGGTCTGTCAGCGTCTGGCAAATCGACCACGGCGCATGCACTTGAGGCAGCCTTGTTTGAAAAAGGCTGCAATGTTGTCGTTCTCGATGGAGACAATGTCAGGCACGGCCTGTGTGCCGACCTCTCTTTCAGCGCTGAAGATCGTCACGAAAACCTGCGCCGCATTGGTGAGATGGCCAAGCTTTTCAGCGAGACAGGAGCCATTGTGCTGGCGGCTTTTATCTCGCCATACCGTTCTGATCGTGAGCTTGCCCGTAGCAAGGTGCCGCATGGTGATTTTCTTGAGATTTACTGTCAGTGCTCAGTCGAAACCTGTGCGGAGCGAGATCCGAAGGGACTGTACAAGCGGGCATTGGCGGGCGAAATTGATAATTTTACAGGCGTATCAGCACCCTACGAGGAGCCATTGCGAGCTGAGATCATCATAGATACAGCCGGCAATCCGCTTGAGGAGAATGTGGACACTCTCCTCGATGAGCTGAGACACCGTTCGCTGATTTCCTGAATCGTATGAATTATGCGGACTTGTCCCCGGTACGGGCGGCAGGGTAGAATTCGTGCACTTGAATTTCAGGATATTTCCATGATTACCGGCAGTCTTGTAGCGCTTGTCACTCCGATGCTTGATAACGGCGATGTCGATTACGATGCGCTCGAGAAGCTTGTCGAGTGGCATATAGCCGAGGGAACAGACGGGATTGTTGCGGTCGGGACAACCGGCGAATCTGCGACGCTCGATGAGAAAGAGCATTGTGACGTCATTCGCGCCACGGTAGAGACCGTCAATAAGCGAATTCCGGTTATTGCAGGCACAGGTGCCAACTCGACAAGCGAGGCAATCACCTTGACGACTTGTGCAAAATCAGCTGGTGCTGATGCCTGCCTGCTGGTGACTCCCTATTATAATAAGCCGACGCAGCAGGGTTTGTACTTGCACTACAAGGCGGTGGCGGAAGCTGTCGATATACCGCAGATACTCTACAATGTACCGGGCAGAACAGCTGTCGATATGGATGTGGAGACAGTCGGACGCCTGTCAGCGGTAAGTAATATTACCGGCCTCAAGGAGGCAGCCGCAGACGGGCCGTCACGGGTTGCAACACTGCGTGAGCTGTGCGGGAGCGATTTTGCTCTCTACAGCGGAAATGATGACACCGGCAGGGAGTTTGTTCTCAATGGCGGTAATGGTGTGATTTCTGTGACAGCAAATATTGCTCCCGGTATCATGCATCGTATGATTACTGCGGCATTGACCGGCTCACCTGAATCAGGTGAACTTGATGCTCAACTGGCACCGTTGCATGACAAGCTGTTTGTTGAAAGCAATCCGATCCCGGCAAAATGGGCTTTGGCTCGTATGGGACGGATCGGATTGGGTATTCGCTTGCCGCTGACTGTGCTGGACGAAGGCTGTCATGCAGAAGTTGAATCTGCACTGCGCGAATCTGGCGTACTGAATTAAGAGAGAGAATTGGTGAAAATGATGACAATGAAGCGTGTTTTGAGTGTGTCGGCGGGAATGCTTGTATCACTGGCCCTGGGTGCCTGCAGTACGAGCAGTGTCTTGCCGGACAAAAAAGTCGAGTACAAACGCGCGAAGCAGGCAGATACTTCGCTTGAAGTTCCACCAGATCTCACAAGGGACGGACTGGCAGAGGGTGGTGTTACCTTTGGCAGCAGTGGTGTTGTTACAACCTATTCTGAATATCAGTCAGGCAAGCAGGCTGGTGCTGCTGGTGGGTATGGTCGTAGCGTACTTCCCGAAAATCCGGAAGTCGAAGTGCGCCGCGATGGCAACAAGCGCTGGCTGCTGGTTACAGGTTCTCCTGATGCAGTCTGGGACAAGGTGCTCGATTTCTGGTTTGATGCTGGCATCATCCTGGTTGAGCAGGACCCGATTGCAGGCGTCATGAAGACCGACTGGATCGAGAACCGTGCAAATATCAAGTTAGACTTCATTACCAATTTTCTGCGCAAGAGCCTCGACAGTATCTACTCCAGCGGAACGCGCGACCAGTTCCGCACGCGTCTTGAGCGTGGTTCAGAGGGTAAAACCGAGGTTTACCTGACGCATTCTGCCATGGTTGAAAAACTGGTCAGTGGTGCAGGCAGCAAGGATACCGACCAGAGCATCTGGGTGCCTGCAGACAGTGATCCTGAAGTCGAGGCAGTTATGCTGCAGCGCCTGATGGCCTTCATGGGTGCATCTGATAAACAGACAGCTCGCAAGGCAGCTGCTACGACAGCAAGTGGAGAGCGTCTCTCGTCTCTGAATACAGGTGCTGCAGTCCCATCGCTTGATGTTCGGACCGATTATGCTCGCGCATGGCGCCTCGTGGGTATTGCAATGAACCGCGTCGGTTTTACCGTCGAGGATCGTAACCGCTCTGCTGGTGACTATTATGTTCGTTACAACGATCCGGATGACGAGCGTTACACCAGTAACAAATCAGGCTTGTTGTCAAAGCTGGCATTCTGGAGCGATGGAAGTTCAGATCGCCCGGATGGTGGGGTGACCTACATTATTCACCTTGCTGAAGAGAGCGATGAGTTGTCCCGCGTTACTGTACGTGATGATTCGGGTGCGTCGGTCTCGTCCAATACGGCTACACGTATTCTCTCACTGCTGCACGCCCAGCTACGGTAAGGCGGGGCATGCGCTTCTGCTCACTCGGGAGTGGGAGTCGAGGCAACGCGACACTGATCGAGGCGGGTAATACCCGCCTGCTGGTCGATTGTGGCTACTCTGTCAAAGAGCTGGAGCGGCGTCTGCAGCTTGTCGGTATTGATCCATCCCGTATCGATGCACTGCTGATAACGCATGAGCACGACGACCATATCCGCGGTGCCAACGCTTTCGCACGACGCTATGGGGTGCCCCTGTGGGCTACGCAGGGCACCCTGCGCAAGCAGGCCGGCAGGAGAGCCTGGCATGCGGATGTTGATTTACAGCCGATCAGCAGCAGTGTCAGCGATATTAAAATTGGTGAAATCCAGGTAACACCCTACACGGTACCCCACGATTCGGCAGAGCCATGCCAGTTCCTGTTCGAAGCATCGCACAAACGTTTTGCCATGCTCACGGATGCGGGTTCCATCACGCCGCATATCGTCTCGATCCTGAGTTCGCTCGATGCACTCTTTCTGGAGTGCAATCATGACCTTGGCATGCTCCATAACGGCCCCTATCCGCCTTCACTGCAGGCGCGGGTTGCGGGTGATCACGGGCATCTAAACAATCGCCAGGCTGCCAAGCTGCTCGAATCGATTCACGTTGAAGAGCTGCAGTGCCTTGTTGCAGGTCATATCAGTGAGAAGAATAATCACCCCGATCTTGTCGAGGGTGAATTGCGCAAGGCAATACCGGATCTGAATGAACGCCTGGCCCTGTTACAGCAAGATTCAGTGAGCGACTGGTTCGATATTAATTAACCTGCGATTCTTGCGCCTCTTGGGGTAAAATCCCCCTTTCAGCCTTTCTTGTAAATAGCCTGGATTTGAGAACCATGCAGATTCTTCGCGGCTCAGCTGCAATCTCCGATTTTCGTCGTCAAAAACTTCAAGCGACTCTGTCGCAGCAACTGGGCCGTGACTGCCTTGTTGATGCCGAGTATCTCCATTTTGTCGAAACAGAGACTGAACTGGATCAGGATAGCCAGGCTATTCTGGAGCAGTTGCTGAGCTATGGCCCTGCAAGTGAGCCTGTTGCCGAACGTGGACAGATGCTGCTGGTCGTACCACGAGCCGGGACCATCACGCCCTGGTCAACAAAGGCGACCGATATTGCACATAACAGCGGAATCGCATCGATTCAGCGAATTGAACGCGGAACAGCCTATTTTGTAGATGCTGGCGAAGAGCTCAGTCCAGAGCTGTTGATGCGTACTGGTGAGTTGTTGCATGACCGTATGACAGAAACAGTGCTGTTTGATCTTGAGGAGGCTTCTGCGCTGTTTGTGCATGCCAAGCCTGCGCCCATGCGTACGGTCGATGTTATCGATGGTGGCCGTGATGCACTGGTCACAGCCAATTCAGAGTGGGGACTTGCGCTTTCCGAAGACGAAATTGACTACCTGGTTGAGAGTTTCGTTGAGTTAGGACGAAATCCAACGGATGTTGAGTTGATGATGTTTGCACAGGCTAACTCCGAACACTGCCGCCACAAGATTTTCAACGCTGACTGGCTGATTGACAATGAGGCGCGTGAGCAGTCCCTCTTTTCGATGATCCGCCACACGACCAATAGCTCTCCGGCTGATGTCCTGTCAGCCTATAGTGATAACGCCGCTGTAATCAGTGGTCACCAGGCAAAGCGTTTCATGCCGCAGCCCGGCAGTGCTGAATACAGTGCTTCGGATGAACCGGTGCACATCCTGATGAAGGTCGAAACACACAACCATCCAACTGCTATCTCTCCTGATCCGGGAGCAGCAACAGGATCGGGTGGTGAGATTCGCGACGAAGGCGCGACAGGTCGTGGTGGCAAACCCAAGGCCGGTCTGACCGGTTTCTCGGTCTCAAACCTGCGCCTGCCAGGTGCTGAACAGCCATGGGAAGAGGATTTCGGCAAGCCATCACGTATCGTTTCAGCACTCGATATTATGCTCGAGGGGCCAATCGGTGCGGCCTCTTTCAACAATGAGTTTGGTCGACCCAACCTGTGTGGTTATTTCCGCAGCTACGAGGAGCGGGTTCCGGGAACAGCAGCAGATTCTGAACTACGCGGCTATCACAAGCCGATCATGCTGGCTGGTGGTCTTGGCAATATTCGTGAAGACCATGTCGAGAAGAGCATGTTTCCGCAAGGTTCACCCCTGGTCGTACTGGGTGGTCCGGCGATGTTGATCGGTCTTGGTGGTGGTGCGGCATCCTCGATGACATCCGGTACCTCGGCTGAAGATCTCGACTTTGCCTCCGTGCAGAGAAGTAATCCGGAAATGGAGCGTCGTTGCCAGGAGGTTATAGACCGTTGCTGGCAGTGCGGTGATGATAACCCGATTCTGTTTATTCATGATGTCGGTGCCGGTGGTATCTCCAACGCGTTGCCGGAACTGGTGCACGACGGTGAGCGTGGTGCCAACTTTGAATTACGCAAAGTGCCGAATGATGATCCGGGCATGTCTCCTATGGAAATCTGGTGCAACGAATCACAGGAACGTTATGTCATGGCGGTCGACCAGGAGCGTCTTGACGAATTTGTTGCTATTTGTGAGCGTGAGCGTTGTCCCTATGCAATTGTTGGCAATGCGACTGACGAGGAGCACCTGACGCTCTCCGATGAACATTTCGGCAACCAGCCAATTGACATGCCAATGTCGCTGCTGTTTGGCAAGGCACCCAAGATGCAGCGTGATGTGACATCCGTAAAACCTGCATTGAAGACGCTGGATACCAGCGCAATCAGTCTTGGCGATGCCATCGACCGCGTTCTCAGGCTGCCGACCGTGGCGGACAAGAGTTTCCTTATCACCATTGGTGACAGAAGCATTACCGGCCAGGTGGCGCGTGAGCAGATGGTTGGCCCATGGCAAGTGCCTGTAGCAGACTGTGCCGTGACCCTCAGCGACTATTCCGGTTACACCGGCGAAGCGATGTCGATGGGTGAACGCACCCCGACTGCATTGATCAATGCGCCAGCATCAGGACGTCTTGCCGTGGCAGAGGCGATTACCAATATCGCCGCTGCACCAATCAAAAGAATCAGTGATATCAAACTTTCTGCCAACTGGATGGCTGCAGCAGGTCACCCGGGTGAGGATGCGCGTCTTTACGAAACGGTCAAGACTGTGGGCATGGAGCTGTGCCCTGAGCTCGGCATCGCAATTCCGGTCGGCAAAGACTCCATGTCGATGAAAACCGTGTGGCAACAGGATGATGAGCAGCGTGCCATGACAGCGCCACTGTCACTGATCGTGTCAGCATTTGCACCTGTCACCGATGCACGTTCGGTACTGACACCACAATTGAGGCTGGATCAGGGGGAGACGCAACTTCTGCTGATCGACCTTGGCGCTGGTAAACAGCGCCTTGGTGGCAGTGCCCTGGCACAAGTGTTCCGCCAGCTTGGAGACGAGTGTGCCGATCTCGATAATCCGGCGCAGCTCAAGGGCTTTTTCAATGCCATCCAGGCACTCAATGCAGATGGCAAGTTGCTCGCCTACCATGATCGTTCCGATGGTGGTCTGCTTGCAACCCTGTGTGAAATGGCCTTTGCAGGCCATTGCGGCTTGGCGATTGAACTTGATGCGCTTGGCAATGATGACCTGGCGCTGCTGTTCAACGAGGAGCCTGGTGCTGTCATCCAGGTTCGTCAATCTGACCATGAGTCTGTACTTGCCGTGCTTGAGTCACATGGGCTTACAGCAGTGACTCAACCGATTGGCCAACCTGTGAGCGGAGATTCCATCAATATACAGCGTGACGGTGAAGCGGTTTACTCTGCACGACGTAGTGATCTGCAGTCTGCCTGGTCTGCCACCAGCCATGCAATGCAAAAACTGCGCGATAATCCGGACTGTGCCGATGAAGCGTATGCACGTATTAGCGCAGACGACGCGGGCCTCTCTCCGAGTGTTTCTTTTGATCAGGAAGAGCGTGTTTCAGCGCCAATGATCTCTACCGGTGTGCGTCCGAAAATGGCGGTTCTGCGAGAGCAGGGAGTGAATGGCCAGATCGAGATGGCGGCAGCTTTTGATCGTGCCGGCTTTACCTCTGTTGATGTGCACATGTCGGATATTCTTTCCGGTCGAGTGGCTTTGGATGAATTCAAGGGACTGGTTGCCTGTGGCGGTTTCTCCTACGGTGATGTGCTCGGTGCCGGTGGAGGCTGGGCAAAATCGATACTTTTCAATCCGCGTGCGCGTGATGCTTTCGAGGCATTCTTCCAGCGTGAGGATACTTTCTCTCTGGGTGTCTGTAATGGCTGCCAGATGCTATCCAATCTCAAGCAGCTGATACCGGGTGCGGAATTATGGCCACGCTTTGTGCGTAACCGTTCGGAGCAGTTCGAAGCACGTACGTCGCTGGTTGAGATTGTCGAATCCGATTCAATTCTGCTCGCAGGCATGCATGGCTCTCGTCTTCCGATTGCAGTGGCGCACGGTGAAGGGCAGGCCGAGTTCGAGTCTGCTCAGCAACTGGAGCAGGTGAAGTCCCAGGTTGCGATGCGCTATATCGAGAACAGTGGAGCTGTTGCCGAGACCTATCCGGCGAATCCAAATGGCTCACCGCAGGGCATTACGTCTTTAACCACAACGGATGGTCGTGTCACCATTATGATGCCGCATCCTGAGCGCGTATTTCGTAGCGTGCAGATGTCATGGGCCCCCGAAGAGTGGGGTGAGGCATCACCCTGGCTGCGCCTGTTTGAAAACGGACGTGCCTGGGTTGATTGAAAGCCTGTCTCTCTATTCCGATAGCTGAATCAGGATGGTCACAAAAAGGCTGGAAGCCTCGTTTAAACACTGATTGACTGCATGGGAGTATTCTCTTGCTCAATGCGGTTGCTTCTGTTGAAATAGAAGGCCGCTGCCAAAATGCGGAATTAGTACAGAATAATATTCAGTTTGTCTGATATAGATAAGTCGGGCACTAACCATAAAAATAGCAGGAGAAGAGCATGGCACATGTTGTCGTATTGGGAGCAGGAACAGGGGGTATGCCTTGTGCCTATGAACTTCGCGATGAACTGGGTAAGGAGCACAAAATTACCCTGGTCAATGAGAGAGACTACTTCCAATTTGTACCATCAAATCCCTGGGTTGCTGTCGGTTGGCGTGACCGCGATGATATCTGTTTCGAAATCAAGCCCTATGTCGAACGCCGTGGCATAGACTTCCGCCATGGACGTGTTGATACGCTCGATGCAGAAAACAGCAAACTGGTCTTTCAGGATGGTGGCACCCTGGAGTATGACTTTCTTGTTGTTGCAACAGGTCCACGTCTTGCGTTTGAAGAGGTTGAAGGTGCCGGACCAGATGCGGGTAACTCACATTCAATCTGTTCTGTTGACCATGCAGAATCAGCCTTTACAGACTACAAGGCATTGCTGGAGAAAGGCAGCGGACATATCGTTGTTGGCGCAATGCCGTTTGCCAGCTGTTTTGGCCCCGCATACGAATTCGCCTTTATTGTTGATACCGATCTGCGTAAGCGCCGTGTGCGTGACAAGTTCCATATGACGCTGGTCACATCTGAACCCTATATTGGCCATCTCGGCCTCGGTGGTGTGGGCGATTCCAAGGGTATGCTCGAGTCCGAGTTACGTAATCATCACATCAAGTGGATCACCAATGCCAAGACTCAAAAAGTTGAGCCGGGCAAAATGTTCGTTGATGAACTCGACAACAATGGTGAGACAGCCAAGAGTCACGAGGTGGAATTTGACTTCGCCATGATGCTGCCGGCGTTCAAGGGTGTCGATGCCGTCGCTAATGTTGAGGGGCTGTGTAACCCGCGCGGTTTTGTCATGGTTGATGAGCATCACCGTAATCCGAAATACCCCAACATCTATTCAGCTGGTGTATGCATCGCAATTCCGCCGGTAGAGGCGACCCCGGTACCAACAGGTGCACCAAAGACCGGTTACATGATCGAGTCCATGGTGACCTCCATCGTGCACAATATTCACAATGAACTCGACGGCAAGCAGCCGGATCGTCACGGCACCTGGAATGCCATCTGTCTCGCAGACATGGGTGACACGGGTGCAGCTTTCGTTGCCCTGCCGCAGATACCCCCGCGTAACGTCGCCTGGTTCAAGAAGGGCAAGTGGGTACACATGGCCAAGATCGTGTTTGAGAAATACTTCATCCGCAAGATGAAGAAAGGCAGCTCGGAGCCAATCTACGAGAAGTATGTTCTCAAGATGCTTGGTATTACCCGCCTCAAGGATCAAAACTGATCCAGCTGACCTGAACAGAAAGCCCGGTTACATACCGGGCTTTTTTGTGGCTTTGCCGATGATGCAGGATACTGGTTGTTCATTATTTATGAGTGCATATGGGGTATATTTATAGTCAGAGAATAAATTACCGAGCAGCGTGCATGGAAGGATTCACCGAAGAGTCGTTTTGGTCAAAGATCAAGAAATACGCGATCATGGCTGGTCGTGAAGTGATTGAGTTGGCTTTAAAGCTTTATTACGCAACGCTGGATTCCGATACTCCGGCCTGGGCGAAGACAGTGATCACGGGTGCTCTTGCCTATTTCATCCTTCCTGTTGATGCAGTTCCAGATCTTTTGCCTGGCGGATATGTTGATGACCTTGGCGCATTAGCTGCAGCGGCAGCTACAGTCTCTGCGCATATCAAAGAAGAGCATGCAGCGAAGGCCAGGGAAACACTCAAGCGTTGGTTTGGAGGTGATGATAATAGTTTGGGGTCAGAGTAATAACTATGAAAACAATCGGTTTACTTGGCGGTATGAGCTGGGAAAGTACACTCGGCTATTACAGGGAAATTAACGAGGGTGTCAGTCATGCGCTCGGTGGCTTGCATTCAGCAAGGATTGCTATGTATAGCGTCGATTTCGAACAGATTGCGACACTGCAGGCGGCAGGAGACTGGGAGGGAACAGCAGATACCCTGATTGAGGCGGCTAAAAATGTGCAGTCAGCAGGAGCCGACTGCCTGCTTATTTGCACAAACACCATGCACAAGATTGCCCCGGAGATTGCGGCTGCGGTTCAGATTCCGATACTTCACATTGCTGATGCAACTGCAGAAGTGCTGATTGACGAAGGCGTAAAAACAGTTGGTCTGCTGGGTACAGCCTTCACAATGGAACAGGAATTCTATAAAGAAAGGCTTAAGAAGAACTACGGTCTTGAGGTTTTGGTGCCAAATAAAACCGACAGGGAAATCATCCATAGAGTCATTTACCAGGAGCTTTGCCTGGGGAAGATCGAGTCCGGCTCCAGGGCTGCGTATCTGCGTATCATCAATGCCTTGTCAGATCAGGGGGCAGAGGCGGTTATTCTCGGGTGCACTGAAATCTGAATGCTGGTCAACCAGGCTGATACGGAAGTCAGGTTGCTGGATACAACTGCTATACATGCAGCAAAAGCTGTTGAGTTCGCAATTGCAGAGAGTCAATAGGCTGCTACTGACTGGGCAGGACTCTCTTATTGAGATCAGTCGTAGCGTGACAGTGTGATCAGGTCTGCTCCAACTTGAGGCCTTCAATGCAGTGGATGATCGCTTTCATCTCCTCCTGGATGGCCATGGCATAAGTTTTCAGATGAACCTGCTTTCCATCATCTTTGATATCGAACCTGTTACCCCTGGTCTTTATCATCAGATTAATGTAATCGTTCTTGATGGTTGCTCTGAACGCCGGGCGATTTAATTTTCTGCCCGAAGTTAGCGTCGGGCTTTGTGCCAGTTCGGTCAGTCGTTCCATAAATGATGGAGTGAGTATGGTGCGCGAACTGATCTGATCATCGGCATAAACGTCAAAGAGTTTTTCAAATTCCGGGCTTTCAAGTCGGATAAGGTCTTTGTCGGGAAACAGCCTGTTGCCAAGCGAGTCTGCCTTGATGCGTATATAGCCCTGGTACTGCCTGTTAAGATGTATCGATAGAACATGCCCCCTGAATACGGTCTTATAAGAAGTTCTTCGATGACCCTTTGTATCTGTCTCCTGCTTCTTTTGAAGCTCGACCTCGTAGAACTGAAAGTCGGTTCCCTTTATCTCCCCCTTAACCAGATCCTCTGAACTGTATCTGTCGTATTGGGGTGCAATATCTTTCAATGCGTATCTGAACTCGCTCTCACTAGCGCCTTCTCTGCGGAGTTCGATGCCATCACCGTAGTGCCAGAGGACACGATTGCCGAAATCGAATTTTATTTTCTGCTTGAATCTGCGGACCGGTCTGTAGGCGTGTTTACTGAGGATTCCCATTAGGGCAATAATGCCCGCCCCCAGGAAGAAGGGTAACGAATGATCACCGGGATCAGCCATGGGGAATCCTTTTCCCCGCAATGCCAGTACGGCAATGATGACAATCATCAAAATGCCAGTGGTGCGAATGGCAATGCTTTTCTTTCTGTAGTTAGCCAGTAGCTCGATCGATTCTGATTCAAATACGCTCGCGTCTTTGAAAATTTCCGGGTCGAGTTGGATGCGATTTGATTCTACGCGTTCATCAGCCACGGCAATCAGTCACACTCAGAGGTAGTCGGATGCATCGACAGACTTGCGGGCGGACTCCTCTGCCTCGAAGAAGGGCATCTGGCGAATGTTTAACCAGTTGGCAAAGAAACTACTGGGAAAGATTTCGACCGTGTTATTCAGATCGCCAACAGCAGAGTTGTAGAAGCGCCTTGCTGCACTGAGGTTGTTCTCGACGTTTTCCATGGAGTCCATTGCATCAAGCATGGTGGCATCCGATTTAAGATCAGGGTAGTTCTCCACCGTGATTTTCAGCGCATCGAGCTTCGACTTGAGCATATTTTCAGCATCAATATGTTTACCGACCTGTTGCGGATCAGACTTGTCATAGCTGACGTTGGCTGAACTTCTCAGTTCAACAATCTCGCTTAACAACTCTTTCTCATGCTCCATGTATTTCTTTGCAGCCTTGAGCATGTTGGGGACCAGGTCAGTACGTTTTTGAAACTGCACATCGATTCCCGAGAGTGCCTCGAGAACCATGTTCTTTTTACGAATCAGGCTGGCGTAAATTATGTATCCCACGATTAACACGATTAAAGGGATAAGTATGATAGCCGCCGTGATAATGAGTGATGGATCCATGCGCAAGCTCTCCGTTTCGATTGATTGTCTTTTGCTGATTATGCAGGATATTGCTGAGTACGGGTATAGTCTGCAGCCGTGAACTGCCGCATGTGAAGAAAACCGCAGGCGACCAGGCTTTTTTTCACTCCTCTACAGGGGTATTCTGTTCATATTCAAGAATATGAACGGGTTTCAACTGAAAAATGAACGACATTTCGAGTAAAGAGCGTCAAATCCTCATGACCATGCGCAAGGTGCTGGCAAATATTATCAAGGACACCACGCCTGAACATAAGGATATGAAGCATCCTCTGTCAGATGTGACAATTGACCAGGTACGCAACTGCCTGGGGATGATTTCGGCGCGCGAACGTGAGCTTGCCGACAAGGCAGGTGCAGCCGTCGAAAAACCCTATTTTACCGATGAGAAGCGCACTGCCGATGTGGTTTCAATCGACTCGATCAAGCCGGGTACGAAAAAGTAGAGTTAACCCAGGTTATATCTCCGTCATTCGAGTGACAGAATAAAATCCCACTGTGCTTCACTCAGGGGCATGATCGACAAGCGGTTGCCACGGCGAACCAGTGGACAGTCCTTGAGTTCCGTGTCAGCAAACTCTTTCAGCTCCTCAAGCGTAATGTTGCGCTTGAGTCTGCGTTTGTGCCTGATATCCACCATGTACCAGCGTGGATTGTCCGGGTCGCTCTTGGGGTCGTAATATTTCTCATTCGAGTCGAACGCAGTGTGGTCGGGATAGCCCTCTTTAACAACCGTCATGATGCCGACAATACCCGGCTGCTTACAGTTGGAGTGGTAAAAGAAGACGAGATCGCCCTTTTTCATCTCATCACGCATCATATTGCGTGCCTGGTAGTTTCTCACGCCGTCCCAGTGTTCGGTCTTCTTCGGCATGGCGATGAGGTGATCAATGCCGAAGACATCAGGTTCTGATTTCATCAGCCAGTAGTTTGGCTTCTCTTTTTTCTTCATTTCAATAAGTCCGTCAATGCGTTGTATCAGGGCATTTATAAATTTCAGTTGATTGCATTCAATTGTGCGCTATTGCACAATAAAGTTCATCCTGTTGTTTCTTCATTTGATGGCGTGGCAGGTTTATTTCTGGCGCTTTCAAGGCTTTTCTCATCCAGTCCCAATAACGACCTTTTCCAAAAGATATGACACAGAGCAATATTATTTCGTTTCTCAGAACCGGCATCAATAACTTTGAGCGTGGCAACCTGGCTGTTGCGGAGGATAATTTCAAGAAAATCCTGCAGATTAACCCCCGGCATCCGGACGCCCTGCACCTTCTCGGTATTGTTGCCAGTCAAAAAGGGGACAAGAAAGAGTCAGTTAGACTGATAAAGAAGGCGATTAAATTTGCTCCAAAAATAGCGATGTATTATCGCAACCTTGGTTTGATACTAATGGATCTTGGAAAAGCAAAGGATGCAATAACGCATTTCAAGAAGGCAATCAGCATCGATGGCAAGGATGCTGATGTCTATAATGATTTGGGTACTGCTCTCAGCAGTGTTGGAAGGATTCCTGAGGCAATCGAGGCGTACAAGGACTCCTTGAAAGTCAATCCGGGCAATCCGTTGGCGTTAAATAATCTGGGCAACGATCTCTTTCAAACGGAAAAATTTAACGAGGCGAAAGAGGCATACCTGAAAGCGATTGATATTGATCCGCGTTATTCAGAGGCTCATTTTAATCTTGCCAATGCGTATGCTGCCAGTGGCCAGTTTGAAGAGGCGATCGATAGTTTTAATGCGACGATCAGTATCAAGCCTGAATATGTTGAAGCTTATTATAATCTCGGTAACGCGTTATCGAATAACGGGCAGCATAACGAGGCTATAAAAAATTACAATAAAGCAATCCAGCTCAAGCCTGATTATGCTGAGGCTTTCAGTAATCTTTGTGAGATATACGAAAAACAACACATGCTTGCCGAGTTGGAAAGTGCCATTGAGCAGGCGCGCGGAGTGCTTCCTAGCGATGAGCCATGGCTGCTGTACCGAACAGCCCAACTCGCCAGTCGGGAAAAGCGTCTGGAAGATACCCGGGATATTCTGGAAAGTATCAATCTTGAGTCTGCTCAACCAAGATTGAAAATAAGCTGCGCAGAACTTCTTGCAAAGACATATGACAAACTTGGCCAGTTTTCACTGGCTTTCGACCAATTTGAACTCAGCAATCAGCTGACCACGGAGTTTTTCAATAATCCTCAAGCCAGTGCTCAGAACTACATGGATACGGTTGTGCGACTTTCTGACGCATGGTCGAGCGCTGGAAAAGTCAACTGGCCTTCAATTCCGAATTCGGAAAACCAGCCTTCTCTTGCATTTCTTGTCGGGTTTCCACGCTCCGGGACTACCCTTCTCGACACAATTCTTCGCTCGCACCCGGACGTCTCTGTTGTTGAGGAAATGCCCATGGTGAAAGCCATGAAGGATCACCTGGCCGATACAGCATCACCTGAGTTGTTGACAGAATTGAGTGATGAGCAAGTTGGTGAACTGAGAAAGATTTATTTTGATGAGTTGCATTCAAGTGCTGAGGTCGATAGTGCGAACAAGCTCATTATTGACAAGTTCCCCCTCAACCTGATGAATGTCGGTTTAATCCACCGGGTCTTTCCGGATGCCAAATTCATCCTGGCATTACGGCATCCATGTGACTGTGTTCTGAGCTGTTTCATGCAGTACTTTAAAGTGAACGAGGCGATGGCTAATTTTCTGGATTTACAGCAGTCGGCCAAGTTGTATGATGCGGTCATGAAGCTTTGGGAGCATTACAACAATGCACTTGATCTTGAGGTTGAGTCCTTGAAATACGAAGACTTAGTGCAGGATTTACAGGGTACGGTGGAGCCGATCCTGAATTTTCTCGATCTGGAGTGGGATGACAATCTGTTTGATTATCAGAAAACAGCTATGTCGAGAGGGCGAATTAATACGCCAAGCTATAACCAGGTAACCCAGGGCCTGTATACGCAAGCCAGTGGTCGATGGGTAAATTACAAGGACAGGATTGAACAGATTATCCCAACCCTTGAGCCATGGGCTGAAAAGTTTGGTTAC
Source organism: Solemya velum gill symbiont (assembly GCF_002020255.1). Classification (NCBI taxonomy): domain Bacteria; kingdom Pseudomonadati; phylum Pseudomonadota; class Gammaproteobacteria; species Solemya velum gill symbiont. Next base: position 102,906 of record NZ_MPQG01000003.1, on the reverse strand, counting down.
AAGGGCGGGGCGTGAGTTTTGGTTTCCAGGGCTGAAACATCCCATGGACTCAGCTCTGTTTGAATGACCTGGAAAGATCAATTGTGGACGAAATGATTGGTAAGAAGTTGATGATTTCAGGTATGGCAATTGAAGTGATTTCTGATGCAGGTGATCTCTGGGAAACTCGCAACATCACCACCAGTGAAACCGTGTTTTTCAATAAGTCAGTTCTTCAGAACGCAATCAAGTTGGGCAAGGCAGAAGAGATTTCAGAATCTGATAATAATTAGAATTCTGTCAGGTGCTGCCTAAGATCGCCCATTTTTAAGGGTATCCGCCAGCTGTTGAAAATGCTCCAGGCGCCAAGCCGGTATCTTGCCGGCATCGCGTGCTTCAATCAGTGCGCAGTCGGGTTCGTGTGAGTGACTGCAGTTGGAGAAGCGGCAATGCCCCAGCTGGGAAGCAAACTCCCTGAACCCCGATTCCAGTTGCTCACGACTATTGATAGTGAGGCGAAAACTGCGCACGCCGGGCGAGTCGATGATGCGTCCGCCCGTTGGCAACCTGTAGAGAGTGGTTGTTGAGGTGGTATGGCGTCCCAGCCCGGTGGCCTCAGAGATTGCGCCGGTCTGAATCTCCTGGTCCGGGATCAGGCGGTTGATCAGGGATGATTTGCCTACGCCTGATTGCCCCACAAGGATGCTGGTCTCGCCGGCGAATAGCTGGTCCAGCTGTTCGAGCCCAATCTTCTGCTTGGCACTGATTGCGATCGTCTCATAACCGATTTCCCGGTAGTCATCGAGACGCTGTTCCAACTTGCGGGATGTATCACTGTCGTCGAGTAAATCACACTTGTTGAGCAGGATCACTGCCTTAACGCCGATTAACTCGGCTGTCACCAGGTACTGGTCAATCAGGTAACCGGTTGGTTCGGGCTGTGGTGCAATGACGACGACTAGCTGGGTGATGTTGGCGGCAATCGGCTTGTCGCGACCGCTGTAGTCGGGGCGAACCAGTGCTGAATGACGCTCCTCGAGTGCCGAGACAATACCGTGATGTTCGTCAATACGATGCCAGACAACATGGTCGCCACACACGATCTGGCCTATATTCTGCCGAATCTGGCAGGGTGTCATCTGTTGCTCGTTATCTGCTACGACCACCTGCTTGCCATGGCGAATGATAACGGTTCCTTGCTGTGCCTCACCAAGCGTTTCATCACTGTCAGTGGTTGATTCGCTGCCGGCAGAGTCTCTCTGTTGTTGCTGGCGTTTTGCAATGCGTGCAGCCTGTTGCTTGCTCAGACGCCGGGCCATGCGTGCTTACTTGAATTTGTAGTGGTTGTTGTTGAGATGTTTGACAACAGCATGAATATCCTCGTCGAACCAGCGTGTTCCAAGATTGGCATCACAACGCCTGACTTGCGCCTCAAGTGCATTGATGTTTCCAACTCTGCGGTCGGTGCGTGTATAGATTTCTGTCCCATGGCACCTGGAGCAATCACGTTGTAACAACTGTTCGGCATCCTGGGCTTGTGCAGCAGTTGCTGTCAGTAGCGCCATGCCTGCAAGTAACAGTTTTTTCATTTTCTGAATCCAATCTGTGAATGTAATCACAGTTTAGTCGAAAGCGGTTGCGGGTGACACCTTCATCCATGTGGAAATAGGTGAAGAGAGGTGCATCATTGACTCTTTGATTTCACAAGTCAAAAATGGCACTCTTTACCGATACCTCTAATGGAACTGAAATACATGGCTGAAGAGCACACTCGCCTGATCTGGATCGACTTGGAAATGACAGGTCTGGATACGCGCAATGACACGATTATTGAGATCGCAACTATTGTCACCGATCAGCACCTGGAGGTCGTTGCCGAGGGCCCTGTAATTGCCATCCACAAACCGGACAAGGTATTGGATGGAATGGACGACTGGAATACCCGTACCCATGGTGAATCAGGCCTGGTTGATCGTGTGCGTGAAAGCAAGCATGATGCGGCCGCAGCTGAACGCGAGACCTTGGCTTTTCTTGAGCAGTATGTGGCCGAAGGTGCATCGCCCATGTGCGGCAACAGCATCTGCCAGGACAGACGTTTCATGGCCCGCGAAATGCCCAGGCTGGAAGCCTGGTTTCACTATCGCAATCTCGATGTCAGTACAATCAAGGAGCTTGCCCGGCGTTGGAAGCCCGATGCGTTGAAGGGATTAAGCAAGCAGGCCAAGCACCTGGCGATGGATGATATTCGCGACTCGATTGCAGAGCTCAAGCACTACCGCGAGCATTTCTTCAATCTTGAGCCAATGAACGTGGCTGACGACAACGCTGATAATTAGTCGCTGCCGAGATTCGAAAGCGCCCACTCAATATGTTCTTTTACCAGCAGTGACGCATCTGCAAGCGCCCGTTGCAGGCTGCTGATGACTTCACTTCCACCGCTGGAATTTCCCAGTGCCACGGCAAGATTGCGTTGCCAGCGCTGGTAGCCGATACGTCGGATGGCCGAGCCTTCGGTGCGCTTCAGGAATGTCTCTTCACTCCAGCTGAACAGTTCGAGCAGGGTCTTCTTGTCAAGTTCGTGACGCGGCAGAAAGTCTTCTTCTCCGGTGCTCTGTGAAAAGCGATTCCACGGACAAACGGCCTGGCAGTCATCACAGCCGTAGATGCGATTGCCGATCTGCTTGCGCAGTTCCAGCGGAATCGCTTCGTGCAGTTCGATAGTCAAATAAGAGATACAGCGGCGCGCATCAACCACGAAGGGTTCGACAATTGCTTGCGTGGGACAGATGTCAATGCATTCGCTGCAGCTGCCACAATGCTCCTCAGCGGGATCATCAATTGGTAACGGCAAGTCGACGTAGAGTTCACCGAGAAAAAACCATGACCCTGCATTCCTGCTGATGAGATTGCTATGCTTGCCGATCCAGCCAAGCCCCGCCTTTTCCGCAATCGGTTTCTCAAGAACCGGCGCCGAGTCGACAAATACGCGATAACCGAATTTGCCATGTGCTGATGTGATCCGGTCTGCCAGTTGTTGCAGGCGCTTGCGCAGCAGCTTGTGATAGTCACGTCCAAGGGCATAGCGTGAGATAAATGCCTGTGCCGGTTCTTGCGTCAGCGCGAGCAGGTCTTCCTGCTTGTCCGGCAGATAATTCATGCTCACGGAAATCACCCGCAAGGTGCCAGGTTCCAGCTCTCCCGGGCGTGAGCGTTTCACACCATGCCGCGACATGTACTCCATGTCACCATGGTAACCATTGCCAAGCCAGGCGTGCAGACGTGACTCGGCAAGTGTCAGGTCGGTATCCGTGATACCGCACTGCTGAAAGCCGAGTTCACCGGCCCACGACTTGATGTCGCTGGCGACCTGTTGAAGAGCTGTTGATGATTCAGTCATCAAATGGCGTCTGCTGGGTTATTATTGAAGTTATCCATTATCCGTTTAACCTATGCAATACACCAGTTGAAAGATCAGATGACAGAAGTGAGAAAACTGCCGCACAAAGATCAGCTGCCTTATGCACTCTATCGTGCTGCACAGGTGCGTGAACTGGATCGCCTCGCGATCGAACAGTTTTCGATTCCATCACTGCAGTTGATGGAGCGTGCAGGGAGTTTTGCATTTGACCTTTTACGCAGGACATGGCCGCATAGAAAGAGCATCACAGTTCTTTGCGGTGGTGGTAATAATGGTGGAGACGGTTACGTGGTTGCACGCCTGGCACACGAGGCTGGCTTCACAGTCCGACTGTTGCCGATGGTTGATGAGGCGCGCTTGCAAGGCGATGCGCTGACCAATGCGAAGGCGTGTGAAAAGCTTGATATCAACGTCATATCATCACTGGATATCGACACGGATCATGGCGTGATTGTTGATGCCTTGCTCGGTACCGGGCTCGACCGGCAAGTTGAGGGGCGCTGGGCCGAATGCATTGCACAGGTGAATTCAATGCGAACGCCGGTGCTTGCAATTGATATCCCCTCGGGCCTCAATGCAGACAGCGGTGCAGCTATGGGTTGCGTTGTGCGTGCAGATGCCACGGCCACATTTATCGGTTTGAAGCAGGGGCTCTTCACCGGCGACGGACCTGGCTGCTGCGGTGAAATTCATTTTGATTCTCTCGATGTGCCGGCGAAACTCTACGCCAGCCAGATTCTCACTGCCCGTCGACTCGATTGGAAGAGGGAGAAAACACTACTGCGACCATTGATGCCGACTGCCCACAAGGGGAATCAGGGGCATTTGCTGATTGTTGGTGGCGATCAGGGTACTGTCGGGGCAACACGCCTCGCTGCCGAGGCAGCGCTGCGTAGTGGTGCCGGTCTAGTTAGTGTGGCGACGCGGGAAGCCAGTTGCGCGAGCATCATTGCAGGGCGCCCCGAGATCATGGCGCAACCAATCGAGGATCCGCAGGCATTGCGGGGTTTGCTCAAGCGTGCCGATGCGATCGTGGTGGGGCCGGGCCTCGGTCAGCAGAAATGGGGTCAATCACTGTTTGATTCTCTCTGTGAGACTGAACTGCCCGTGCTGATCGATGCTGATGGACTCAACCTGCTGGCAAAACAACCGGACAGGAATGAGAAACGGATATTGACACCACATCCGGGTGAGGCAGCACGACTGCTTGATTGCTCAACAGCCGAAATAGCCAGCGACAGGATTGCTGCAGCCGAAGAGATTCAGAAGCGCTACGGTGGTGTCATTGTTCTCAAGGGAGCCGGCAGTGTGATCTGCTATGGATCAGGACGCCGTCCTGCAATCTGCAGCGAGGGCAATCCGGGCATGGCGACTGCTGGTATGGGTGATCTGCTCAGTGGTGTGATCGGCTCCCTGCTTGTGCAGGGATATGACATGGCATCTGCAGCTGAAATCGGTGTTTGCCTGCATGCGGCGGCCGGTGACCTGGTGGCACGTGATGGTATGCGTGGCATGATCGCATCTGATCTTTTGCCGAAACTGCGTTCATTGTTGGGGTAACTGATGCAGATACAGCTCGACTCAGAACAGCAACAGCAGGAATTCGGTGCGCAACTCGGTTCACTGTTGCCAGCCGTTGCCAAAGGGGGGTTTGTCATCTACCTGCAGGGGGATTTGGGTGCGGGCAAAACAACCCTGGTGCGAGGTATGCTGCGTGGTCTTGGCTGGCAGAAGGCGGTCAAAAGCCCGACCTATACGATCATGGAGCCCTACGAACTGGATGTCATCAGTCTCTACCATTTCGATCTCTATCGCCTCGCCGACCCTGAAGAACTCGATTACCTAGGACTACGCGACATGGTTGGTCACGGTGTGCTGGTATTCGAATGGCCGGAGAGGGGAGTATCGGGTCTGCCGCCTGCCGATTTGCTGATAGAAATAGCTCATCGTCAACAGGGGCGTGAGTTAAATCTGACGAGTTGCAGTGCTTCAGGGCGCTCTCTGCTGCAGAAGGTGTCGGGGTAATACCTTCCTTTTATATAAATTATTTATTAAAAAAGATGCCTATCTCTAGGAAATTATTGGAGAAAGCATTGTTTTATGCTATTTTTTAACTATTAAAGGGTCGAGGAGGGTTTTTGTGTTTGCGCGTCTGCTGATTTCTTTGGCATTGCTCACAAGCTGCTTTGTCTCTGTCCCGCTGTTGGCCGGTGAGCAGATCAAGGGTGTGCGCAGTTGGAGTGCACCTGAGCGCACGCGCCTGGTTTTTGACACCACCGGGCAGGTTGAACACAGGATATTCAGTCTCGATAATCCCGGCCGGATTGTTATCGATATCAAAAACTGTCGACTCACAGACAACTCTCCCACACTGATTGACAACCGTTTCGTCAAGGCGATGCGCAGCGGTGTTCGTGATAAAAGCGGTATTCGACTGGTTCTCGATCTCAAGGAGAACGCCACGGCGAAAAGTTTCCAGCTCAAGCCGAACGGTTCCTACGGCCACCGCCTGGTTGTTGATCTTTATGAGAAAAAACAGGTCAGCGCAGAAACAGGTGTTGACGAGGCTCTTGCACGTCTCGCAAAAGCCGAGAAGGCGACAAAAGCAGCGGCAGCGGCAAAAACAGAAAAAGCCGCTACAACTGCAAAAGTTGCTAAAACCCCGGCTGAGCCTCCCAAGCCAGCCAGGGACCTGGTCATTGCGATTGATGCCGGACACGGTGGTGAAGATCCGGGCGCACGCGGTAAACGCGGTACGCGTGAGAAAGATGTAGTGCTCTCTATATCGAAAAAACTCAAGGCGCTGGTCGATGCCGAGCCCGGCATGAAGGGCGTGCTGGTACGCAAGGGCGATTACTATATTCCGTTGCGCAAACGTATGGTGATTGCACGCAAGCAAAAAGCTGACTTCTTTGTCTCCATCCATGCGGATGCTTTCAAGGACTCTCGTGCACATGGTGCATCGGTCTACGTCTTGTCCAAGAGTGGTGCTTCAAGTGAGGCGGCAAAGTGGCTTGCGGTGAAGGAGAACTCTTCCGACCTGGTTGGCGGCGTGAGCCTCGATGACAAGGATAATGTCCTTGCCTCAGTACTACTGGATCTGTCCCAGTCTGCATCCATGCAGGTCAGCCACGATGTGGCCGGTAAGACACTCCGAAACCTGCGCAAACTGGGGCCGACACACTCACGCAAGGTGCAGAAAGCGCGTTTCGTCGTACTCAAGTCGCCTGACATCCCCTCGATGCTTGTTGAAACAGCCTTTATCTCCAACCCCGGAGAAGAGAAAAAACTGCGTAAGGCGAGTTACCAGAAGAAGCTTGCAGAAGCGATTCTTGGTGGTATCCGTACCTATTTTCACAAATCGCCACCGCCGGATACCTGGCTGGCGCGTCGTAACGACCCGGTAAAAAGTGACAAGTATGTCATCGCCCCGGGCGATACCCTGTCGGAAATTGCGGTCAAATACAGCGTCAGTACCTCTGCGCTGCGTAGTGTCAACAATATCAATGGCGATCGCATCCGCATCGGACAGGTGCTGAAAATTCCTGCTGAGGGATAACGGCTTGTAAGAGCGGCGTACTCGCCGTGATTATGTGGCAGTTTCAATCGCCCGGGGGGCTCCTACAAAACAGCAGTCAGCATCCAGCATGTAGTGACTCTGTGATAGAGTGATACCCTATTGAAAATCGCACTTCTACCAACCGATTCAACGTGAGTAACACTTTTCGGCGCGTACACGCCCTTCCTTCAGTCCTCATCAACCAGATAGCCGCTGGCGAGGTTGTCGAGCGCCCGGCTTCCGTGGTCAAGGAGTTGGTCGAAAACAGCCTGGATGCCGGCGCAACAGATATTGATGTTGCAGTTGATCAGGCCGGCGTCAAGCGCATCCGCATCCGTGATGATGGTCACGGGATTCTTTCTGATGATATCGGCTTGGCACTATCACGCCATGCAACCAGTAAACTTACATCACTGGAAGATCTCGAGCGCATAGCCAGTATGGGTTTCCGTGGTGAAGCCCTGCCGAGTATCGCCTCGGTATCACGTCTTGCCCTGACATCTCGTACTGCAGATGATGCGCATGCCACCATGGTCGATTCTGCCGGCGAGGTGAGTGCGGCAGCACACCCTGTTGGCACGACGCTGGAAGTGGTCGATCTTTTCTACAATACTCCGGCACGCCGCAAGTTTTTGAAAACCGAGAAGACCGAGTTCGGTCACATTGAGCAGCTGCTACGACGCATTGCGCTGGCACGTTTCGATGTCGGTTTCCGGTTAACCCATAATGGTCGTGAGGTGTTGCGCCTTGCGCCTGCCATGCAGCGAGAGCAGCAGCTGCAACGCCTGGCACAACTCCTCGGCAAGGGCTTTGTTGAGAATTGCCTCGAGCTTGATCACGAGGCGGCAGGTCTGCATTTGTGGGGCTGGGTTGGCTTGCCGACTTTTTCGCGTAGCCAGGCCGATATGCAGCACTTTTTCGTCAATGGCCGCATGGTGCGTGACAAGCTGGTTGCGCACGCTATCCGCCAGGCGTTTCAGGATGTGCTTTTTCACGGCAGGCATCCCGCCTATGTTCTCTACCTTGAGCTCGATCCGGTGCTTGTTGATGTCAACGTGCATCCCACTAAGCACGAGGTGCGTTTCAGGGAAGGCCGCCTTGTTCACGATTTTCTCTTCCGTACCCTGCACAAGGTGATTGGTGAGAGTCGTCCTGGTGATCTACCCGCTGGCAGCGAAGAGGGCGTGTCGTCGACTGCACAATCTTCCTTTTCTCCGGGAAGGCCCGCCTATACACAAGCGGCGGTGCCTCCACAGCAGTCACTCGGTCTCTCTGTGCGCGACAAGCAGGCAACTTATGAGGCGGTTAATCGCCTGCAGATGCCTGCATCCGGCAGACAGCAACCGGCAGTCGGCATTCAGCAGCAATCAGATGAGATGCAAGTGCCCGTTGGTGATGAGAGTGTGCCGCCGCTGGGTTACGCGGTGGCGCAGTTGCATGGCATCTATATTCTTGCCGAGAACAGTGAGGGCATGGTTGTGGTCGATATGCATGCAGCCCATGAGCGTATCACCTACGAGCGCATGAAACTGGCGCTGGAGGAGGGCGGTATGCGTTCACAACCGTTACTGGTTCCAGTCTCAGTCGATGTCAGCAGTCGTGAAGCGGAACTGGCACGAGAGTGCCGTGATCAGTTACTGGAACTGGGTATGGAGATTGATGCACTGGGCAAGGAAAAACTTGTGATTCGATCCATGCCGGTCTATCTGCAGGGTGCCAATGCCGAACAGCTGTTGCGTGATATCCTTGCTGACCTTGCGGTCCACGGTAATAGTCAGCGTGTCGCGGAGAATATCAACGAGATGCTCGGCACAATTGCCTGCCATGGCTCGGTGAGAGCGAACAGGCGCCTGACGCTACCTGAAATGAATGCATTGCTGCGCGACATGGAAGAGACTGAACGCAGCGGTCAGTGTAATCATGGCCGTCCAACCTGGGTTCAACTCGGGCTTGGTGAGATCGACAAGTGGTTCAGCCGCGGACAATGAAACAGCAACTGCCACCTGCTATTTTTATTATGGGGCCTACCGGGTCGGGCAAGACAGCGCTGGCAATGGAGCTGGTTGAGGGCCTGCCGTGCGACATCATCAGCGTTGATTCTGCGCTGGTCTACCGTGATATGAATATCGGCACCGCGAAACCGACGCCAGATGAATTACACCTTGCGCCACACCGGCTGATCGACATCTGTGACCCGGACGAGGCCTATTCAGCAGCACGTTTTCGCGAGGATGCACTGTGCGAGATGCAACAGATCACTGAGGCCGGGCGTATTCCCTTGCTGGTCGGTGGCACCATGCTCTATTTTCGCGCCCTGCAGCACGGCCTGTCGCCACTACCGGAGGCGGATGAGTCGGTTCGGACGCAGTTGCTCGAAGAGGCGCAGCAGGACGGCTGGGAAGCGATGCACCGGCAGTTGCAACAGGTAGATCCGGCAGCGGCACAGCGAATTCATCCCAACGACCCGCAGCGTATCCAACGCGCACTGGAAGTCTATCGTATTACCGGCAAGCCAATGACGGAGGTGCAGCAGCAAAAACAGGAGCTACTTCCGTACCGGGTTCTGAAGCTGGTATGGGCGCCCTTTGGCCGAGAGGAGTTGCGTGAGAGGGTCGCTGTGCGTTTCAGGCAGATGCTGGAACAGGGCTTCGAGGATGAGGTTCGCTCCCTGCTGGAGAAATATGACCTCGCCCCCGATTTGCCCTCGATGCGCAGCGTCGGTTACCGCCAGATGTTGCAGTATATTCGCGGCGAAATCAGTCATGATGAGATGGTTGAGACGGCGATCACGGCCACGCGGCAGCTCGCCAAGCGCCAGATGACATGGCTCAGAAAGGAGGAGGATGCGATCTGGCTGAAACAGCGTAGTGAGCTTGGGGAACATTTACACCATTTCGGAGTCCATTGAGTTTCAAGCTGTAGATGTCTATGATAGGCAGACTGGCGCCGGTGTTTTACGCCAAAAAATTACAATAACCAAGCCACAAAAGGATATACCATCATGTCAAAAGGGAAAAATTTACAAGATCCTTTCCTCAACGCGCTGCGTAAGGAGCGTGTACCTGTTTCGATTTACCTTGTGAACGGCATCAAGCTGCAGGGCCAGGTCGAGTCTTTCGATCAGTTTGTTGTTCTGCTCAAGAATGCTGTCAGCCAGATGGTCTACAAGCACGCCATCTCCACCATTGTGCCAGCACGGAATGTCCGTCTCGCCACTGAAGAAGATTCTGACCAGCCTGAGCCGGGTAACGCCTGATATCATTATTTTCAGGTTCTGATTAACTCGTGGAGCTTTTCGAACGCCCGGATAGTGGTGAGCGTGCCGTCCTTGTGCATGTCGGTTTTTCCGGGCAGCCAGACGAGGAGGAGCTCCAGGAGTTTGCTGAACTCGCCGGTTCTGCCGGTGCAGAGGCGATTGCACAGCTGACAGGTGTGCGTACATCACCGGATAGCAGGACATTTATCGGCAAGGGGAAGCTCGAAGAGCTCAAGGAACTGCTTGCCATGCACGACGGCGAGCTGGTGATATTTGATCATGAGCTATCACCTGCCCAGGAACGCAACCTCGAAGCCGAACTCTCCTGCCGGGTACTCGATCGATCCGGCCTGATACTGGATATTTTCGCCCAGCGTGCACGCTCCTTCGAGGGCAAGCTGCAGGTTGAGCTGGCGCAGCTCAAGCACCTCTCCACGCGTCTGGTAAGAGGCTGGACTCACCTCGAACGTCAGAAGGGTGGTATCGGCCTGCGTGGACCGGGTGAAACCCAGTTGGAGACAGACCGGCGGCTCATCGGGGCGCGTATCACCCGTATCCAGAAGCGTCTTGATAAAGTTGATGCCCAGCGCGAACTGGGGCGCAAGGCACGTCGCCGTGCAGATACGCCTACCGTTTCCCTGGTCGGTTATACCAATGCCGGCAAATCCACTCTCTTCAATCGTCTCGTTGAGGCCGATGTCTACGCTCAGGACCAACTGTTTGCGACACTTGATCCAACACTCAGGCGGCTTGAATTACCGAATAATACCTCGCTGGTGCTGGCAGATACGGTCGGATTTATTTCGCGTCTTCCGCACGAGTTGATCGCGGCATTCAAGTCAACCCTGCAGGAGACCATTGATGCTTCCCTGCTGTTGCATGTTGTTGATGCCTCCAATCCGCAATATCAAATACAGGTTGCCGAAGTGGATGATGTGTTACAACAGATCAACGCGGAAACCATCCCTCAGCTGATCGTAATGAACAAGATCGACCGAATGGAAGAGGTCGAGCCGCGTATCGAAAGAGATGATGAGGGGCGTCCGATCAAGGTCTGGCTCTCTGCCGTCAGTGGTGAGGGAATTAACCTGCTTATCGAGGTGCTGGCAGAACTCGCGGCGAGTGAGCAGGTGACGAAAACAGTCGAATTGCCCCCGTCAGAAGGCGCATTGCGAGCTGCACTCTACCGTGAAGCAGACATCCTCGAGGAGAAATACTCGGAAAAGGGCGATACGATCGTCAGTTTCAGGATGCCCCTGCGCAGCTTCAATCAACTCAAAAAGAACTTCCCTCTGTTGGGCGAGGAACCATCCGCAGAGTGAAGTAGTCCAAAATCACTTGAAGTGTATGGTATGAATTGTGCGCCAATCCGGCTAGAATTCGTGCTTTGGCATTATTTGTCCATTATTAAATTACTATTCCGGAGTTTTGAATGGCATGGAATCAACCGGGTGGCGGCGATCGCGACCCCTGGGGTGGAGGCAATCGTAATGACGGCCCGCCTGATCTAGACGAAGTAGTCAAGAATCTGCAGAAGAAGCTTGGCGGGCTGTTTGGCAAATCGCGTGGCAACGGCGGCGGTGAAAGCTCCGGTGGTGGCGGTGGCTTTCCCAGCGGTATTGGCGGCAAGGGTGTCGCTGCACTGTTGGTGGTTGCTGCGGCAGTCTGGGCTGCGAGCGGGTTCTATATTGTGCAGCCGGCAGAACGTGGTGTTGTGTTGCGTTTTGGTGCCTTCGGGGATGTTACCCAACCGGGGCCAAACTGGCATATCCCTTATCCAATAGAGGAAGTTATCAAGGTTAACGTTGATAATGTCGAGAACTTTCAAGTTGAAGCACACATGCTGACGCGCGATGAAAATATCGTCGACCTGGAACTCAAGGTGCAGTATCGCATCTCAGCTCCTGAAACCTACCTGTTCAGGGACTTTGCCCCGGAGAAAACCATACGCGATGCGACCGAAACGACGCTGCGTGAGGTTGTGGGACAGAATCCACTCGACAGCATTATCGTCTCGGAAAATCGTAGCCAGATTGCAGACGCTGTAGAGCAGGGCCTGCGTACTTTGGTCGAACGTTATCAGACGGGTCTCGAGATTGTTGGTGTCAATATTCAGCGTGCGGGTGCACCACCTGCTGTAAAAGAGGCGTTTGATGACGTCAACAAGGCGCGCGAGGACAAGGAGCGCTTCGAAAACAAGGCCGAGGCCTATGCTAACGAGATTGTACCGCGTGCACGTGGTGCTTCTGCCCGTCGTCTTGAAGATGCCAAGGCCTACAGGGCCCAGGTCATTGCAGAGGCTGAAGGTGAGTCTGCGCGCTTTCTCTCGCTCCTTGGCGAGTACAAGAGGGCGCCAGAAGTGACACGCCAGCGTCTTTATCTGGAAACTGTTGAGCAGGTCTACAGTGACACGAGTAAAGTGGTCATGGATACCAACTCAAGCAATAATCTTACCTACATTCCGCTGGACCAGTTGATGAAGCAGCGCACCCGTACAGCTCCTCAGCAGGAGCAGTTCGATGATCTTGGGACGACGGCGGCAGATCCCGGCGACAGCCAGGCAACAGAGCGTGTTGATTCGCGTGGCAGCCGTGACAGGAGGACTCGTTGATGGGTAAATTAATCGTTGGAATCGTACTGGTTGCACTGGTTGCACTGGTTTCTATGGCATTTGTCGTCGATGAGCGCGAGGTTGCTATCAAGCTGCGTCTCGGTGAGATCGTCGAGACCGAATATGATCCGGGTGTCCATTTCCGTATCCCGCTGATCAACTCCGTAATCAAGTTTGACCGCCGCATACAGACGCTTGATTCACGTCCACAGGAATTTCTCACCATTGAGAAGAAGTTCGTCGTGGTGGACTCTTTCGTCAAGTGGCGCATTTTACAGGTCGAAAAGTTCTACCGTACCACGCGCGGTGACATGCGACGTGCAGCTGAGCTGCTGGGCGAACGAATCAACACGGCACTGCGTGACGAGTTCGCCAAGCGCACCATCCAGGAAGTTATCTCTGGTGAACGTGCTGAAATCATGGAATTGCTTGCGAAGTCGGCTTCTGAAGATGCATCTGACCTTGGTGTTGAAATTATCGACGTACGTGTCAAGAAGGTTGATTTCCCCCCGCAGTTGAGCGAGGCGATCTACCGTCGTATGCGTACCGAGCGTGAACGTGCGGCCAAGGAGCTGCGTGCACAGGGTGCCGAGGCAGCCGAAAGGATTCGCGCAGAGGCAGAGCGCGAGCGTACTGAACTGCTAGCTGAAGCCTATCGTGATGCGGAGAAAATCCGTGGTGAGGGTGATGCGAAATCTGCAGAGATTTACGCCACTGCATTTGAACAGGATGCTGAATTCTATGCCTTCTGGCGCAGTCTCAGCTCCTATCGCACCATCTTCGAGCAGGGTGGTGACGTGATGCTGTTGAATCCTGAATCGGAATTTTTTCGTTACTTGAATCAGCAATCGCAGTAGAATCAGATTGTTGAGTTAGTTGCACAGGCCGGGCTTGTCCCGGCCTTTTTCAGGATTGACCCGGGCTAGACTATGCAGGATCTGTGGGCGGCACTTGCGCTGTTAATGATTATCGAGGGAATTTTTCCCTTTCTCTCGTCACAGAAATTTCGCGAGACAATGCGTAAAATGTCCGACATGGACGACAATTCGATGCGAACGGCGGGGATAATCAGTATGATTGCCGGCCTTGTCCTGCTTTACCTGGTGCGTCTGTAGAAAACGACATAGAGAATGATGAAAAGGCAAAATGAACACTGGTTGCTGCCGGAAGGCATAGACGAACTGTTACCGCCACAGGCGGAACAGGTTGAACAGTTGCGCCGGCAGTTACTGGACCTGTACCACAGCTGGGGTTATCAGCTGGTGATGCCGCCGCTGGTCGAGTACGTCGAATCGCTGCTCACCGGAACCGGTGCAGATCTTGATCTGAAAACTTTCAAACTGACCGATCAGCTGAGCGGCCGCATGATGGGTCTGCGTGCAGACATGACACCGCAGGTTGCACGCATCGATGCACACAAGTTGTGCAGCGACAAACCGTCACGGCTTTGTTATATCGGTAATGTATTGTGGACTCGTCCCGATGGTTTTGGCGGTTCACGCAGCCCGCTACAGGTAGGCGCCGAGCTTTTTGGTCATGACGGTGTTGCCAGTGATGTCGAGGTTCTGACCCTGATGCTGGAGACGCTAAAGGCAGCGGGTTTGCCGCGTATTCATTTCGACCTCGGGCACGTGGGCATCTATCGTGGCCTTGTCGAGCAGGCAGGTATCAGCAGTGAAGATGAAATGGTGCTGTTCGATGCGCTGCAGCGCAAGGCGCTGCCAGAGATCGAGAGCCTGATCGCTGAGCTGGAGCTGGACAGTGACATGGCCGACATGCTGCTGGCTCTGCCGAGTCTGAGTGGCGATATTTCAACGCTTGATGATGCGAAAAACAGGCTGGCTAAGGCATCACCAGAGGTCAAGGCGGCGCTTGAGAATCTTGAGCAGATCGCCACCGCGATCGCATCGAGAGTCAGCGAGGCGAGTGTGCATATTGATATTGCCGAACTGCGCGCCTATCACTACCAGACAGGTATTGTGTTTGCAGCATTTGCACCGGGCAGTGGTACCGAGATAGCACGCGGTGGTCGCTATAATGATATTGGTCGTGCTTTCGGACGTGCTCGTCCGGCAACAGGTTTCAGCACAGATTTGCGTGTTCTTTCGGAGCTTGGCTCTGTACAGCAGGCGCAACAACCGACACGCATTCTGGCTCCCTGGGGTGAAGATGCTGAATTGCTTGCGCTGGTTAACAGCTTGCGTCAGGAAGGACGCATCGTAATCCAGGAGTTGCCGGGGCAGGATGTTGATATGGTCGCTATGGAGTGCGGCGAGGTTATACGCAAGACAGATGCTGGCTGGCGTGTCGAGAAAGGGAATTGACACAAGTTTTTTTGATTTTATTTTCGGAAGTGTAGAGATGGGCAAGAATGTCATAGTAATCGGCTCCCAGTGGGGAGATGAAGGCAAGGGCAAGGTCGTTGACCTGCTGACTGATAAAGCGTCGGCGGTTGTGCGCTTCCAGGGCGGGCATAATGCCGGTCATACGCTGGTTATCGATGGGCAGCAGACGATTCTGCACCTGATTCCATCCGGTGTACTTCGTGAAAACGTGCTGTGCCTGATCGGGAATGGCGTGGTGCTCTCTCCTGCAGCACTGCTCGAAGAGCTGCAGATGCTTGAAGAATCCGGTGTACCGGCACGTGAACGTCTTCGTATCAGCGAATCCTGCCCACTGATCCTGCCGTACCATATTGCGCTCGACCAGGCGCGCGAGATTGCACGTGGCAAAAAGGCGATCGGCACCACGGGTCGTGGTATCGGTCCAGCTTACGAGGACAAGATTTCTCGCCGTGGCATCCGACTGGGTGAGATGGTAGATGTTGAGCACTTCAAGGCGCGTCTTGCAGAAGTGATGGAGTATCACAACTTTGCACTGGTTAACTACTACAAGCAGGATGCGGTTGATTACCAGGCGGTACTTGATGAGGCTCTGGAGCAGCGTGAGCAGTTGATTGGTTTGATCGACGATATTCCCGGTATCCTGCATCGCATGCGCCGCGAGGGCAAGAGCATCATGTTCGAAGGTGCCCAGGGCGCCCTGTTGGATATTGACCACGGTACATATCCTTATGTGACCTCTTCTAACACCACTGCCGGTGGAGCTGCTGCAGGTTCAGGTGTTGGTCCGCGCGATTTCGATTATATTCTTGGCATCGTCAAGGCCTATACCACTCGCGTTGGTGCCGGGCCCTTCCCGACGGAGCTTTTTGACGAGGATGGCCACCATCTCGGTGAAAAGGGCCATGAGTTCGGTGCCACTACCGGGCGTGAACGTCGTTGCGGCTGGCTTGATTCAGTTGCCCTGCGCCGTTCTCTCGAGATCAACAGCGTGACAGGTATGTGCATTACCAAGCTCGATGTACTTGACGGTATGGACACCCTGAAAATCTGTGTTGCCTACGATCTCAATGGCGAAGAAGTGACGCACCCACCAGCCGGGGCTGATCTGTTTGAGCAGTGCAAGCCAATCTATATAGAGCTTCCAGGCTGGAGCGAATCGACGGTTGGCGTCAAGAATTATGACGAGCTGCCGGAAGCTGCAAGGAAGTATCTGCGCAAGATCGAGGAGCTCTGCGAGACTCCGATCGACATCATTTCAACCGGTCCGGATCGCGCGGAAACCATGATTCTGCGACACCCGTTTGAGTGAGCATTGTGCAATACACCATAAAAAAATGCACCCTAGTGGTGCATTTTTTTATGCCTGAATCCCTATACTTAGAGACATTCAAAGCATAGACTTTGTCCTGCTAAGTAAAAAACCATTCAAGTTACATTGTAAAAAAAATTACACATATAAGTGGGGTAAGTTATGACTGGTGAAATAGCAGTTTCTTTTGGAGTGATAGGGCTTGTACTAGGCTTTGTCATTTTTAGTATGGTCAAGCGCCACCCGGTGACAATCGACCGAGTTGGCGAGATCGGTGATGAGATTCATCACGGTGCGATGGTCTTTATCAAACGCGAATACAGTATGCTGGGTATGTTTTCCCTGGTTCTGCTGGTTGGCCTCTACTTCAGCCTTGGCTGGGAAACAGCGCTGGCATTCCTGGTCGGTGCACTTGCATCTGCTACCGCTGGCTGGATTGGTATGTATACGGCCACCCACGCCAACTCGCGCACCACTTGTGCTGCAAAAGACGAAGGTCCAGCGGCAGCACTTTCAGTTGCCTTCTTTGGCGGTTCCATCATGGGACTGGCAGTTGCCTCGTTGGGTCTGATTGGCCTTGGTTCTCTCTACCTGGTGTTTGGCGGTGATCCCGAGACGGCTCATGCGATCCACGGTTTCGGCATGGGTGCTTCCACGGTTGCGCTCTTCTCTCGTGTCGGTGGCGGTATCTTCACCAAGAGTGCGGACGTTGGTGCCGACCTGGTTGGCAAGATAGAAGCAGGTATCCCTGAAGATGATCCACGTAATCCGGGTGTTATTGCTGATAATGTCGGTGATAATGTTGGTGACGTTGCCGGTATGGGATCGGATATTTTCGAGTCCTACTGTGGCTCCATGATCGCTACTATCGCGATTGCATCAACGTTGTCAGCGGCGACGCTTGCCAGTTTGGGTACGCAGGAAGCACTCATGAGTCTGCCATTGCTGCTGGCGTCTGCCGGCCTGTTGAGCTCGATTCTCGGTATTGCCACAGTCAAGCTGGTTTCCGGTAAGGAGCCTGCGGTGGCACTGCGTATCGGCACCATGGGAGCGACCATTCTTTTCATGGTTCTGGCCTACTTCGTAGTGACCATGACAGGTGTTTCGGTCGGCGTTTGGGGTTCAGTGCTTGCTGGCGCGCTCGGCGGTATCGTCATCGGACTGGTAACCGAGTACTACACTAACGGTTCCCCGGTAAGAAGGATTGCTGAAGCCGGTGATACCGGACCTGCAACCGTTGTCATCGCCGGTTTTGCAATCGGCATGCAATCAGTGGTGATTCCTCTGTTGTCGATTGTTGCCATTATTATTGCCTCTGACTGGCTCGCCGGTCTCTACGGTGTCGGTATCGCGGCTGTCGGCATGCTGGCTACCGTCGGTATTACTATGGCAATCGATGCTTACGGTCCTGTTGCCGATAACGCCGGCGGTATTGCCGAGATGGCGGAACTTGGTCCTGAAGTTCGCGCTATTACCGATTCACTTGATGAACTGGGTAATACTACAGCGGCGATCGGTAAAGGCTTTGCAATCGGTGCTGCTGCACTGGCTGCACTGGCGATTATTACCGCCTTCGTGGAAACCATTGCAGCAAGCAAGCCGGATTTTGCTCTCGAACTGGGTAACGCGCTGGTACTTGGTGGAATGCTGATTGGTGGCATGCTGCCATTCCTGATTGCATCCCTGACTATGACTGCTGTCGGTGAAGCCGCGTTCGACATGATCCATGAGATTCGTCGCCAGTTCCACGAGATCCCCGGTCTTCTGGAAGGTACAGCCAAGCCTGATACTGAGCGTTGTGTCGATATTGCAACTACCGCTGCACTGAAGAAGATGGTGCTGCCAGGTGTGATTGCCGTTGGTGCACCAATCGTTGTCGGTTTCGGTCTTGGTCCTGAAGCGCTAGGTGGTATGCTGGGTGGCGCTCTGCTGGCTTGTGTTCTGTTGGCAATCACCATGGCGAATGCCGGTGGTGCTTGGGATAACGCCAAGAAGTATGTCGAGAAGGGTAATCTTGGTGGCAAGGGTTCCGAGACTCACACGGCCGTCGTTGTTGGTGACACCATAGGCGACCCCTTCAAGGATACCTCTGGTCCATCAATGAACATCCTCATCAACGTAATGGCGATAGTCTCACTGGTTATCGCACCGCTGTTGGTTAATATGTAAGAGAGCAAGAGATGTTTGATTGCTGCCCGGGGCTTGCCCCGGATTACAATTATTAACGCAAAAGACCGCCCTCGTGGCGGTCTTTTGCGTTCTGGTCTGGCTATCCTGCTATTCGAGGTGCTCTAGCAGCAGCGACTTGATGCGTTCAAGATGCTCCGGGTCGGTAATGGGTTCGTCATTACGGTCGACCAGGAAGAAAGTGTCCTCTGCCTTTGCTCCCACAGTAGCGATAATGACGTTCAGCAGACGCACCTCAGCCTGGCTGAGGGCGAGACCGACGCGCGACAGCAGACCGTGCCTGTCAGCAGTCTGCAGTCGCAGTAAAGTGCGCATGTTGGTCTTGTCCTGGCTGAACTCGATGGTCGTGGGAATCTCGAAATGTTTAAGCTGGCGCGGAACATGTCGTGAATTGACCGGTGGCTCGGTAAGATTCTTTATATCGTCGATGAGGCGAGAGCGAATCTCTTCCTCGCGGTGCCTGTCACAGATCAGGCTACCGTCCTCCTCAAGTACCGAAAAGCTGTTGATTGCCTTGTTGTCATCCGTGGTTTCACAGCGTGCCTGTACTATGTTGAGCGCACACTGGTCAATTATCGAGGTGATGATGGCAAACAGGTTGTCATGATCGATATCGACAATAAGAATCTCGCTCGCACCCGGCTTCATTTCACACTGGATACGAACCTGTGGATATTCATGTTCCGGGGTGGAGAGAATGACATCAGCGTGCCAGGCTATCTCTTGCACACTATGGTGTTGAAAGTAGTCAGTACTAAATTGCATCCATAATTGTGTCACCGCTTTCTGGTCCTGATCGGCAAGTTCCTCGCGTGCCTGTGTCTGCTTTTTCTGCAGCTCGGAGTAATCATCCGCTTCAGACTGTGGATTGTTCAGCTCTCTGAGCGTGTGGCGGTAGAGTTGTTTAAGCAGGGTATCTTTCCAGCCATTCCAGCGTTTCGGATTGGTTGCACGCATGTCGCACAGTGTCAGCAGGTAGAGGTGCTTGAGGTGTTTCGGCGTCATCACAAGCTTTGCGAAGTTGCGGATGACGTCCGGATCTTCAATGTCCTTGCGCTGCGCAGTCATCGACATCACCAGGTGGTTTTTTACCAGCCAGGAGATCAGGTGCACCTGCTGTTCGGACAAATTGTGTGCACGGCAGAAATGAAGCGCATCAACCGCACCGAGTTCCGAATGGTCACCGCCACGACCTTTTGCTATGTCGTGAAACAGGGCGGCCAGAATCAGGGTCTCCTGCTGATCAATTGAAGCCATTATCTCACTCGCCAAAGGGAATTCACTGCTCAGTTCAGGAACCGTCAGGCGTCGCATATTTCGAATCAGGAACAGGGTATGCGTATCGACTGTGTAGACATGAAACAGGTCGTATTGCATACGTCCGACGATATTGGTGAAGGCGGGAATATAGGCAGCCAGCAAGCCATAACGGTTCATGCTGCGCAGCACTCGGTAAACACCATGCGATTGTCTGACAATCTGCAGGAAAAGCTGTTTTGCCTTCGGGTCGTTACGAAAACGACGATCGATAAGGTGCAAGTGCTCGTGTATCAGGCGGATCGTTGAGGCACGTATGCCACGGATCATGGGGTTCTGGGTGATGAGAAAGAAGATTTCCAGCAGTGCCAGCGGCCTGTGGCTGAAAATCTGGCTGTCGACAGCCCCGATGTAGCCATTGACGATATGAAAACGGCGGTTCAGCACTGTAATTTCGCGCTTCTCATCCGCGTTGAGGATCGATTCCTCAAAGTATTGCAGGAGTATCTCGTTGAGACGCTGCAGTCGGGCAATGGTCCGGTAGTACTTCTGCATGAACTGCTCGACTGCGAGGTTGGCCTCGTTGTCCCTGTGTTCAAATGCTGCTGCCAGTTTCTGCTGCAGGTCAAACAGCAGGCGATCCTCCTCGCGCTCGGTAATTGTGTGCAACATGAAACGAATGCGCCACAGGTGTTTTTTACCCAGTTCAAGAGATCTGAACTCGGCCTCGGTGAGAATGCCGCGTTCGACCAGTTCGTTGAGTGATGTCACTCCGAATTTGCGCCTTGCGACCCATTGGATCATCAGGATATCGCGCAGGCCGCCAGGGCCGCCCTTGATATTGGGTTCCAGATTGTGCGCGGTATCATCGTATTTTTTGTGCCGCCTCTGTTGTTCTTCAAGCTTGGCCTGGAAGAAGGCATCTGGCGGCCACACCTTGTCCGGCCCGGTTGCAGCCTGCATTTCGGTGTAGAGGCTTTCGCTACCAGCCAGCAGGCGGGATTCCATCAGGGTAGTGGTCACAGTGATGTCATTCTCTGCCTCGGTGGCACACATTTCCGGTGTGCGAACGCTATGTCCTATATTCAGCCCAATATCCCACAACAGGGTGACAATGGCAGAAATCTGTTCTTCGCTCTCCTGTTGAAGGGATTCTTCTACAAGGAACAGCAGATCAATGTCCGAGGAGGGATGGAGTTCACCACGGCCGTAACCACCAACAGCAATAAGGGCCGCTCCGCAATCAGGGTCACATTTCTGCTCCCAGATCGACTGCAACAGCTTATCGACCAGGTGTGCACGCCCCGTAATGACGCTATCGATGGAAGCGCCCTTTTTGAAAGCAGCTAGAAGGGCCTGGTTGATGGCATCGATATAACTTTTGAGCTCGCCGATATGGTCTCCTGCAGATTCCAGTGTCTTCAGGAGTGGGAGTTCAATTTCAGCAGGAAGCATTGTTCAACTCCGTTCTTCTGCACCCAGGGTGAAGACTTCGAATCCATCTTCAGTGACAGCCAGCGTATGTTCCCACTGGGCAGAAGGCTTGCGATCCTTGGTGACAACTGTCCACTTGTCGGGCAGGAGTTTGATTTGACGCTTACCGGCGTTGACCATGGGCTCAATCGTAAAACACATGCCTGCCTGGAGGGTGAGTCCGTTACCTGGTGTGCCATAGTGGAGAATCTGCGGATCTTCGTGAAACTCGCGCCCGATGCCATGACCGCAATACTCGCGTACGACTGAGTAACCACTGGACTCGACAAGAGTCTGGATCGCATGGCCGATATCGCCAATATGGACGCCCGGCTTTACCATCTCGATACCTTTCCACATCGCCTGGCGGGTAATGTCGATCAGGCGCCTGGTGAGAATCGAACCCTCGCCGACAATGAACATACGGCTGGTATCGCCGTGGAAGCCATCCTTTATAACAGTGATATCGATATTGATAATATCGCCATTCTTAAGTTTTTTGCCGCCTGGAATGCCATGGCAAACCTGGTGGTTGACAGATGTACAGATCGATTTCGGGAAGCCGTGATAGTTCAGTGGGGCAGGAATTGCCTGTTGTGCATTGACTATGTAGTCATGGCAAATAGTGTCGAGTTCTTCGGTGCTCACGCCGATCTTGACGTGTTCGCCGATCATGTCCAGAACATCAGCTGCGAGTCGCCCGGCGATACGCATCTTGTTGATTTCTTCTGCTGTTTTTATTGTGACGGCCATAATTTCGTTGTTTGCCCTGTTAGGTATTGCTGCGGATTATACAGACTCTTATCCGTTAAAGATTGAGATTGGGCGCGCATTATGCTATAAATCGCGCCCTTCATGGAGCAAAGTCGCTTCAGTGAAGTTAATCCGCACATGTATCGACACGATTTTCTGGGTGCCTCTTGAAGGTTGAGAGTCGGGATACATGGAGGCCCAACCCGATATTGGAGTTATTAAAAAATGGCAAATATCAGCATGCGCCAGATGCTTGAAGCAGGCGTACATTTTGGTCACCAGACCCGCTACTGGAACCCGAAGATGGCTAACTACATCTTTGGCGAGCGTAACAAGATCCACATCATTAATCTTGAGAAGACCCTGCCACTGCACAATGATGCGATGAATTTCATCGGATCCCTTGCAGCCAATGGCGGCAAAGTTCTCTTTGTCGGCACCAAGCGTGCGGCACGCGATGTGATTCGCGAAGAAGCCGAGCGTTGCAATATGCCCTATGTCAACCATCGTTGGCTCGGCGGCATGCTGACAAACTTCAAAACCATCAAGCAGTCTATCAAGCGCCTCAAGGATCTTGAGAGCATGAGCGAGGATGGTAGCCTTTCAACCCGTTTCAACAAGAAAGAGCAACTGACTCTTACTCGTGAAATGGAAAAGCTGAACCGCAGTCTTGGTGGCATCAAGCACATGAACGGCATTCCCGATGCGCTCTTTATTGTAGATAGCGGTTACGAGAAGAATGCTGTAGCTGAAGCCAGCAAGCTGGGGATTCCTGTTATTGCTGTCGTTGATACCAACAATGACCCGGATGCAATCGATTACGTCATTCCTGGAAATGATGACGCTATCCGCGCAGTACAGCTATATGTACAGGGCGCATCTGCGGCGGTTCTTGAAGGTCGTGCCAGTGCAGCAACAGTTGCAGCCGGTGGTGACACTGCACCTGCAGCACCAGCACCTGAAGCGGCTGCAGAGCCTACTCCAGAAGCAGCAGCTGAACCTGCACCGGAAGCACCTGCAGAAGGTTAATTCCTTCGCAAGGCTTACTGGAACCCAAACCTAATTCAATTCCTACGAGGTCGATGTAATGGCGATTACCGCGTCTTTGGTTAAAGAGCTGCGTGAAAGAACTGGCGCAGGCATGATGGAGTGCAAGAAAGCACTGGTCGAAACAGATGGCGATATCGAAACCGCTATCGAGAATATGCGTAAATCCGGTCAGGCGAAAGCTGCCAAGAAGGCTGGACGCATTGCTGCGGAAGGTCTGATTGTTTTTGCTGCCAGCGATGACAACAAGTCAGCCGCAATGGTTGAAGTCAACTGTGAGACTGACTTTGTTGCAAAGGATGAAAACTTCTCATCTTTTGCCAATGCAGTTGCAGAGCGTACGCTCAACTCTGATGTTGCGGATGTTGAGACACTGGTCGATATGCCTCTGCATGATGGTGAAGAGGCAACAATTGCTGCGACACGTGATGCACTGATTTCAAAAATCGGTGAAAACATGTCCGTGCGCCGTTTTGTACGTATCAACTCCAGTGGCGGAGTCTACTCTTATCGTCACGGTGTGCGTATCGGTGTTCTCGTCGATATGGAAGGTGGTGACGCAGAGCTGGGTCGTGATATCGCAATGCACATTGCTGCAAGCAACCCTGTATGTGTTTCTGCAGACGATGTTCCTGCCGAGAAGCTCGCCAGCGAGCGTGAAATCTTTCGCTCCCAGGCTCTTGAGAGCGGCAAGCCTGAAGCGATCGTCGACAAGATCATTGAAGGGCGTGTTCGCAAGTACCTCGAGGAGATCACTCTTAACGGTCAGGCTTTCGTCAAGGATCCCGATGTTACTGTCGGCAAGCTGCTTGAAAAGGCAGGTGCAAAGGTGATTAGCTTCACGCGCTACGAAGTGGGTGAGGGGATTGAGAAGAAACAAGAGGATTTTGCAGCCGAGGTTATGGCGCAGGTCCAGGGTTCCTGATCCGAACAGGCGTCCCGAACGGGGCGCCTTTTTTCTGGGCGTGATTCAACAGGATATGACTCAATGAGCTATCAGCGTATTTTACTGAAACTCTCCGGTGAGGCCCTCATGGGCAATGGCGATTCCGCCATTGATCCGGAGATCATGCAGCGCGTTGCCGCTGATCTTCAACAACTCGTCGCCAGGGGTGTGCAGGTTGGCCTGGTTATTGGTGGCGGCAATATCTTCCGCGGTGCCGGACTGGTGCAAAGTGGCATTAACCGTGTCACCGGTGATCACATGGGGATGTTGGCAACTGTCATGAATGCGCTTGCGATGCACGATTTTCTGCGTCGTTTACAGGTACCGAGTCGTGTCTACTCATCGTTTGATATGCAACAGGTGTGTGAGCCCTACCAGCGTGACGCAGCAGTTCGTTTTCTGGAAACGGGCGGTGTAGCTCTCTTTTCAGCCGGAACTGGCAGCCCCTTTTTCACCACGGATACCGCGGCGGCTCTGCGAGCAGTCGAAATTGGTGCCGATCTCCTGATCAAGGCAACCAGGGTTGATGGTGTCTATGATGATGATCCGCTGAAAAATCCGCAGGCAAAACGTTACGAAAGACTGGATTATGATCGGGTAGTGCGCGAGAATCTCGGTGTAATGGATCTCACAGCGATTCTGTTGTGCCGTGATCACGGTATGCCGCTGCGGGTTATGGATATCAATGAGGCCGGCGCTTTGCTGAGTCTCGTGGAAGGTGAAGAGGTTGGTACGCTTGTGCACGCAGGAGAGAAAGACAGATGATTGATGACATCAAAAAAGATGCAGCGGACAGAATGGGCAAGAGTGTCGAGGCACTGGCGCGCGAACTGTCAAAAATAAGGACTGGCCGGGCGCATCCGAGCCTGCTCGATCACCTGAGCGTCTCCTACTATGGCAATCCAACACCACTCAACCAGGTTGCAAACATCTCTGTAGAGGATAGTCGCACACTGTCAATTCAGCCATGGGAGCAGAACATGGTGGGCGCGGTTGAGAAAGCGATCCTCGAGTCTGATCTTGGTCTCAATCCCAATACTGCAGGTACTGTTATTCGTGTGCCCATGCCGCCACTGACCGAGGAGCGTCGCAGGGACCTGATCAAGGTTGTCCGCAGCGAAGGTGAGGGCGCCAAGGTAGCGGTACGTAATATTCGCCGTGATGCCAACAGTGATCTCAAAAACCTGGTTAAAGAGAAGCTGATTTCCGAGGATGATGAGCGTCGTGGCCAGGAGATTATCCAGAAATTGACAGATCAGCATGTCAAGGAAGTTGACCAGGCGTTGGAAGTCAAAGAAAAAGACTTGATGTCAATCTGATGCTTCTGCATCAATTTCCTCTGAGAGCAGGATAATGAGTCACGACGGTTGGCGAGGAGTGCCACGCCATGTTGCCATTATCATGGATGGCAACGGGCGTTGGGCCAGGCAGCAAGGCAAACCACGCCAGGCTGGCCACAAGGCCGGTGCCGAGAGTGTGCGTGCAGTCATTGAAGAAAGTGTCACTGCCGGTATCGAGGTGCTGACACTGTTCGCCTTTTCCAGTGAGAACTGGAGCAGGCCGGAGAAAGAGGTCAGCTTTTTGATGGACCTGTTTCTGCGAGCCCTGACTCGTGAAGTGAAACTGCTCCAGGAGCAAGGCATCCGTTTCCGTGTCATCGGGAATCGCTCCAACCTCTCATCGAAACTTGTGGATACCATTGTTGCTGCTGAAAAGCGAACAGCCGGCAACAGTGGCATGGTACTGCAACTTGCTGTTTCATACGGTGGTCGCTGGGACATCGTGCAGGCAGCTCAAAAGACAGCACGCCTGGTCGCCGATGGTCAACTCAGTGCCGATGATATTGATGAAAACAGTTTCTCTCAGCAGCTCTCCTTTTCAGACCTGCCGGAAGTTGACCTCTTTATCCGCACCGGCGGGGAGTTGAGGATCAGTAATTTCATTTTGTGGCAGGCAGCATACGCAGAGTTCTATTTTAGCGACACCTTGTGGCCCGATTTCTCGGCAGACTCATTACGCCTGGCCCTGAATGATTATGCCAACAGGGAGCGTCGTTTCGGGCGTACCAGTGAGCAGTTGGGGGTGAAAAATGCTAAAGCTTAGAGTTATTACGGCATTACTGCTTGCGCCACTGGTCATACTGGGAGTTCTGAAGCTCTCCAACCCGATGTTCTCCGGCGCGCTGCTACTCGTTATCCTTCTATGCGGCAATGAGTGGGCAAGACTTGCGGGTCTGCGTGGTATTGCCGAAAGGCTGTTTTACCTGTTGAGCATGGCCGGCCTGATGATCGGTTTGTGGCTGAATGCCTCTGACCCGGTTCTCAACCTTGCTATATTGGCGATTGCCGGAATCTGGATGGGGATGACAGCCGCACTCTTTGTGTGGGGGCGCAAGCCACTTCAGCAGGTTTCCAATCAGCCCGTGGTGGCACTGTTTGGTCTCATGCTGCTTCCCTTTGCCTGGTTCTCACTGTCACGCCTGCATCTTTCTTCGGAAGTTGGACCGCAACTGACCCTGGCGTTACTCTTCCTGATCTGGCTTGCCGATACTGCCGCATACTTTGGAGGCAAGCGTTTCGGACGCAATAAATTATCTCCGGTGCTGAGTCCAAACAAGACCTGGGAAGGATTTTTCAGTGCAATGCTCTCAGCCCTGTTGTGGGTAGTTGTAGTCAAGCAACTCATCGCTGTTCCTGTCGGTTATGTTTCACTGACGGCGATAGCGCTCATTGTCGCCTCGGTATCGGTTGCCGGTGATCTCTTCGAGAGCATGGTCAAGCGCCGTGCCGGCGAGAAAGACAGTGGACGGCTACTGCCCGGACACGGTGGTGTCTGGGACCGTATCGACAGCCTGGTTTCTGCAGCGCCCGTGTTTCTCGCATTAATGATCATGCTCGGTGGTTTTGACGGATGATCGGTGTAGTCGTACTGGGCTCGACCGGCTCTATCGGTACTAGCACGCTGGATGTCATCGCGCGCCATCCCGATCGTTACCAGGTAATGGTTCTTGCTGCCAACACCAGTGTCGATGCCATGTGGTCCCAGGTTGAGAAATTCAAACCGCCATACGTTGTTATGGTTGATCCGCAGGCCGCAGGCCGGCTACGTGAGAAGGTTCTTACCGCAAATCTTGATACAGAAGTCCTCAGTGGTTCAGTTTCACTCGAAACAGTTGTTGCCCTGCCGGAAGTTGATACGGTCATGGCTGCAATCGTTGGTGCCGCTGGCCTCGGTTCATCTCTTGCTGCTGCCCGGGCTGGTAAACGTGTTTTGCTTGCCAACAAGGAGTCGCTGGTTCTGGCGGGTTCGCTGTTTATGCGCACCGTCAAGGAGAATGGTGCACGGCTTCTTCCCATCGATAGTGAACACAATGCGCTGTTCCAGTGTATGCCAGCACCCGATACAGAGGTCGAAAATGGTATCAGGCGACTCCTGCTGACGGCGTCGGGTGGACCATTCCGCTCAAAATCCCTGTCAGAGTTGCAGTCTGTTACGCCTGAAGAGGCGTGTGCCCATCCGAATTGGGATATGGGCAAGAAGATCTCCGTCGATTCGGCCACCATGATGAACAAGGGGCTGGAAGTGATCGAAGCACGCTGGCTGTTTGATGTCGGATGCAAGGATATCCAGGTGGTGGTGCATCCACAGAGCGTGATTCACTCGATGGTTGAGTATGTTGACGGCTCGGTGCTGGCGCAGATGGGTAATCCTGATATGCGTACACCGATCGCCCATGCACTGGCATGGCCCGAACGGATCACCTCCGGGGTGGCGTCGCTTGACCTGTTTGAAGTGGCCCGTCTCGATTTTGAAGCACCGGATTTTGAACGTTTTCGCTGCCTCCAGCTGGCCTATGATGCAATCTCCAGTGGAGGTGTCAGCGCCGCGGTACTGAATGCCGCTAACGAGATCGCGGTGGATGCGTTTCTTCAGCGCAAGCTCACCTTTACAGATATTCCGGTACTCATTGAAGAGACGCTTGCAGATGTTGCCAACAGCGAAGTCGAATCAATCGCGCACCTGGTGGATGTGGACCGTGAGAGTCGCAGTGTGGCGAATCAGCATCTGGCACGAAGAGGCTAGGCGATTATGCTGCAAACCATTTTCTGGACCATAATCGCGATTGGATTGCTGGTAACCGTGCATGAATTCGGTCACTTCTGGGTGGCGCGCAAGCTGGGCGTCAAGGTGCTGCGCTTCTCGGTCGGTTTTGGCTCACCTTTGTGGAAAAGAACTGCACGCGATGGCGTTGAGTATGTCGTCGCCGCGATACCGCTGGGCGGATACGTAAAAATGCTCGATGAGCGTGAAGGCGGAGTCGACGAGGCAGAACTGCCAAAGGCATTCAACCGTCAGAAACTCGGTGTGAGGACGGCAATCGTACTTGCCGGTCCGCTTGCCAACCTGATTTTTGCGATATTTGCCTACTGGGCAATTTTTCTCTCCGGCGAAACCGGGCTCAAGCCGATACTGGATGAGCCGATCCCGGAATCTGCAGCTGCAGCTGCGGGATTCCGCTCCGGTGACGAGATTGTCGAGGTTGGCGGAGAGTCGGCAAATAGCTGGGAGCGTGTGATTTATCAGCTGGTTGAGTATGCCGTCGACGGAGAGGCTGCGCCTGTTAGCGTCGTTGGAGAGGATGGTATGCAGAGAGAGCTCTTTCTGCCTGCTGAATCCCTGTTGGTGCTTACCGAGAGCCAGGGTGCTGTCAGTCAAATCGGATTGGTACAGAAGCTCCCCCATATTCCTGCCGTAATCGGAGAGGTTGTCACTGACTCTCCTGCAGAGGCTGCCGGTTTTCAGCCCGGTGACAGGGTTACCGGCGTGAATGGCAAGCCAATTCAAGACTGGCATGGCTGGAGCCGCGAAATCCGTGAAAATCCGGGGCGCGGCCTTGAGGTCGAAGTTGAGCGTAACGGACGGCTACAGCTCCTGCAGTTGATCCCGGGAGAGAAGGGGAGTGGCGACAGCGTGATCGGTTTTGCCGGCGTTAGCTATACCGATGACGTCGATTTCGGCCGCTATCGATCCGAGATTCACTACACTCCGCTCGCCGCTCTGGAGAGAGCAGCGCAGGAAACCTGGAAAATGTCAGCCCTGACACTGAAAGTGATCGGGGGCATGCTTAGCGGCCAGCTCTCTGTCGAGAGTCTTGGCGGCCCCGTGACCATTGCCAAGGCTGCAGGAGACACCGCGGAAATCGGTATTGGCGCCTTTGTTCGCTTCCTGGCAATGCTGTCTGTGACGATCGGCATTCTTAATTTACTGCCGATTCCGGTGCTGGATGGGGGGCACCTGGTTTTATACCTGATCGAATTCCTTGCCGGGCGGCCCCTGCCGGACTCAGTGCAGGCACGCGCACAGGGAATCGGCATGATGATCATGCTCGGCATCATGCTGCTGGCGCTCTATGTCGATTTTGGCAGGTTTTTCGGGTGATTAAGGATTCTCTGGTCAGGCCATAATTTTTGACCTTACCGTGAGAATTCACCAATTCTACGTTGTAAATCCTCAAAATTGCGATGCAATTACGTGCGATTCTCGCCTTGAGCTGACGTAATTTAATCGGCAATTTTTTCAGGTAGACAAAATCTGAGGCTCCTTAAGGTTCAGCTTCCCGTTTCAACATTGGCAAAACTCCTTTATACTCCGAGTAATCGATTTTTTGTTGCTCAAGAATGAATAATATAACCCCGGGCTCGTTAACCATGATGAAGCAAACATCTCGTCTTTTTGTTGTAGTAATTGCGCTGCTGATCTCTTCAGTTGGCTTCGCTGCAAGCTTTTCTATCAAAGATATCCGCGTAGAGGGATTACAGAGAATATCGGCTGGTACCGTCTTCAGCTATATTCCCTATGAAGTGGGTGATCGCGTCGATCAGAATGCGCCTGCTGAAATTATCCGTTCACTCTACGGCACCGGTTTTTTCAAGGACGTTCAACTGGAGCAGGACGGTAATGTTCTGGTGGTCTCAGTTGTCGAGCGTCCTGCAATCGCCTCGATCACGCTGGAAGGCAACAAGGATATCGATGACGAGACGATCCTTGAGAGTATGCGTTCCGTAGGCTTTGTTGAGGGCCGGGTTTTTAATGAGCTGCTGCTGGATCGTACCAAGGAGGGGCTCAAGAGCGCCTACTTCGATCGTGGCAAGTACAGTGTCCAGATCGATTCCGTGATCACTCCTCTTGAGCGTAACCGTGTTGCAGTCGACCTGCTGATCAGAGAGGGCAGGACAGCCAACATTGAGGAGATCAACATTGTCGGTAACACGGCGTTTGACGAGGATGATCTGCAAGATGAATTGTCACAATCGACCGGAAGTATTATTTCGCGTTTTACCAAGGAAGACCGCTATTCACGCCAGAAGATGACGGCCGACATCGAGACCCTGCGCTCCTATTACATGGATCGCGGCTATATCAAGTTCGATGTCGATTCTACCCAGGTCAACATCAGCCCCGAGAGTGAAAAAGTCTACCTGACAATGAATATCAGCGAGGGTGATGTCTACACGCTCAGCGATGTAAAGATCGCGGGCAAGACGATTGTCGAGCCAGAGAAACTCTTTCCGCTGATTCACCTCGTGCGTGGCGAACCCTTCTCACGCAAGCTGGTTGTACGTAGTGCCGAGCGCCTCACCAGTGCACTATCTGACCAGGGATACGCTTTTGCCAAGGTCAATCCGATTCCGGTAATCGATGAAGAGAAGAAAACAGTCGCAGTCACTTTCTACATTGAGCCAGGTCGCCGCGTTTACGTGCGCAGAATCAATATCCAGGGCAATACACGTTCACGTGATCGCGTGCTGCGTCGTGAATTCCGCCAGATGGAATCTGCCTGGTATTCAGCCGAGCAGGTGACCAGGTCGAAAGAGCGCCTGTTGCGACTCGGTTATTTTGACAAGGTGGATATCACCACGTCGCCTGTACCAGGTGCGCCTGACCAGATTGATATCAATGTCAGCGTGGTTGAGCACCGCTCCGGTGAATTGATGTCTAGTGTCGGTTACTCGCAGTCGGGAGGTGTTTCACTGCAGGCGAGTATCAGTGAAGAGAACTTCTTTGGAACCGGCAAGAAGGTGAAGCTGGGATTCAATACCAGTGATGTCACGACCTATTACGAACTCAGCTATACCGACCCCTACTTCACTATGGATGGCGTTAGCCAGGGCTTTACCTTGCGCTATAGTGAAACCGACATGAGTAATGTCAGCGGTTCGGTAACAACCGACTATGCAACTGATGATGGCAGAATTGGCATCAACTTCGGTTTCCCGATTACCGAGCATGACCGTTTTCGTGTCACGGCCGATATCGACTACACCAAGCTGAAGATTGTTGATCCACATGACGGTGGTACTGATGGGGATTACTGTACTCCAGGTGATCAGACCGGGGACCTGAATCCTGCGGAAGACTTTATTTGCGGGCAGGATGGCAATGACAGCTATCTGAACTATGTTGTAGGTTTCGGTTGGACACATGACAGCCGTAACCGGGCTTACTTCCCAACCAACGGTAGCCAGATCTCCGCAGGCCTCAAGGTTGCTACACCAGGTAGTGATCTTCAGTACTTCACGGCAAATTACAACCAGAAGACCTACGTACCGGTTTGGGAAGATTTCGTGCTTGCAGGTCGTGTCAATCTCGCCTACGGCGCCGAATATGGTGACAGCAGTGAATTTCCTTTCTTCAAAAGGTTTTATGCTGGCGGCCCGGGTTCTGTGCGTGGTTTCCAGGCCTACTCGATGGGTCCGACCGAGTGTGAATATCTTGGCATTGCCGAGGACTCAAGCTGTAGCGATGCAATTGGCGGCACCATCAGCATGACTGGTTCACTCGAATTCTGGACGCCACCACCGCTAGCTGATCTGAAAGACAGCATGCGTCTTGTCGGCTTTGTCGATTTCGGTAATGTTTTCGACCCGGACATCAGTGATTTTGATGTCGGTGAGCTGCGTTACAGTGCTGGCATCGGCATGAGCTGGCTCTCCCCGGTTGGCCTGCTGAATGTCAGTTATGCACTGCCATTGAACGAAACGGAGACTGATGAGGTCGAAGAGTTTCAGTTCACTTTTGGTACGCGCTTCTGAGTGCGCGCCTGAAACCAGGTTAAAAACAACGTTATGCTGAAATTGACAAGAACCGTATTGCTGGCACTTCTTTTTGTGCAGGTATCCACGGCAAGTGCCGAGACATCTCACAAGGTCGGCTTTGTAAATGTACCCCTGATTATGAAGAAGTCGCCCCAGGTTGCCGCGATAGAAGAGGGCTTGAAGCAGGAATATCTGAGCCGTAACAAGGTGCTTGATTCACGCCGCGAAAAGCTTAAAGAGCTTGAGTTTGAACTCAAGGATTCCGGCTCTCTCTCTTTTGAAGATCGCACCGCACTGGAACGCAAGGTTCTCACCGAAAGACGTCGTCTGAAAGAGGCAACAAGTGAGCTTGATGAAGATATTGCATTCAAGAAGACCGATGAGCAGAACCGTTTACGTATTCTGATCGCCGAGACGATTGAGTCGATCGCGAGGGAACAGTCTATCGATCTGGTGTTTGAAGCCGCAGTGGTCCATGCAAGCGAGCGTGCCGATATTTCAAACCAGGTACTGGAACGTATGCAGGCAGCATTTGAGGCGAACAAGGGCGAATCAGTCAGCAAGTGATGAGTAATCACGCCATGCCTGTTAGTCTTGAACGGTTGGTAACGATAACCGGGGGCGTGTTGGAAGGTGATGGCAATCACCTGGTTGACGGAGTCGCTACCCTGCACGATGCGCAAAACCACCATGTTGCGGCTCTCACGAACAGTCGCTACAAACGAGAGGTGGAAAAAAGCAGTGCCGGATGCATATTAGTTGCCGAGAAGGATGCCGAAGGGCTGGACTGCAACAGGATTCTTCACCCTGACCCTTCATTGGGTTTTGCCATGGTGAGCAGGTATTTCAATCCACCCAGAGCGGTCGTGCCTGGCGTTGCAGATTCTGCAGTGATCGATGTCACGGCAACAGTTGCTACCAGTGCCGAGATTGGTGCAAACACGGTTGTCGGTGCCAATGCCGTGATTGGTGAAGGTGTTTATATTGGGCCTGGTTGCATGATTCTCGATAACGCCATTGTTGGAGAGAGCAGTCGCCTGATTGCCAACGTGACCCTGTGTGAAGGAGTTGAGATTGGCACGCACTGCCTGCTTCATCCTGGAGCAGTAATCGGCAGTGACGGTTTCGGATTTGCGAACGAGGCGGGCAAGTGGCTTAAAGTGCCCCAGATCGGACGTGTGGTGGTCGGAAATCTTGTTGAGATCGGTGCCAATACATCGATTGATCGCGGTTCCCTGCGTGATACGGTGATTGGTGATGGTGTCAAGCTGGATAACCAGATACAGATTGCTCACAATGTCGTGATTGGCGCACATACGGCAATCGCAGGCCTGGTTGGTATTGCAGGCTCTACAACGATAGGCAGTCACTGCACTATTGCAGGTGAGGCTGGTATTGTCGGACACCTCCAGATTGGTGATTACTGCCATATCGGGGCGCGCGCGATGGTGACGCGTTCCCTGAAAGAGAGAAGTAATGTCAGTGGTGGCGTCCCTGCTGTCGAGTCTGGCCTGTGGCGGCGTATGATAGCCAGGCTGCGGCGAATTGATGCGATGGCTGATCGCATCAGTGCACTCGAGAAAATGAAAAAATAGCCGCAGGATGCACTTTCAATAAAAATTTGTGCCCAGGCACAGTCGAATCGGAGAGAAATTGTGGTCGTAATGGATGTTCAACGGATCATGGAGCATTTGCCCCATCGTTATCCCTTTCTGCTAGTGGACAGAGTGGTCGAGATCGAAGGTACCAAGCGTCTCGTCGGGATCAAGAATGTCACCATGAATGAGCCACAATTCACCGGACATTTTCCGGTCAAGCCGATTATGCCCGGTGTCTTGATTATCGAGGCGCTTGCACAGTGCACGGGCCTGTTGGCGATGGAGTCACAGCCAGAGGAAGTGTCGGAGAATTCAATCTACTATTTTGTCGGAATCGACAAGGCTCGCTTCAAGCGCGTTGTAGTACCAGGCGATCAGCTGAGAATGGAAGTCGAATTCATCAAGCGCAAACGCTCTATCTGGGTCTTCAGCGCCAAGGCAACCGTTGATGGCGAGCTTGCTGCTTCAGCAGAAATCATGTGTACAGCACGTGAAATCTGATTTCAGGATTCTCATCTAGCGGAACAGACGTGTGATTCATCCAACAGCGATTGTAGATCCACAAGCAAGGCTTGCAGATGACGTTGAGGTGGGTGCCTACAGCATCATCGGCGCTGACGTCGAGATCGGATCCGGTAGCGTCATAGGTCCGCACGTGGTGATCCATGGCCCCACACGTATCGGCACTGATAACAGAATTTACCAGTTTGCATCAGTCGGTGAGGCGTGCCAGGACCTCAAGTACAAGGGTGAACCGACCCGGCTCGAAATCGGTGATCGCAACACCATCCGCGAATATGCAACTCTACATAGAGGTACAACCCAGGACCAGGGATTGACGCGAGTCGGCAGCGATAACCTGCTGATGGTGTCGACCCATGTCGCTCACGATTGTCTTGTCGGTGATCACGTGATTCTCTCGAACGGCGCATCACTGGCTGGCCACGTCACTGTCGAGGATCATGTCATCCTCAGCGGCTTTACACTGGTGCACCAGTTCTGCCGTATTGGGCAGCACGCCTTTGCAGGCATGGGTAGCGGTGTGAACCGTGATGTCCCCCCCTGTACGCTTGTGAGCGGGAATCCTGCTCAACCTCACGGTATCAACAGTGAAGGTCTCAAGCGACGTGGTTTTGAGCCAGAGACAATTCGTGCAATTAAAAATGCCTACAAGATTCTCTATCTGAGCGGCAGGAAACTGGACGATGCAATCAAGGAGATTGCATCAACAGCTAACGGAATTGCAGCACTCGAATCATTCGTCAGCTTCCTGGAAAATTCTCAACGAAGTATCGTTCGCTGATGTCATTGACAATAGCCGTGGTTGCCGCAGAGCCGTCGGGTGACCTGCTAGGTGCCGCGCTGATGGTCGCGCTGAAGTCCCGTCATGCAGATATCAGGTTTATCGGTGTTGGTGGTCCGGAGATGACCGCCGCCGGTCTCGACAGCAGGATTCCGTTGGAGAAACTCTCCATCATGGGTATTTTCGAGGTACTGCCGCGCTTGCCGGAATTGCTTAAACTGCGCAAGCAGTTGCGTCTCTGGTTGATAGAGCAGAAACCGGATATTTTTATCGGTATCGATGCGCCTGATTTTAACCTTGGGCTTGCCCGCTCCCTGAAAGAAACAGGTATCAAGACGATCCAGTATGTCTCACCAAGCGTGTGGGCGTGGAAGGAGAAGCGTGTAAAGAAGATACGCGCCTCGGTTGACCGGGTCCTGTGCCTGTTTCCATTTGAAGAGAGTTTTCTGCACCGACACCATGTCGCGGCAACCTATGTCGGGCACCAGATGGCAGATCAGTTGCCGATGAGTCCCAACAGGCGTGAGGCGCGTGAAGAGCTCGGCGTGCCCGAGGATGCTAATATACTCGCGTTGTTACCGGGAAGCAGGGCAACAGAAGTTGAGCGCCTTGCTCGCCCGTTTCTGCAAACAGCTGTCGAGGCCAGTGCACAGTTGGATAATCTGCACGTCGTGGTTCCACTGGTTAACGCAACGACGCGCGACCTATTCGAGAAGTTGGCTGAGCCGTTCCGTTCTGAATTGAACCTGGTACTTGTCAATCGCAACGCAACAGCAGTCATCACAGCGGCGGATGTTGTTCTGTTGGCTTCCGGTACAGCGACATTGCAGGGGATGCTGTGCAAGCGCCCCATGGTCGTGGGTTACAAGGTGAGCAGTCTTACCGCGGCCTATATCAGGCTGTTCAGGATGATAAAAATTCCCTACCTGGCGATTGCAAACCTGTTATGTGACGAAATGTTGGCGCCCGAGTTTATCCAGGAGCGTTGCCGTGCAGAATTGATGACGCCTGCTGTAGTGCAGATGTTTACGGATAAAGAACAAACACAGAATATCGTAAAGCGATATACAGAAATCCACGAACAATTACGTTGTGCTGCTGCTGCATCTGCCGCCGAGGCGGTACTTGATCAGCTGAGATATACGGGTGGTGGTGCCAATCATGCCTGAGACTTTGGTATGTGGTGTTGATGAGGTTGGGCGCGGCCCGCTTGCCGGACCGGTCGTGACGGCAGCCGTCATCCTCGATCCCGATGTCGAAATCATTGGTCTTGATGACTCCAAAAAACTGACGGCAAAGCGCCGTGATTACCTCGCTGATGAGATCCGCGAAAAATCACTCTGCTGGGCTCTTGCGCGTGCAGAAGTCGCCGAGATCGACGAGTTGAATATACTGCATGCAACCATGCTGGCAATGCGACGTGCGATTGAAGCATTGCCCATTCTCCCTGCGCTCGCACTGATTGACGGCAACCGCATTCCACCGGGACTGAATTGCAGGGCAGAGGCGATCGTCAAGGGTGACAGCCTGCACGCAGAGATTGCAGCAGCTTCAATCCTTGCAAAGGTGACACGCGACTCGGAAATGGTCGAAATGGATGCCTGTTACCCGGGTTACGGCTTTGCATTGCACAAGGGATACCCGACAAAAGTACACATGGAGGCCCTGCAAAGCCTTGGTGTTACGCCAATTCATCGTCGCTCTTTTTCTCCCGTGCAGAAAGCATTGCACGTATCAGTAAAATCATCTTGATGCAGCGGCGCGGGCAACGCAAAATAAAAGCCTCTCATAATCAGAATATCTACCAGGCTGTTTGATCGTAATGGAACCAAGGTTCGTCCATCTCTGCATTCATTCCGAATACTCACTCGTCGATGGACTGGTGCGTATCAAGCCGCTGGCTGCGAAAGCTGCACAGCAAGGCATGGCTGCAGTTGCGCTGACTGACCGTTCCAATCTCTTCGCCATGGTCAAGTTTTACCGTTCGGCATTGGCTGCCGGGGTCAAACCGATCATCGGTGTCGACCTGCTGATACATAATGAAGAGGATACGAGTCACCCCCACAGGTTACTGATGCTGGTCAGGAACGAGGCAGGCTATCTCAACCTGAATCGTTTGATCTCGCGTGCATACCGTGAGGGGCAACACCTCGGTGTGCCGATGATCGAACGCGACTGGCTTGACGAGGCAGCTGACGGCCTGATTGCCATTCTTCCCTGTTTTGACAGTGATATCGGGCAGCAGCTGCTTGCCGGTAAGGAGCAGGAGGCTGTGCAAAGCCTTGCCGCGTGGCAGAGCTGTTTTCCAGCATCTCTCTATCTTGGGGTGAGCCGTACAGGGCGGCCCAATGAAGAGGAGGCCGTACATGCAATGGTTACGCTCTCATCAAAAGAACAGGTTCCGCTGGTTGCGCTCAATGATGTACGTTTCATCGGCAAGCAGGATTATGATGCACATGAGGTCAGGGTGTGTATCCATGAAGGCCGCACACTAGACGACTCACGGCGTCCTCACCTCTATACCGAGCAGCAGTATCTACGCAGCGAAGATGAGATGTGTGAACTGTTTGCCGATATCCCCGAGGCTTTGCACAACAGTGTCGAGATTGCCAGGCGCTGTAACCTTCAGCTAAGCCTGGGTAAGAATTACCTGCCGGAGTTTCCGATCCCCGAGGGGATGACCACGGAAGAGTATTTTGCAGATATCTCCAGGAAGGGACTTGATGAACGTCTGCAGACAATTTTTGCAGATAACCCGGAAGAGATTGAAGCGCAACGGGCGCCTTACGACGAGCGCCTGCAGATTGAGCTCGACGTCATCAACCAGATGGGTTTTCCCGGTTACTTCCTGATCGTTGCCGACTTCATCCAGTGGGCCAAGGATAACGCCATACCCGTAGGTCCCGGGCGTGGTTCGGGTGCCGGTTCACTGGTTGCCTATGCACTCAAGATTACTGATCTCGACCCGATTGAACATGATTTGCTGTTCGAGCGCTTTCTCAATCCCGAGCGAGTCTCGATGCCTGACTTTGATATCGATTTCTGCATGGATAACCGAGACCGTGTCATTGATTACGTGGCGCAAACTTACGGGCGCGATTCGGTATCGCAAATTATTACCTACGGTTCGATGGCCGCCAAGGCGGTGGTGCGTGATGTCGGGCGTGTACTGGGACACCCATACGGATTTGTTGACAGGGTTGCCAAGCTGGTCCCTTTCGAAGTTGGCATGACGCTGACAAAAGCGATGGATGAGAATCCGGAGTTTCGCCAGGCCTACGACGAGGATGAGGAGGTCAGGGAACTAATCGACATGGCTTTGAAGCTGGAAGGTATTTCCAGAAACGCCGGTAAGCATGCCGGCGGCGTGGTCATAGCGCCGACAGTACTGACAGATTTCACCCCGCTCTACTGTGAAGCCGGCGGTGCCAATCTCGTGACCCAGTTCGATAAGGATGATGTCGAGGCAGTGGGCCTGGTCAAGTTCGACTTTCTTGGCCTGCGTACCCTGACGATCATCGATTGGGCAATTGGTCACGTCAACCGTCAGCGTAAGAAGGAGGGTCTTGAAGCGCTGGATATCGCCAAGATACCGATGGATGATGTCGATGCTTTCAAGTTGCTCAAGACCGGACATACGACAGCAGTATTTCAGCTTGAATCACGCGGTATGCAGGAGCTGATTCGCAAGCTTCAGCCGGATAACTTTGACGATATCACGGCGCTGGTTGCCCTGTTTCGCCCCGGACCCTTGCAATCGGGCATGGTTGATGACTTCATCAACCGTAAGCATGGGCGTGCACAGGTTGAATACGCGCACCCAACGCTGGAACCGATTCTGCGTTCGACATACGGTGTCATTCTCTACCAGGAACAGGTTATGCAGATCGCCCAGGATCTTGCGGGCTACACCCTGGGCGGCGCCGACCTGCTGCGCCGTGCAATGGGCAAGAAGAAGCCCGAGGAGATGGCGAAGCAGCGCGAAATATTCCTTCAGGGTGCAACAGAAAATGATGTCGACGAGGAGGTCTCCACCTATATTTTCGATCTGATGGAGAAATTCGCCGGCTATGGTTTCAACAAGTCGCACTCTGCTGCCTATGCACTGGTTTCCTACCAGACACTGTGGCTCAAGACGCACTACACGGCTGAGTTCATGGCTGCAGTCCTCTCGTCGGATATGGATTCGACTGACAAGGTCAAAATTTTTGTCGAGGAGTGCAAGCAACTCGAACTCGAACTGCTGCCGCCCGATGTCAACAGTTCCGCCTATTACTTCACGGTCAGCAACGAGGGTGGAGTTATATACGGGTTAGGTGCGATCAAGGGTGTTGGCGAGGCGGCTATCGAGGAGATTGTCACTTGCCGTGGTGAGAAAGGCTACAGGGACCTGTTCGACATGTGTCAGCGCATTGATCTGAAAAAGGTCAATCGCCGTGTTCTCGAATCACTGATTCGTTCCGGTGCAATGGACAGTTTTGGTTCCAACCGGGCGACACTCTCGGCACAAATTCCGATGGCGTTGAAAATGGCAGAACAGCAGAATGCCATGGATGCAGCTGGCCAGGATGACCTGTTTGGCATGGGGTCAGACGACAGTGAACAGCCATCAATGGATGAAAGTATTTTACCGTCGCATGATGAGTGGCAGAACGAAATTCTCCTGCAGGGCGAACTGGAGACACTCGGGCTCTATCTTACGGGACATCCAATGGATGCTTACGAGACTGACCTGGATGCACTCGGGGTACGTCGCCTGCAGCAGCTGGAGACAGCTGCTCCACCCAAAGAGAAGGGACGTGGTGAGCGAGTCCGACTCGCCGGGCTTGTAACCGCAATCAACAGGCGGGAAACACAACGCGGTACCATGGCAAGCGTGTTGATCGAGGACGGAAAAGCTCGTTGCGATGTTGCCTTCTTTTCCGATGCTCTGGAACGGCTCGAAGAGTTTCTGGTGAACGGCAATATGTTGTTGATTGAAGGTACGCTCTCCTATGACTCCTACCGGGATGCGATCAGTATCCGTGCTGATAATGCAGTGCTGCTCGAAGAGGCGCGTCAGCTCTCATGTCGACAATTGTATCTTGTGATTGAAGAGAGTCAGTGGCGCAAGGCAGGCGAAACACCGGCATCATTTGTGGAATCTCTGATGCAGTTAATGCAGCCTTACTGTGGTGGCAACAGTCGCGTCTGTCTTAATTACAGGGGAGATCATTACACTGGCAGTTTGCTGCTCGGGGATCAGTGGAGCCTTCATCCGAAGGAGGCGCTGTTGCAGACATTGAGAAGGACGCTTGGAGAAGAGTCTGTTCGACTCGGCTATAGCGAAATGCAGGATTCCGCAGTCGCTGAAACTTCTGTATAGTTCACCCTATGGATCTCAATTTTCTAGATTTCGAACAGCCGATCGCCGAACTCGAGGCGAAAATCGCAGAGTTGCGCCTGGTAGATACTGACGCCGAGATAAATATCCAGGATGAAATCACCAGGCTTGAAACCAAGAGTAGCGAGCTGACAGGTACGATTTTCTCCAGTCTTACACCATGGCAGATTTCCCAGGTGGCGCGTCATCCACTGCGGCCCTATTTTCTCGATTATATTGAACGCATTGTTGATGATTTCGAAGAGCTGCATGGCGACCGTGCCTATGCAGATGACCCTGCGATCATCGCCGGCATTGGCCGTATCGGCGAACGCCCGGTCGTACTGATTGGTCATCAGAAAGGACGCGATACCAAGGAGAAGCTGCATCGCAACTTTGGTATGCCCCGTCCGGAAGGATATCGCAAGGCGTTACGCGTGATGGAGTTGGCTGAACGCTTTGAACTCCCGATATTTACCTTTATCGATACCCCGGGTGCCTATCCAGGTGTCGGTGCTGAAGAGCGTGGACAGAGTGAAGCAATCGCACGTAACCTGCGCGAAATGGCACGTCTGCGCGTACCTGTTATCTGTACCGTGATTGGCGAGGGTGGTTCTGGTGGTGCGCTTGCGATTGGTGTTGGTGACCGGGTGCAAATGCTTCAGTACAGTACCTATTCTGTTATTTCGCCAGAAGGCTGCGCCTCAATTCTGTGGAAGGATGCCGACAAGGCTTCACTTGCTGCCGATGCCATGGCGATTACCTCGGACAAGCTCAAAGAGCTCGGGCTGATCGATACCATCATTGAAGAACCGCTTGGTGGTGCACATCGTGACCCGGATACCATGGCAAGGTCTCTCAAGGCCTCGCTGCTGGAGACGCTTGAGCGGGTTGAGTCGATAGATAGTGAAGAGCTGCTTGAGCTGCGTTACAAGCGCATCATGGAGTATGGGCGTTTTGAAGAGGGATGATGCCTTCAATCCGCAGCAACTGCTGCAGGTGATCAAAAAAGCGCCCCCGACGGGGCGTTTTTTGCTGGCGCTTTCCGGTGGTGTTGATTCGATCGTGATGCTCGATGCAATGGTGGCAATCAGGAAGTCACTGCTGCCGGTTCGGTTCGCTGCAGTGCATGTCAATCACCAGCTTCATCCGAGAGCAGAGGCATGGACAGACCATTGCCGGCAGGCGTGTGAAAGTCACAATATAGAGTTGAGCGTTCTCACGGTTGAGGTTGAAAATGGAGATGGCCCCGAGGCATCAGCGCGACAGGCTCGTTACGATGCGATCGCTGCCATCATGGAGCCGGGGGATGTGCTGCTTTCTGCACATCATCTCGATGACCAGGCGGAGACGCTGTTGCTTAACCTGATGCGCGGTTCCGGTCTGCGTGGTCTTGCCGGTATGCCGTTGCTGAGACCTTTTGCCGACGGGTGGCTGATGCGTCCACTACTCGATTGCTCACGTCAGCAACTACTTGATTATGCGAATAACAGAATGCTTGAATGGATTGATGACCCGAGCAACCTGGATGAGTCGCTGGACAGAAATTTTGTGCGCCACTCTGTTATCCCGTTACTTCAGAATCGTTGGTCAGCTGCTTCAGGCAGCCTGGCAACCAGTGCCGGACTGCTGCAGGAATCAGATGAACTGCTTGGCATACAGATAGAAGACGAGCTGGCTGCATGCGTGGATGAGCGGGCTTGTCTGCTTCTCCCCGTGTTGCTTGAGCACGAAGAGAAGATGCAGGCGCTGCTGGTAAGAAAGTGGTGTGAATCACGTGGCTTTGGATCTCCTCCAAGAGCAAGGTTGTATGAACTCTTGAAGCAGCTAGAGTCTCCTGCTGACCGTCAACCTGCGTTTACCTGGAACAGCCTCTTTATTGCTCGTCATGCAGACCGGCTGATCGCGCACCAGCTATTGCCGGAGCACGATAGCAACTGGCGCTCATCGTGGAAGGGTGATGAGCCGCTGCAGCTGCCGGGGAACCTGGGTGTTCTGCATTCGGCCGGAGGTCAATTCAATATGCCGCTGGAGGTCGGTTTTCGCCGTGGTGGTGAGCGTCTTCTGCAGGGAGGTATGCATCGTGATCTGAAGGCGCTGTTCCATATGAATGATGTACCAGCCTGGCTCAGGGAGCGCGTGCCACTGTTGTTCAGGGAGGGTGAATTGATTGCAATCGCCGACATGCTGATCAGTGACACTGCAGACATTAAAATCGATTGGCGGCGGGGTAAGGGCTGGCCAAACTATTAATAGTTGATTCCCCTGAAAGGAGGGGATGTGAAATCTTTCCTGTTATTGAGTAAACTATCTTTCGGTCAGAGAAAATTGTCCGGAAAAACAAGTGCAAAATAGGACAGTTGTCCGACTAAAAAGTTAAAAAATTGTTGCAGTGCAATGTAATTTGGTTTTGAATAACCAACACTTATGACTGGCAGACGGCATTTTAATTCTATGCCGACAGTGTTCGGTTAACTCTAATTCGTGATCGGGAGGTAATGGAAATGCAGGTTTCAGATCTCATGCTAGAAGGCGCACAGCTCATGTTACTGGGTATGGGGAGCGTCTTTATATTCCTGACCATACTGGTCATGACAATGAAAGCGATGAGCTGGTTGGCCATTACTGTTGGCGGCGAGGAAGAGGCGCTTCCATCAAAGGCACCGGTTCGCGACAGCGGAGTTGATGCCAATATCATTCCGGTCATCGCGGCAGCAGTAGCCGTATGGC
The DNA here is from genome assembly GCF_002020255.1 of Solemya velum gill symbiont. Lineage (NCBI taxonomy): Bacteria > Pseudomonadati > Pseudomonadota > Gammaproteobacteria > Solemya velum gill symbiont. The sequence goes on along the minus strand of NZ_MPQG01000003.1, from coordinate 59,677 downwards.
GCAAGCGACATAATTAAAACCAAGCGGATAACGACCATGACACAGAACAAACTCGGAATCACCGATAACGTCCTTCGTGACGCTCACCAATCCCTTTTTGCAACGCGTATGCGTATCGACGATATGCTGCCAATCGCGGAGAAACTCGACCAGGTCGGTTTCTGGTCGCTTGAAACCTGGGGTGGAGCAACCTTTGATGCCTGCATCCGTTTCCTTGGTGAAGATCCGTGGGAGCGCCTGCGCCTGCTGAAAGAGGCGATGCCAAATACACCGATGCAAATGTTGCTGAGAGGACAGAATATCCTCGGTTACCGGCACTATGCAGATGATGTTGTTGAACGTTTTGTTGAGCGTTCAGCAGAAAACGGTATGGATGTTTACCGTATATTTGATGCGATGAACGATGTTCGCAATCTTGAGACTGCAATTAAAGCAACGCTCAAGGTAGGAAAGCATGCACAGGGTACGATTTCCTATACAACAAGCCCGGTCCACTCGATTGATGGTTATGTTGATATGGCGAAGCAGATGGAGGACCTCGGTTGTCACTCTATCTGTATCAAGGATATGGCGGGCCTGCTCAAGCCTTATGTAGCTGTTGAGCTGGTGACCCGACTCAAGGAGGCACTGGATATTCCTATCGCATTGCACTCCCATGCCACAACCGGCATGAGCACCGCGACACACGTCAAGGCAGCTGAAGCCGGCGTTGATGTTGTTGATACATCAATCTCATCCATGGCGATGACTTATGGCCATTCGGCAACTGAATCAGTTGTTGCAATCATGCAGGATACCGAACGTGATACGGGGCTTGATCTTGGATTGCTCGAAGAGATTTCTGCTTACTTCCGCGAAGTGCGCAAGAAGTATGCAAAGTTTGAAGGCTCTTTGAGAGGAATCGATTCACGTATTCTTATCGCACAGGTTCCCGGCGGCATGCTGACCAACATGGAAGGCCAGTTGAAAGAGCAGGGTGCGGCAGACAAGTTTGATGATGTACTCAAGGAGATTCCTGAAGTTCGCAAGGACCTTGGCTATATCCCGCTGGTCACACCGACCAGCCAGATTGTTGGCACCCAGGCGGTACTGAATGTTCTGACCGGAGAGCGCTACAAGTCAATTTCAAAAGAGACAGCAGGCATCCTGAAAGGTGAGTATGGCGCATCTCCTGCACCGGTCAATGCTGAACTTCAGGCACGTGTACTGGAAGGCGGAGAGCCGATTACCTGTCGCCCTGCAGATCTTCTCGAAGCGGAATTTGACAAGTTGACTGATGAGTTACAAGAGATCGCCGGTGAGAAGGGTATCGATCTGGCAGACAGCGTTGAAGATGATGTGCTGATCTATGCCCAGTTCCCGCAGATTGGCCTCAAGTTTCTTGAGAATCGCAATAACCCGGATGCCTTCGAACCGGTACCAACAGCCGAGGATGCGACTGCAGCAGCTGCGCCCGCAGCAGCTTCTCCGCAGAGTGCTGTTGAACCGGAAGCATTGTCTGTCAGCGTTAACGGCGTAACTTACGATGTGGTCGTTGGTCCTGGCGGGGCTGTTACCAGTGTACAGACTGCCGCAGCTCCTGCTCCGGCAGCAGCGCCTGCACCGGCAGCTGGTGGTGCAAGTGAAGATATTCCATCGCCGCTTGCAGGTAACATTTACAAGATCAATGTGACCACCGGAGACGTGGTCAATGACGGTGACGTCATCATGATCCTCGAAGCGATGAAAATGGAAACCGAAGTACGTGCTCCGAGGAGCGGTACGGTTACCACGGTCAGCGTCAAGGAAGGCGATTCTGTGCAAGTCGGTGAAACCCTGCTGGTACTCTCCTGATGGAAGGTTTTGAAGCACTCTGGCTATCGATGGGGATAGCCAACTTTGCATGGGGGCAGTTGCTGATGATGTTTATCGGTGCGCTGCTGATCTATCTTGCGATCTCACGTGGTTTTGAGCCTCTGTTGCTGTTGCCGATCGGGTTTGGTTCGATATTGGCCAATATTCCCGTTGCCGGTCTCGCCGAAAGTGCGGTTGAACAGCTGATGCATTACGGATCGTTTGAGCATAAAGAGCTATTTGCGACCCTGTTGCAGGTAGAGGTTGACCAGATTGGAGCGGCATGGAAACAGGCGGGTGCTGCGATGCAGTTATCCGGAGCCCAGTTAGCCAGTGATCTCGGCTATTCGGATGGCATGCTCAACCAGTTTTACAACGTAGCTGTTGCCAGTGGTATCGCACCCCTGCTGATTTTTATGGGTGTCGGTGCGCTGACAGATTTCAGTGCGCTGATCGCAATGCCAAAAACCCTGTTTCTGGGTGCGGCAGCGCAGTTTGGAATATTTGCAACCCTGCTTGGCGCCCTTGCGCTAAACCTGATTCCTGGTTTTGAGTTTACTCTTGCCGATGCCTCAGCGATCGCAATTATCGGTGGTGCCGATGGCCCGACAGCGATTTTTCTTGCTTCCAAGCTTGCACCCGACCTGCTCGGTGCGATCGCGGTTGCTGCCTATTCATACATGGCGCTGGTGCCTATTATTCAGCCGCCGATTATGCGAGCACTGACCTCCGAAAAGGAGCGCAGTATTGTTATGAGTCAGCTGCGCCCTGTGAGCAAGCTGGAGAAAATCTTCTTCCCCTTCTCCGTACTGGTGCTGACTATCCTGTTTCTGCCATCAGCCGCGCCCCTTATCGGTATGCTGATGTTCGGTAACCTGCTCAAGGAGAGCGGGGTTGTTGATCGCCTCAGCAAGGCTGCTCAGAACGAGATTATCAATATCGTCACCATCTTTCTTGGTCTTTCAGTCGGCTCCAAGCTCTCGGCAGACAAGTTTCTCAGTGTAGAAACACTGGGTATCCTGGCCCTTGGTGCAGTCGCCTTCATGATCGGAACTGCAACAGGCGTACTGATGGGCAAGGTATTGTGCAAGATAAGTGGCGGTAAGGTTAACCCACTGATTGGCGCTGCCGGCGTATCGGCGGTACCCATGGCTGCACGTGTCGCGAATAAAGTTGGACTGGAGTCAAATCCACATAACTTCCTGCTGATGCATGCAATGGGGCCAAACGTGGCTGGTGTTATCGGCTCCGCAGTTGCTGCCGGTGTGTTGCTTGCAGTTGTAGGTGGCTGACCTGCAAGAGTTTTAGTCTGAATCCCCGCTGTCGCGGGGATTGTTCTTCGTCAGAATTCACGGCCGCAGTTTTTTAGCCGAAACTCGTTGATTTCTTTTGACAAAAACAGGGTGTTGCAATACTATTGCGCCCCTATGTCGCCACAGTGTCCCGAACTTGTCGATCCTGAGCGTTTTGCAAGACAGGAGAGCAGCTGCAGCGGAAGCGCACAGCTCGATCAATTCGAGCGCATCGCGCCCATGCTGGCCAGTCAGGAAGGGAGTGTTGACTTCAGGTTCCGGTTTACCCGTGATACCCGTCACCGCCCGTTGCTTCAAGGCAGGGTAGAGGGCGTATTGCTGTTGCAGTGCCAGCGCTGCATGGAGCCAGTTGATCTTAGCGTCGATGCCGAGGTTTCACTGGTTGTCGTGCAAGGGTTAGACGAGGCTGAGAGCCTGGAGCCGGAGTTTGATCCGCTGATTCTTGAAGAAGAGCGTGTCAACCTGCTGCAACTGGTCGAGGACGAGTTGTTGCTGGCTATACCGGCAGTTCCGCGTCACCTCGATTGTGAAGCGGCAACAACAGAAAGTGGCGAAGAATTGGAAACAGAAGCGGTGCATGAGAACCCATTTGATGTTCTCGCGCAGCTTAAAAAGAGTAACGACTAATCCGTTAGTCAGGAGAGAACAATGGCAGTACAACAGAATCGTAAAACACCATCAAAGCGCGGTATGCGCCGTTCACATGATGGCCTGAAGAAAGAGACGCTGTCTGTCGACCCAACCTCGGGCGAGACACACCTGCGTCACCACGTATCCGCTGATGGTTTTTATCGCGGACGTAAAGTAGTCGACAAGGGTTAAGAACCCACCCCATGGCCTCTTCTGCGGCCCCGTCTGAAGGGATGGTACGCATTGCACTGGATGCCATGGGAGGCGACCACGGCGTTTCTGTCGTGGTTCCAGCTGCCTGCGCCTACGTGGCATCCAATCCTGCTGTCGAGCTAATCCTCGTCGGGCAGGAAGATGTGATCAAGGCTGCTATGCCTACAGGCTGCAAACGCATTCGTATTCATCATGCCAGCGAGGTTGTTGGTATGGATGAACTACCATCACAAGCCCTGCGCAGAAAAAAAGACTCCTCGATGCGAGTCGCCATTGACCTGGTCAAGTCCGGCGAGGCTGATGCCTGCGTCAGTGCGGGTAATACCGGAGCCCTGATGGCCACCGCACGTTTTGTTCTGAAAATGCTGCCGCATGTTGATCGCCCTGCGATCATCACAGCTCTCCCCAACACCAAAAGCCATACCTGGATGCTCGACCTGGGTGCTAACGTTGATTCGAGTGCCTCACACCTCTACCAGTTTGCCGTGATGGGTGTTGAGCAGGTAGCTGCTCTGGATGGCAATACATCTCCGACTGTCGGTTTGCTCAATATTGGCGAAGAGGAGATCAAGGGCAACGAGCAGGTCAAAAAAGCACACGAACTTCTTTCCGGCAGTGATCTCAACTATGTTGGTTACGTCGAAGGGGATAACATCTATGACGGCTCGGTTGACCTGGTAGTCGCAGACGGTTTTGTCGGAAATGTTGCGCTCAAGGCCTCCGAGGGTGTTGCCAAGATGATTAGCCACTATCTCAAGGCCGGTTTCAAGCAGAGTCTTTTCAGCAAAATGGCTGCACTGCTGGCGATGCCAATACTGAAAAGTTTCGGTAAGCGGATTGATCCGCGTAGTTACAATGGAGCAAACCTGCTGGGCCTCAACGGTATTGTTATCAAGAGTCACGGAGGCGCCGATGAGCTCTCTTTCGGTAACGCGATTAAAATTGCGGACAAGGCTGTGCATACAGATATCCCACGTAGAATAGAAAAGAAAGTCGAGGCACACCTGCTGCCAGGGAGTGAAGCTTGATTTACTCAAGGATTGCCGGAACGGGCGGATATCTGCCCGAGAAGATACTCACCAACCATGATCTCGAGAAGATCGTTGATACCACGGATCAGTGGATTCGTGAACGCACCGGAATCGAGAAGCGTCATATTGCCGCTGAGGGTGAGACCACCTGTGACCTGGCTGAACATGCTTCTCGCAAGGCGATGGAGATGGCTGGTGTCACTGCAACTGATATCGACCTGATCGTGGTTGCGACCACAACACCTGACAAGATTTTCCCGTCAACAGCCTGCCTGCTGCAACAGCGCCTTGATATTCATGGCTGTGCAGCATTCGACATACAGGCCGTATGCACCGGTTTTGTCTACGCACTGGGTGTTGTTGACCAGTTTGTTCGCAGCGGTACTGCTCGCAAGGCGCTGGTCGTGGGTGCTGAGACTTTTTCACGCATTCTCAATTGGAATGACCGCGGTACCTGTGTCCTGTTTGGCGATGGCGCCGGAGCAGTTGTACTCGAGGCCAGCGATGAGCCGGGTATTCTCTCCACGCACCTGCATGCGGATGGTTCTTACGAAAACCTGCTGCATGTGCCCGCTGGCGTTTCGACAGATTATGATGCCGTGATCAGTGGTACTGCCTTTGTAGAGATGAAGGGCAACGAGGTATTCCGCATGGCGGTCAATACGCTTGGACGTATTGTCGATGAGACCCTTGCGGCGAACAACATGGAGAAGTCGGATGTCGACTGGCTGGTTCCGCACCAGGCAAATACCCGCATTATCCAGGCGACAGCACGCAAATTGCGAATGAATATGGATCATGTCGTTATGACTGTTTCCCAGCACGGAAACACATCGGCAGCCTCTGTCCCGCTTGCACTTGATGTGGCTGTGCGTGATGGACGTATACAGCGGGGAGAAACCGTATTACTGGAAGCCTTCGGAGGCGGTTTTACCTGGGGTTCGGCGCTACTCAAATTTTGAACCGATAGTAAACAACAAGAACAGACAAGAACAATGACACAGCAGATTGCATTTCTATTCCCGGGGCAGGGCTCGCAGTCAATTGGCATGCTAGCAGACCTGCAGGCAGCCTATCCTGTCGTGGCAGAGACCTTTGCCGAGGCATCGGATGCGCTTGGTTTCGACTTGTGGAAACTGGTACAGGACGGCCCGGAATCGGATCTCAACCAGACACATAATACCCAGCCCGCAATGCTGGCTGCAGGTGTTGCAGCGTGGCGCGTGTGGAAGCAGCAGGGTGGTAGTGATCCAGTCGTTATGGCAGGTCATAGCCTGGGAGAGTATTCAGCATTGACATGCAGTGGATCCCTGCAGTTCACGGATGCGGTCAGGCTTGTTGCCGAGCGCGGCTTGTTGATGCAGCAGGCGGTACCAGAGGGTGTTGGTGCAATGGCGGCTGTTCTCGGACTCGATGATGATGTTGTTCGCCAGGTGTGCGCTGATGCAGCCGGCGAAGAGGTCGTCGAGGCAGTAAACTATAATTCACCCGGCCAGGTTGTGATTGCCGGTCATGCTGCAGCCGTGGCTCGTGCCATCGAAGCGGCCAAGGAGGCGGGTGCAAAGCGAGCTCTGCCGTTGCCGGTAAGTGTTCCTTCTCACTGTGCCCTGATGAAGCCGGCAGCTGATAAGCTTGCCGAAGTACTGTCGGGAATCGAGGTCAATGTACCCGCAATTCCTGTCATACATAATGTGAATGTTGACGTTGCTGACGATGCCGACAGCATACGCCAGATGCTGGTTGAGCAGCTTTACTCGCCAGTTCGCTGGACCGAAACAGTGCAGCGTATGCAGTCTGATGGCGTCTCATTGCTGGTTGAAGCGGGTCCCGGTAAGGTACTGACTGGTCTTGCACGACGTATCGACCGCAAGCTGGGTGCAATGCCGCTGTTTGATCCGGCAAGCCTGGAAAAATTGATGGAGAGTCTTGATGTCTGAACAGAAAATAGCACTTGTAACGGGCGCCAGCCGTGGTATTGGGCGCGCGATTGCCGAGGAACTTGGCCGCGCAGGATTGACTGTTATCGGTACTGCAACGACTGACAAGGGTGCAGAAGCAATTTCAGCCTATTTATCCGAGCAGGGTATCGAGGGGCGTGGACTCTGTCTCAATGTGACCGACCAGGAGTCCGTTGACTCGGTTATCAAAACCATCAATGCCGACTTCGGTGTACCGACCGTATTGGTTAACAATGCCGGCATTACCCGAGACAACCTGCTCATGCGGATGAAAGAGGATGAGTGGCAGTCGATAATGGATACCAATTTGACATCTGTTTTTCGCGTGTCAAAAGCCTGTTTACGTGGCATGATGAAGGCCAAAACTGGTCGTATCATCAATATAGCCTCCGTGGTTGGCGCATCCGGTAATCCGGGTCAGACGAACTATTCAGCCGCCAAGGCGGGTATATTCGGTTTTTCCAAGTCGCTTGCGCGCGAGGTGGGGAGCCGGGGTATTACAGTTAATGCAGTCGCGCCAGGTTTTATCGATACCGATATGACGCGTGAATTGCCGGAAGAGCAGCGTAATGCGCTGCTTGCTTCGATTCCGTTGGCGCGCCTCGGCGAGCCACAGGAGATTGCGTCAGTGGTTGCATTTCTTGCATCCGATGGCGCCGCCTATGTCACAGGTGAAACCCTGCATGTCAATGGAGGCATGTATATGGCGTAAATGTCGGGTAAACTATGCGGAAGTGTCTCGTGTTAGGGAATTTCCGCGTTGACGAACAGATAAAACCCAATACAATTATGCTAATTATTTTGATTTAATCCCCATACAGAGGAAACTAGAATGAGTGTTGAAGACCGTGTACGCAAGATCGTAGTAGATCAACTTGGTGTTAAAGAGGAAGAAGTCACCCTGGAAGCTTCTTTTGTCGACGATCTTGGTGCCGACTCTCTGGATACTGTCGAGCTGGTAATGGCGCTTGAAGAAGAGTTCGAGACTGAAATTCCTGATGAAGAGGCAGAGGGTATCACCACTGTCAAGCAGGCTGTTGATTTCATCAACGCAAACGCCAGCTGATCGATTCAGGTAAAGAAATTCCAGAGGCCGTCAGCTCCAGTTGAGCGCGGCCTCAATTGTATTTACGCTTTTCACTGGTGAAAAGCTGATTTGATACCACGAGGTGGGTCCTACATGTCTCAACGCAGGGTAGTGATAACGGGTCTGGGTCTTGTTACGCCAGTTGGTAATGACGTTTCAACGTCTTGGGAAAATATCAAGGCCGGTGTCAGCGGTATTCGTCCGATTGAACACTTTGATATTTCGGAGTTCAGTGTGCGTTTCGGCGGCACGATTGTCGACTTTGATATCACAGACTATATCTCCAAAAAAGATGCCCGCAAGATGGATCCCTTTATCCATTACGGTATGGCAGCAGGCATCCAGGCGATCCAGGATTCTGGCCTGGAAGTAACAGAGGAGAATGCAGAGCGTATCGGTGTTGCCATCGGTGCCGGCATTGGTGGTATCTATACCATCGAGAACAACTATGGCGCTTTTCTTGAAAGAGGACCGCGCAAGATCTCTCCTTTCTTTGTTCCCGCAGCGATCATCAACATGGTTTCCGGAAACCTCTCGATCAAGTACGGTTTCAAGGGTCCGAACATCTCGATTGTTTCTGCATGTAGTACGGGTGCACACAATATCGCTGATGCGGTACGCATGATCCAGTACGGCACAGCAGATGTCATGATTGCCGGTGGTACGGAATATGCGACTACGCCAATCGGTATCGGCGGATTTGCTGCAGCACGTGCGCTCTCAACGCGCAACGATGATCCAACGACTGCAAGTCGTCCATGGGATAGGGACCGTGACGGTTTTGTTCTCAGTGACGGAGCCGGAGTCATGGTTGTTGAAGAGCTGGAGCATGCCAAGGCACGTGGTGCGACCATTTATGCTGAAATTCCCGGTTGTGCAATGAATTCCGATGCGCATCACATGACAGCACCTGCCCCGAATGGCGCCGGTGGTGGACGTTGCATGGAACTGGCGCTGGAAGATGCTGGCATCAATACCGACGAGGTTGACTACATAAATGCTCATGGTACCTCGACACCCGCTGGTGACGTGGCTGAAACCAATGGCATCAAGGGTGCTTTTGGCGCACATGCCAATGAACTCTGCGTTAGCTCAACCAAGTCAATGGTTGGACACCTGCTCGGTGCAGCTGGTGGTGTAGAGGCGATTTTTACCACGCTGGCAATTCGTGACCAGGTGGCGCCGCCAACCATCAATCACGATAATCCAGATCCGGAATGCGATCTCGATTATGTGCCAAATGCCGCACGTGATATGAAAATCGATGTCGCACTCTCCAACTCATTCGGCTTTGGTGGAACCAACGGGACACTTGTGTTTCGCCGCTACACCGACTAATCGGGATGCTGGTAAACGGTCAGCAGTGTGACACTGTTTCATTGCTTGATCGTGGACTTCAATACGGCGATGGCCTCTTCGAGACCATCGCCGTTATTGGTCATGAGATGCCACTTTGGCAGCGTCATTACGCACGTCTCTCCAGTGGCTGCAAGAGGCTTGCTATCGAAGTCCCGCAAGAGCAGCAGATCAGAGATGAAATCCAGCAGGAAATTTTTCATCATGGGGAGCAATCCGGGCGTTGTGTTGTCAAACTGATAGTTACGCGTGGAGCTGCCGGAAACGGATATTTTCCAGCTGAGGGAGATACACAACGAATTGTTATCCTCCGCCAGTCGGCAGGATTCGATCATCATGACCGTGAACATGGGATCGATATTCATTTATGTGAAACTTGCCTGGCGAGCGGTTCGCCTCTTGCGGGAATCAAGCATCTCAACCGCCTGGAGCAGGTGCTGGCAGCACGTGAAGCAGAATCCAACAATTGCCGAGAGGCAGTTGTGTGTGACAGCGAAGGATTTGTAGTCGAAGGTGTTATGTCGAACATCTTCTGGATCACTGGAAGTGAAATGTTTACCCCGCTACTGGATGGTAGTGGTGTTGCTGGTGTGATGCGCGAAGAGGTGATTGCGCAGGCGGCAGTATTGGGAATTTCGTGCAGGGAAGTGCGTGTCACCCCAGGCGAGTTGTCAGGCGCAAACGCGATATTCCTGACCAATGCAGTTAACGGTATTGTTCCTGTCAGGCGACTGGCGGGGCGTGAGTACAGCCTGGATGCGATTTCGCATGACCTGCTGGAAACAATCAACAGGAAACTGATGAAACATGAGGCTTGAGAGTCATATACATTCACCGCAACAGGGCGGTGTCTTCATTGCGTTACTGGTGTTACTGGTTGTAGGTGCTGCAGCCGGTTACTGGCTATGGCACGATTATCAGCGCTTTCAACAAGCGCCTCTGGTACTCTCGGATAGAGGGATTAATTACCGCATCGAACCGGGCACCACGCTGACTGCTATCGCGAATGACCTTGCAGACAAGGGGATCTTGCGCCAACCACTCTACTTGCGCCTGTTGGCACGCGAACGAGCCGATGCAAACCGGATCAAGGCGGGTGAATACCATATTCCAGGTGGCACCACAGCTGTAGCCCTGCTTGACCAGCTGGTCAGGGGGAAGGTCATTGAGTACTCTGTTACCCTGATTGAAGGCTGGAACTTCCAGCAGGTGTTGTCTGCCGTACGCACTCACCCGATGATTGTGCAAACACTCTCCGAGAGTCTCAGTACCGAACAGCTGATGGAAGCGATTGGACTCCAGGGTCAGCATCCGGAAGGGCAATTTTATCCGGATACCTACCTTTTCCCGCGTGGAACGACAGACAAGGAGTTTCTGCAACGAGCCTACCAGTCAATGCAGAATATTCTTGCTGAAGAGTGGGAGCAAAAAGATAAAGACTTGCCCCTGGAAACGCCCTACGAGGCTTTGATTCTCGCATCCATTATTGAGAAAGAGACAGGGCTACCAGAAGAGCGTACGGAGATCGCCGGAGTTTTTACCAGGCGCCTCGAGAAGGGCATGCTGCTACAGACTGATCCGACCGTAATCTACGGGATTGACAATTTCGACGGCAACATCCGCCGTCGCGATCTGAAGAAAGATACGCCTTATAACACCTATACGCGGGCAGGCTTGCCACCAACACCAATTGCAATGCCTGGTCGTGACGCAATTTATGCTGCCCTGCATCCGGCAGATGGCAAGTCGCTCTATGTCGTTGCTACCGGCAATGGCGGACACTACTTCTCTGCAACACTCAAAGAACATAATCGTGCAGTCAATAAATACCAGATCCAGCGGCGCAAGCAGAGAAGCGAGTAATGAGTTTGGAACAGGCGCTGTTTATCACGGTTGAAGGTATCGAGGGCGCTGGCAAGAGCAGTAATATTGCCTACTTACAGGAGTTGCTCGAAAAGCGCGGCCATGAGTTGTTGATGACACGTGAGCCCGGGGGTACCGAATTAGGTGAGCAACTGCGTGAACTGTTGCTGGGTCACAAGCACGATGGCATGTCCTATAAGACTGAATTGCTGATGATGTTCGCAGCACGTGCCGAACACTTGCACGCAAAAATATTGCCAGCACTGGCCGAAGGAAAAACGGTCATCTGCGATCGTTTTACAGATGCAACTTATGCTTACCAGGGTGGTGGACGACTCATTGATATTGAATCGATCCGACTGCTGGAGAGCTTCGTGCAGGAAGAGGTACGGCCTGATCTTACCCTGCTGCTGGACTTGCCCGTGAATGTCGGTATGGCTCGCGCCAACCAGCGATCGGCGCCAGATCGTTTCGAAAAAGAGCGTCACGACTTTTTTGAGCGGGTACGCAATGCATACCTGGAAATCGCCCGGCAGCATAAAGAACGCGTCAAAGTGATCGATGCATCAAAGCCACTTGAGCAGGTTCAGTTGCAGCTGTCACAGGTAATGACTGATATTCTGGGCGCTGCAGAATGAATTGCCTGCCGTGGCAACAAGAGCAGTGGGAACGCCTCTGCAGTTACCAAGAGAAAGGCCGTCTGCCGCATGCAATCCTGCTTGAAGGTCCTCGCTCAACGGGAAAGCAGACCTTCGCTCGTGCGTTCGCCAATTACATGCTGTGCAGTTCGCCACGCAACAATGAGCCCTGCGGTAGTTGTCACGGTTGCCAGTTGCTCAAGGCGGGCAATCATCCGGATTTTGTTGATATGGAGCCTGAGGAGGGTGGTAAGACAATTAAGGTTGACGAGATACGCGCCTTTGTCACCTCTACAGCGCTTACCCCTCAGATTGCAGCCTGTCGCATTACACTGATTTCACCAGCGGAAGCAATGAACTCGGCAGCAGCAAACAGCCTGCTCAAGACGCTTGAGGAACCCAATCCGGGGAATCATATCCTGCTTGTCAGTCATGCTCCATGGGAATTGCCGGCAACGATCCGCTCACGCTGCCAGCACCTGATGTTTCCCCTGCCTGCAAAGCAGGAGGCGATTGAGTGGCTGACTGCACAACAGCCAGATGATGAATGGCCCGGACTTCTTGATTGTGTTCGTGGTGCGCCACTCAAGGCGCTTGAATTCCAGCAGCATGGCTTGGATAGTTACCGCGAGGAGAAGAGGCGCTTTGCCGCACTGCTCTCAGGCAAGGCGAATCTTGTCGAGGTCGGAATGGCCTGGAGCAAGGATGAGACCGGCATGATAGCCAACTGGATCTATCACTGGACACTTGATCTGGCGCGAGCAAACGAATCTGGCATTATGCAAATGCATGACCGGGAGCTTGCAGATTGGTTGAAAGACTTGATTCCACAACTGGATTCGGTGAAACTCTTTAGTGTTCTGGATAAATTATCATCGCTGCAGCAGGGTATCAGGTCGCGTAACCTGAATGTACAAATGCAGTTCGAGACCCTGGCGCTGGAATTAATGGAGGCAGGAACGTAATGCTGAAAAGAAATACTCGCGGTAAAAAGATGATGGTGGCTGAATTCGATAGCCGCGAAGAGCTTTATCGTTGCTTCATGCCCTATGTAAACAACGGTGGTCTCTTTATCAAGACTGATGAGGATTATGTGCCCGGCGACCAGTTGATTCTGATGGTCAAATTGCCCGGTTTAAAACAGAAGTTCCCGACATCCGGAAAGGTCGTCTGGTTGACACCAAAATCATCCGTCTCGAGAGTACCCGGAGTCGGTGTGCAGTTTAGCGAAGAGGATAATGGTCGCCTGCGCACAAGTATCGAGGGCCTGCTGGCTGGCCTGCTGGATAGTGAATCAGCAACTTATACCATGTAATCATGGGGCTGATTGATTCGCACTGTCATCTCGACAGGGTTAACCTGTCGCACTACAACGATTCATTTGAAACCATGGTTCAAAAGACCATGGAGCATGGCATTGATCATATGCTATGCGTCTCGATTGACCTCGAAAGTTATCCTGCAATGCTGGAGCTGGTTGAGCCCTTTGCGTCAATTTCAACTTCCGTCGGTGTACACCCCAACGACAGGGACAGAAGGGAGCCGAGTGTTGAAGAGTTGGTTGAGCTGGCCGGGCATCCGAAGAATGTTGCCATAGGCGAGACCGGGCTGGATTACTACTACAACAAGGATGATGTCGAGTGGCAACAGGAGCGTTTTCGTACCCATATTCGTGCTGCGCGTGAATGCAGCAAGCCACTCATTATCCATACCCGTGATGCACGAGAAGATACCATCCGTATTCTGCGTGAAGAGCATGCCGAAGAGGCTGGTGGCGTCATGCACTGTTTTACCGAGACATGGGAAATGGCACAACAGGCCCTGGAACTTGGTTTCTACATCTCCTTCTCAGGCATAGTGACATTCAAAAACGCCGAAGAGTTGCGCGAAGTTGCGAGCAAGGTGCCACTTGATCGCATCCTGATCGAAACTGACTCTCCCTATCTTGCGCCGGTTCCATTCCGGGGCAAGCCAAATGAACCCGGCTATGTCTCTTACGTGGCAGAAAAGATTGCAGAGTTGAGAGGGTTGTCGGTCGACGAGGTTATGAAGATTACGACGGAAAATTTCTATCGCCTGTTTCCTGCATCAAGATAGGCTGTGAGCTTCGTTTGATGTGATCAGGCATCAAGCACCCCGCATCGGGTCGCCTGTCTCCGCCTGATCGTTCAAGCTGCGGCGCGAAAGGAACTCGCTCACTGCGTTTGCTCAGACACACTTTCGCTTTCTCTGCAGCTTGAACGGGCTGCGCCAATGCGACCCGATCCGAGGCACTTGCTGCCTTGTGTGTGACAAGGCCGGATAGAGATCAGGTCAGATACTTTGGTACAAGGATCAGGGCCCACATGATTGCGGCAATCATGATCGCCAGTGCAACGCTGGCAGAACCGATATCCTTCGCTCTTCCAGATAGCTTGTGATGTTCAGGGCCAATTCGGTCGACCACAGCTTCAATCGATGAGTTGATAAGCTCAACCAGTGGAACCAGCAGCCAGCTACCGAGCAGCAAGGCACGCTCCACTCCGCTATCTCCAAGGTAAAGTGCCAGCGGTACAAGTATCAGGGAAGCAGCAACTTCCTGTCGGAAGGCTGCCTCATGCTTGAAGGTTGCCTTGATTCCCTTGATTGAGTAGCCGCTCGCCTTGATGATGCGGGTGAAGCCTGTGTTCCCAGGTTTCATAGCCTATTTTCCACTCCAGCGCAGATCGAGTTCACGTGCCGCCTTGACGTCATCAAGACGACGAACCGGCTGTGTGAATGGTGCCCCGGTGACAGTTTGTGGCTCTGTCTCTGCCTCGTGCTGGATCTTCTGCATGACCTCGGCAAAGTAGTCGATATCCTCTTTTGATTCGGTCTCCGTCGGCTCAATCAGGAGGCATTCCGGAACAAGCAGCGGAAAGTAGGTTGTGGGTGCGTGTACACCGTAATCGAGCATGCGCTTGGCAAAATCCATCGCCTTGATATCGAGCTCTTTCGCCTGCTTCTTCAGGGTGACGATAAATTCATGCGTCGCCCTGCGGTCAGGAAATGCGATCTCAAAACCCGACTCTTTCAGCAATGCCATCAGGTAGTTGGCATTCAGTGTTGAGTATTCCGAGACTCGCAACATGCCGTCACGACCAAGCATGCGTGCGTAGATATAGGCACGCATCAGAACACCTGCATTGCCTGCAAAAGCCGACAGCTTGCCGATGGACTGGGGGCGTTCCTCTTCCGTTACCCAGCGGTAGTTTTCACCATCATGGGCAACCATTGGTACTGGCAGGAAGGGCTCAAGGCGCTTGCTGACACCGACAGGGCCGGCACCCGGACCGCCACCACCATGTGGTGTAGAAAAAGTTTTGTGGAGGTTCATGTGAATCACGTCAAAACCCATGTCGCCCGGACGAACCTTGCCGAGAATCGCATTGAGGTTGGCGCCATCGTAGTAGAGCAGGCCGCCTGCCTCGTGCACGAGACGGGAGATCTCCTCGATGCGCTGTTCAAATACACCAAGTGTTGAGGGATTGGTCAACATGATCCCGGCTGTTTGTGGACCAAGTGCGGCTTTCAGTGCATCAACATCAACATCACCATCTGACTTGGTCGGGATCTCCCGGACCTTGTAGCCACACATGACTGCAGTAGCCGGGTTGGTTCCATGTGCAGCGTCGGGGCAGATGATCTCGGTGCGCTCATGATCATTATTTGCATCATGGTAAGCACGAATCATGGCAACACCGGCAAACTCACCCTGTGCACCTGCTGCAGGTGTCAGGGAGACAGCTTGCATACCGGTGACCACTTTCAACATCTCCTGCAGGTCATACATGCAGGCCAGGAATCCCTGGCTGTGCGACTCGAGTGCATACGGATGGCGTGCGAGAATTCCGGGCAGCATGGCGAGCGTGTTACACGCACGCGGGTTGTACTTCATGGTGCACGAACCAAGCGGGTAGAAGTTGGTGTCGATCGAGAAGTTTTTCTGTGACAGGCGCGTATAGTGCCTCACTGCCTGCATTTCGGAGACCTGTGGCAATGCCGCCGTCTCCTTGCGTAGCAGTTCTGCAGGGATGTCGCTGACATCTCCCATGGCAGCAGGTGACTGGGCAGTGGCGCGGCGGCCAGTGTGTGATTGTTCGTAAATCAGCATCGGTTTATCCGTCTGTATCTATCTGTTTATCTGTGTCCGACTCAGGCGCCTATTGCCTTGAGTGCGGCATCATAGTCAGGTTCTGTCGCTATCTCTTGTGAAAGCTCGGTATGCACCACGACGTCATTTTCATCAAGAACCACCACGGCACGTGCAGTAATGCCCTCGAGTGGGCCGTCGACAAGCAGGACACCGTAATCCTTGCCAAATTTCTTGTCTCGCATCATTGACAGGTTGACGACATGCTCAAGACCCTCTGTGCTGCAGAAGCGCTTCATCGCCCACGGCAGGTCAGCCGAGATGATGATGACAACCCCGTCGACACTGGCGATACGGTCGTTGAATATTTTTGTCGACATGGCGCAGGTCGGTGTATCGAGACTTGGGACGATATAGAGAATTTTCTTTTTTCCCTTGAAGTTTTTCAGCGTCCAGTTCTTGAGATTCTCGGTGACAAGGCGAAAATTTGGCGCCTTGGTACCAACTGCAGGCAGTTCGCCAATCGTATTACAGGGAGTGCCTCGTCTTGTAATAGCAACCATTCTGTTAACTCCTTCGGGAATGGCCGGGATGTGTCTGGATGATAAGGCTGGCGTTATGCATTCAGAATCCCGTTCAGCTTGTCGCGGTAGTTTTCGATTTCTGCATCAGTGCGTTTTTCGGTTGCACAGACGAGCAGCGCGTTACCCAGTTCCGGGTAATCCTTGCCAAGGTCGTATCCGCCTAGCAGGTTGTTCGTGGCCAGTGAGCGCAATACATCTTTGACCGGCGCATCGAGCTTGAGCACGCTTTCATTAAATGCCGGTGTAGAGAAAAGCTGTTCGACACCTTCGATTGAAGTCAGCGCATCTTTCAGTTTGCCAAGGGCCTGGTGGCTGTTTGATGCAGCATGTGCCAGACCGGTTCCACCCATCATTGCCATGTGAATGGTTGACGCAGTAACCATCAATCCCTGGTTGGTGCAGATGTTGGAAGTCGCTTTTGAGCGACGGATATGCTGTTCACGAGCCTGCAGGGTCAAGGCGTAACCGACCTTGCCTTCAAGATCCTCGGTACGACCGATGATACGTCCCGGCATCTGGCGCACATGTTTCTGATTACAGCACATGAAACCGTAATAGGGGCCGCCTGAGGCGAGTGGAATGCCCAGTGGCTGGCCTTCTCCAACACAGATATCGACACCGCCATCTCCCCATTCACCTGCCGGTGTCAGCATGGACATTGCAAGCGGATTAACGACTGCGATGGTGAAAATATTACGCTCTTGCGCCCAGCTTGTGAGTGCATCGGCATCTTCAAGTACACCAAAAAAGTTTGGCTGGGGGATGACCAGTGCAGTGATATCTTCATCGCTATAGGCATCCAGCGCAGCCAGGTCGGTGCGCCCGGTTTCTGCATCGAAAGGAATCTCGACCAGCTCAATTTTCTGGTTGGTGACGATGGTTTTGGCTGTTTTCCGATATTCCGGATGCAGGCAGCGCGGTACCAGGATTTTTCTCGACTTTGACTTGCGATTGGCACGTACTGCCATCAGGATCGCTTCGGCGAGTGCGGATGCACCGTCATACAGGGACGCATTTGAAACATCCATACCGGTCAGGGCTGTCAACATCGATTGAAATTCATACAACAGCTGCAGGGTGCCCTGGCTTGCCTCGGCCTGGTATGGCGTGTAGGCGGTGTAGTACTCACCGCGGGTAGTCAGTTCCCAGACTGCTGCAGGTATGTGGTGATCGTAAGCGCCTGCACCGATAAAACAGGTTGGCACACCATCCTGGTTGGCTCTTTCGTGCATCAGTGCGGAGATCTCCATCTCCGAAATACCCTGCGGAATCGCATCGAACTTGTCGGTCCTCAGTGAATCCGGAATTTCATCAAACAGGTCATCGATGCTGTCGACCCCGATGGTCTTCAGCATTTTCTCGATGTCGTGTTCCGTGTGTGGAATAAACGGCATTAGTGATCCTCGGACTCTGCATGTGCTGTATATGCTTCAGCGTTCATCAGGGCATCAAGCGCACCGGCATCGGCAAGCTTGAGCTTGAGCAGCCAGCCATCCTCGTATGCAGAATCGTTGACCTGCTCAGGTGCATCCACGAGCGCCTCGTTGACTTCGATAACCTCGCCATCGAGTGGGCTGTATACGTCAGATGCGGCTTTGACTGATTCGACTACTGCAATTTCACTACCTGTTTCTGCGCTTGCACCGACTTCCGGCAGTTCAACAAATACCAGGTCGCCAAGTAGCTCCTGTGCATGGTCGGTAATGCCGATAGTGACAATGCCGTCACCCTCGTTACGGATCCACTCATGCGAATTTGTATATTTCAGGTCAGCTGGTACGTTGCTCATATTCTTTCTCCAGGTAAATTAATCTTTGAATTCTGTTTGTTTTACAAATCGACGCAGGCTTTGCCATTGCGCACAAATGAGATTTTTGTTTTTCTGACCGGCAGGCGCTTGCCTCGAATCTCGACCTCAAATTGCTCTGGTGCATCGGCATCAACCCGTGCATAGGCGATGCTGCGTTCGAGTGTCGGTGAAAAGCCGCCGGATGTGATTTCACCGATCTGCTTGTCACCATCAAAAAGGGGCAGGTGGTCACGCAGGATGCCGCGTCCCTCCAGGACCAGGCCGACAAATGTTTTCAGGTTGCCTTCGGCAAGCTTCGCTTCCAGCGCCTGGCGCCCAACAAAATCACGTTCTGCAGGCTCAAGCGCAATGGTCCATTTGAGTCCGGCCTCAAGCGGGCTGGTCTCTTCATCCATATCTGAACCGTAGAGATTCATTCCGGCCTCCAGGCGCAGGGTGTCGCGTGAGCCGAGTCCGCATGGGCGTACGCCCGCATCTGCCAGCTGCTGCCAGAAGTCAGTAGCATCATTTTCCGGCAGGATAATTTCAAAACCATCCTCACCTGTATAACCGGTGCGTCCGATAAACCAGCTGCTGTCCCATGTTGCATGAAAAGGCTTGAGAGTACCGGCAGAATCACGAATCTCGTCATTCAGCAGCGGCAGGGTCTTCGCCACTGCATTTGGGCCCTGTACGGCAATCATCGCCAGGTCACGGCGTGGTGCCACTTCGATATCGAAACCGGATGACTGGCCGATAATCCAGCCGAGGTCCTTGTCGGCGGTGCCGGCATTGACCACCATGCGGAACCAGGTGTCATCGAGATAGTAGACGATCAGGTCATCAATAACGCCGCCCTGTTCATTGAGCATGCAGGAGTAAAGTGCCTTGCCCGACTCTTTCAGGCGTGCGACATCATTGGCGATCAGGTGACGCAGGAAATGTGTGCTGTCGCTTCCCTTGATATCAATAACCAGCATGTGCGACACATCGAACATACCGGCATCCTGGCGTACAGCATGGTGCTCCTCGATTTGCGAGCCGTAGTTGACGGGCATATCCCAGCCGCCAAAAGGCACCATGCGGGCGCCCATGGCGCGATGGCTTTCATTCAGAATGGTTTTTTGATCCATGGTCGACTCCGTAGCGACAGTTCAAACGCAAAAGGGCGGCACCAGGCCATATTTTCCTGGTGCCGCCCCTCTGTCCTCGAACCTGAGAGTTTGAGTGAAAGGTTGTCCCTGGTTCGGGATTTCCTGAAATTCACCCTGCCCCGTCGGTGAGCCAATCTGGTGGCTGCTCTCCAGAGTTGACCTGGCAGTTATGTGCCAATTCCGCGGTCCTTTTGCCTGAGCGATTCCGGGCGGTTTGCGCCTTCGGCGTTGGCGCGTCTGCGTACAGACAGCCAATCTCTCCCGCAGAGTTGTGGTCAAGTGCCAATAGTACCTTTGATTCTGGCTATTGGCAAAGGAAGAAAAGCGGGTTATATTGGTCTTTCACGACTCCGGGAATCAACCTGGCGTCAAGCAGAGAAAACCTGATGACACAGTGCGCACGCCACAATTCGGCTCATCATACGACTTTCAGTCGTAATGATCGTCCGTGTGCGCCTGTTCTACTCATGCTATCACTCCCTGGTCTGCTGCCCTGCGGGGCTTAATACGACCGACCTGCCCTGGCGAGGGCACTAAATCCACCGCAATACCCTGAATTTATATAGAAAAGATTGAACGATCTGCCATAGTCCGTAAACTATGGGGCTGATCAGGAGAGGATTCCATGAGTAACGACAAACTCATCATATTTGATACAACACTGCGTGACGGTGAGCAGAGCCCCGGCGCATCCATGACCAAAGATGAAAAAGTGCGCATTGCCAAGGCGCTGGAGAAGCTGCGTGTCGATGTTATCGAGGCGGGTTTTCCAATTGCCAGTGTGGGTGATTTTGAGGCTGTCAAGGCGGTTGCCGAGACTGTTACTGACTCTACAGTTTGCGGCCTTGCACGTGCCCTTGATGCCGATATTGATCGTGCCGGTGAGGCACTGAAGAACGCCAATTCGGCGCGTATTCATACATTTATCGCAACCTCTCCGATCCATATGGAGCACAAGTTGCGCATGAGCCCCGACCAGGTGGTCGAACAGGCCGTTTATGCAGTCAAGCGAGCACGCAACTTTACCGATAATGTTGAATTTTCCGCAGAGGATGCGGGGCGCTCGGAGATCGATTTTCTGTGCCGTGTTTTCGAGGCAGTGATCGATGCCGGTGCAACCACGATTAATGTTCCTGATACGGTCGGCTATGCCATGCCGTGGCAGTTTGGCGATACCATCAAGCAGCTGATTGAGCGTGTGCCCAACTCTGACAAGGCGATTTTCTCAGTGCATTGTCACAATGACCTCGGTCTTGCCGTGGCCAATTCACTGGCTGCTGTGCAGAATGGCGCGCGCCAGGTTGAGTGTACTATCAATGGCCTTGGTGAACGTGCAGGCAATGCCTCGCTCGAAGAGCTGGTGATGGCAGTGCGTACACGTCACGATGTCTACGACTGTGAGACCAGCATTGATACCACGCAGATCGTCACCTGCTCCAAGCTGGTATCCAACATTACCGGTTTTGCGGTACAGCCGAACAAGGCGATTGTCGGTGCGAATGCATTTGCACACGAGTCCGGTATTCACCAGGATGGTGTACTCAAGAGTCGTGAGACCTACGAGATCATGCGTGCACAGGATGTCGGCTGGTCGCAGAACCGCATGGTGCTCGGCAAGCACTCCGGGCGAAACGCTTTTCGTACCCGCCTCGAAGAGCTCGGGCACAAGTTTGAGACTGAGGCTGAACTGAATGTCGTCTTCAGCCGCTTCAAGGATCTCGCTGACAAGAAACATGAAATCTTCGATGAAGATCTCCAGGTGCTGATGTCTGAAAGCAGTGGAGAAGCCCTGCAGGAGCGTATCAAACTCATTTCGCTGAAGGTCTGTTCCGAAACCGGCGAAACCCCTACGGCAGAGCTCGTCTTGTCTGTTGATGACGAGGAGGTCAGTGGTTCAGCAATCGGTAGTGGTCCGGTCGATGCCGCATACAAGGCGATCGAGTCGATTGTCGATAGCGGTGCGCACCTGCAGCTCTACTCGGTGAATAACATTACCTCGGGTACAGATTCCCAGGGTGATGTGACCGTACGCTTCGAGAAAGGTGGCCGCATCATTAACGGTTCTGGAGCCGATACCGATATCGTCATCGCCTCGGCAAAAGCCTATCTCAATGGCCTCAACCGCTTGCTGGAGCCCGAAGTGAGGGAACATCCGCAAGCAGCAGACGTGTAAGCCAGATATATGTTGGACCAGCGACAACACAGCATGCTGGATGCCATGGGCATCCAGCTGTGGTCGCGTCGTCAGCAACACCAGCCTGGTGATATTGTAGACGTTACACAGCCGGATGAAGCTGAAGAGCAGTTGCATGATTGGGAATCCCTTCAGCAGGCTGTTGAGACGTGTCATCGCTGCGGACTTGCTGCCACACGCACACAAACAGTTTTTGGCGCAGGCAATCAGCATGCAGAGCTGATGATCATCGGCGAGGCTCCCGGCGCAGACGAGGACAGGCAGGGAGAACCTTTTGTCGGCAGGGCGGGGCAGTTGCTCAACCAGATGCTGCTCGCCTGCGGATTCAGTCGTGAGCAGGTCTATATTGCCAATATTCTCAAATGCCGACCGCAGGGAAACTGTAATCCCTCGCCAGAAGAGATGATCTCCTGCCGCCACTATCTCAATCGCCAGATCGAACTGGTCGCACCGAAATTACTGCTTGCGGTAGGTGGGGTTGCAGCGACCAGTCTGCTGGATAGTGACAAACCGGTTGGCCAGCTGCGTGGTGAGCTCTACCACTATGGAGGGCAGAAGGTGCCGATGATAGTGACCTATCATCCTGCCTACCTGCTGCGCCAGCCGTCAGAGAAACGAAAAAGCTGGGAAGATCTGCAATTTGCGATGCGCAAGCTCGGAGACTTGTCGTGAGCGCAGTAATCAAGCCGGACGAAATTTCATGCCGTGAGATGACCCGTCAAGACCTCGGTGCAGTGATGAAGATTGAGACGATCGCCTATAAGCACGCCTGGACCAGGGGGATATTTCGTGACTGCCTGCAGGCTGGTTATATCGGTATCATCGCCGAGCAGGAAAGCTCAATCATCGGTTATGCCATGTTGAGTGCTGCAGCCGGTGAAGCACACCTGCTGAATATCTGTATTCACCCGCACCTGCAGGGACGGGGGTATGGCAGACAGCTGCTGGACCGTCTTATCGCTATTGCACGAGAGCGGAGTGTTGAAACCCTGTTTCTCGAGGTGCGTGCGTCAAACGTCGTTGCCCAACAACTCTACCTTGATTACGGTTTCAATGAGATCGGTTTTCGCCCCAACTACTATCCTGATGGTGACAAGAGAGAGGATGCGCTGGTTTACGCCATGTCACTCTTGTAGTTAGTCAGTTACAAACTGCAAATCGAAACTGTTTCGTTGCCCGGTTCAGGCCTGGATGACAATATTTTTGCCGAGCCAGTCAATAATGTCATCCGATTCGTAAAGCCATTCAACCTGGCCGTCACCACTGGTGATTTTCAGGCAGGGTGTCTGGTATTTCCCACCCTCTTCCCTGAGTTCATCTCCCCACGCGGGATTGCGTTTTGCATCACGCAGTTCAACGTTAAATCCCTTGCGGCGAAGCTCTTTGCGTACTTTCATGCAGAAAGGACATGCCTTGAATTCATACAGCGCCAGTCCCTGTGTCTGTGCATCAATCGCGGCTTGCTGCTCCATGCTGTACACAGGTGGTTCCGGTGCAGTCATTTTTTCGTAGGCAAGCACACCACGGCCGATAATCCAGCGAAGTCCTTCGAATATCATGTTTGAAAACCTCTGATCTGTTACTTTTTAGAACCACCAAGACAAGGTGGTGAGTCGGGAGCAACTCCGCCTTTAGCAAACCACTCTTCTGGTGTCATGGTGTGAAGTGCGAGTGCGTGGATGCCGTCTGCAAGCAGTGCAGCAAGTGAGCTGTTCACGGCACGGTGACGTTGTACCAGTGGTTTGGAATCAAATTGATCGCTCACCAAGGTGACCTTGAAGTGTGACTCGGAACCCTCGGGAACACTGTGCATATGGGATTCATCTGCCACCTCCAGAAACATCGGGGTAAAGCTTTCCTGGAGCAGGTGTTCAATCTCTTCTTTACGACTCACTGCAGTTCTCACTCTTCACGAAATAGATATGTGTCAGGCAATACCGCCCCAGAAATCGGAATCCCGGGCGAGGAACTGCTCATGGGGGATATAGTGTGAACCATCGCAGGAAAAGTTCAACCCGACAATTCCATTGAAAATATTCACCGAGCCGGCACGCAAATAGATGGTTTCATCTGCAAAGCGCAGGTATTTGAAGGTCTCGAGGATCGGCTGCAGCGCAGATTTCGGTACCAGTGCATTGTCAGGATAGGCACGGTGTGGATAGGCGAGACAGATATCCGGGTCGATCAGGGCGTCATAGTTGAGAAGCCGGTAGCGATATGGGTCGTCGATGTGCCAGATGGTTGCACGGCTTGATGCAAAGTGGATCTTGCCGTGAAACACGCCGCTTTCTGCCATCAGCTCTTCTATAACGGGCAGAATATCGTCGATATGCTGGTCAAGCATGCTTTCGGCGCGACTCTGCTGAAACAGCTGTCCGCGTATGGCAGGGTCGCCCTTGAGCTGGTGCCACTGGTGCGGTTCCTCATAGATTGCACGTGTCAGCGGCAGTTCGCGCAAGTCGAAATCGATACCTAAAAATCCAACGAATTCACCATCCTTGATGATCGGCTGCATGGCCGTGACCGAGGGACGCTTGCTGCGCATGCTGATATAGGATTCAGACAGCGACATGGTGTCCCGCGGCGGATAGGGCTGCATGTAAGGTCGCTGTGAGCGGTTGCGGTGGTAGTCGAGCTCGATAAAGCCGTTGCGTGATGCATTGAAGCTCTGCTGGATACCCTCTGCATCTACAACATAGAGATAGGTTGCGAAGGGCACCATTGAGAAGGCATTACCGAGCAGCGAATTGATAGTTTCAAGGTCGCCCCATACGGCCGCCAGTTCATGCGCAATACGCTGTGTCGGGTCTACCAGCATGTTATGCAGGGAGGCGCGTTGGATCTCGACACTTTGTTTGAGGTTGTCAGTCTGCTTCATGCGGCTATTTTACATCAAATAATCGTTGGAAATGGCTTACAATGATCTCAGACTGACTTAAACCCAATAGTAGAAATGGGCGTGGATACAGCGATGGGATTTTTCAAGTTACGCGAGCAGGATTCTGCAGGTGATGCCAAGACGCTGGGCGAGACCCTGGAAGCGCTCAAATACAACAGCGATGGATTAGTGCCTGCGATTGCACAGCAGTACGACAGTGGTGAGGTTGTCATGATGGCGTGGATGAACCGTGCCGCAATCGAGGAGACGCTGGAAACCGGTCGTGTCTGCTACTGGTCGCGTTCACGCCAGGCCTACTGGCGCAAGGGAGAGTCCTCGGGGCAGATTCAGAAACTGATCGAGATGCGTTTCGATTGTGATGGTGACGCACTGTTGCTGAAGGTTGATCAGACAGGTCCCGCTTGTCACACAGGTCGCCGCAGCTGTTTCTATCACAAGGTTGATGGTGACAGGGTTGTCATCGACGGTGAACCCCTGATCAATCCTGAAGAGCTCTACAAATGATTGATGTTTTTCCGATACCTGCATTTGACGATAACTATATCTGGTGCCTGACAGGTGGAGATGGCGGCTCTGCAGGGGTCGTTGATCCCGGTGATGCAGATCCCGTGCTTGAATATCTTTCAGAGAATGGGCTGGTTCTCAGTGCGATACTTGTTACTCATAAACATGGTGACCATGTCGGTGGTGTCCGGGAGCTTCTTGAGGCGTTTCCCGGTATTCCCGTTTTTGGCCCGCGCAATGAGCCGATCTCCTCGCTGACAGAACGGGTCGGTGCCGGTGACAAGGTTGAATTGCCTGAAATTGGTGCGCAGTTTGAAGTCATGGATGTGCCGGGACATACCGAGGGGCATGTCGCCTATTTTGGGCATGGCATGCTGTTTTGCGGTGACACCCTGTTTGCTGCAGGTTGTGGCAGGGTGTTCAGTGGTACGCATGAACGGCTGCATCACTCGCTGATGGCAATTGCATCACTGCCGGGTGATACCCTTGTCTACTGTGCGCATGAGTACACACTGGCCAACCTCGGTTTTGCAAAATGGGTCGAGCCTGACAGTGAGGTACTTGCCGAACGAATCCATAATGACAGTGAACGACGCAAGGCAGGCAAGCCGACAGTGCCATCGCTGCTGTCGCTGGAGAAGGAGACGAATCCTTTTTTGAGGACAGCTGAAGCGCATGTCATTGCTGCAGCAGAGAAATATGCCGGCAGATCATTGTCTGGCGGCACAGAAGTTTTTACCGCAGTACGAACCTGGAAAGACAGGGAGTATGACTAAATGAAATCAATAGTGATCAAGAATGCCCGCATTGTTAACGAGGGCTGTATCAGCGAGGGTGATCTGCGAGTTGCTGATGGACGCATTGCGCAGGTTGGTGGCGAAATCAGTGTGCAGGCCAATGACAGGGTGATCGATGCAGGCGGCAAGCATCTGCTGCCGGGCATGATTGACGACCAGGTTCATTTTCGTGAGCCGGGCCTGACCCACAAGGCGGATATGGCGACCGAATCTCGTGCGGCAGCTGCGGGCGGTATCACCAGCTACATGGAGATGCCGAATACCAATCCTCAAACGATTACAGTTGAGGCGCTCGAAGCCAAGTACCAGTTGGCGGCCGGCCGCTGCATGGCGAACCACGCCTTCTATATGGGTACCACCAACGACAATATTGACGAGATCCGTAAACTGAAGCCGGATCAGACCTGCGGTATCAAGATATTCATGGGTGCATCAACGGGCAACATGCTGGTCGATAACCCCGAGACACTGGCAATGGTTTTTCGTGATGCGCCAATGCTGATAGCGACGCATTGTGAAGATTCGCCAATGATCGAACAGAACGAGGCAATCTATCGTGAGAAATACGGTGAAGATGTCCCGATTGAGTATCACCCGCTGATTCGTAGCGAAGAGGCATGCTACAAGTCATCCTCAATGGCTGTTGCGATGGCTAAAGAGCATGGCACCCGTCTGCACGTACTCCACATGACGACGGCACGCGAGCTTGAGTTGTTCGAACCGGGCCCTGTTCTCGACAAGCGTATTACCACCGAGGCATGTGTGCATCATCTCTATTTTGATGAAAGCGATTATGCGCGCAAAGGCACCCTGATCAAGTGCAACCCGGCGGTTAAAAAGGCCTCGGATAAAGCAGGACTGCGCAAGGCCCTCGCGGAAGACCGAATCGATGTTATCGCCACCGATCATGCACCACACCTGCTTGAAGAGAAGGATAACAGCTATTTCAAGGCACCTGCAGGGTTGCCCCTGGTGCAGCATGCCCTGCAAATGGCGCTCGAGCTGTACCACGATGGTGTTCTGACGCTGGAACAGGTCGTCAACAAGTGCTCTCATGCACCGGCGCAGCTGTTTGGTATCAAGGAACGCGGTTTTTTACGTGAAGGCTATTGGGCGGACCTGGTATTGGTCGATTTGGATAAGCCAATAACAATTGAGCGTCAGGATATACTGTACAAGTGTGGCTGGTCACCGCTTGAGGGAGATACCCTTGGTTCGACGATTGACACCACGATTGTCAATGGTGAAATTGTCTATGATCAGGGTGTCATTTCCAATGTGATCGCGGGTCGGCGACTTGAATTCACCGGTCGCTAACGGCTTGCTGCAGAATTTCCCGGTTGTCCGGGTGTTTGAATATGAGTGCGATACGTTCCATTCGGAAAAGAGCCGGAAAATGAGGCAGCCTGACGCTTTAATCCTGATATAATTGCGTTTTTCGTCAGCATCCGCTCGAATATGCGTCTAATACGCGGGCTTCATAATCTACGCCCCGAAGATCATGGCTGTGTCGCCACAATTGGTACCTTTGACGGTGTACACCGTGGGCACCAGGCTGTTTTTCGCTCGTTGCATGATGTCGGCAGCCAGTTGGGCTTGCGTTCGACCGTAATTACCTTCGAACCGCAGCCAACCGAGTATTTTCGTCCCGACGAAGCCCCGGCGCGTCTGACGCGTTTACGCGAGAAGCTCCAGGTATTACAGGCGTGTGGAATTGACACG
Source organism: Solemya velum gill symbiont (assembly GCF_002020255.1). Lineage (NCBI taxonomy): Bacteria > Pseudomonadati > Pseudomonadota > Gammaproteobacteria > Solemya velum gill symbiont. The sequence goes on along the minus strand of NZ_MPQG01000003.1, from coordinate 32,001 downwards.
GTGCTCATACTGGAATTCTCCCGTCGACTGGCTTCCATGGGAGCAGAGACCTTTATCGACGAGATACTGGTACGTGGTCTTGGTGTTGAGCATCTCTACGTGGGTGACGATTTTCGCTTTGGGCGTGCACGCAGTGGCAACGCTACGATGCTGCGCGATGCCGGTGAACTGCACGGTTTCGCTGTAGACGATATGGATACACACATGATTGATGGTGAGCGCGTCAGCTCCACGCGGATACGCCAGTGCCTCGCGGATGATGACCTCGAGACAGCCACGGCGCTGCTGGGAAGGCCCTATTCAGTCTGCGGGCGAGTCGCGCATGGTGACAAGCGTGGACGTACGATCGGTTTTCCGACGCTGAATATTCCGGCGCACCGTCGCAAGACGCCGTTGCACGGTGTCTACGCAGTACGCGTGAAGGGGCTTGGTGACACGCCTGTCGAGGGTGTTGCAAATATCGGCAGTCGACCGACTGTCGATGATGGTAAACAAGTCATCCTGGAAGTGCACCTGTTTAACTTCGACAGGGAGGTGTACGGAATGCATATCGAGGTGGAGTTTGTTGCACACCTGCGCAACGAGATAAAATTTGAATCCTTTGATGATTTGAAAATGCAGATTAATAAAGACGTTATCCATGCGCAGGAAGCGCTTGAGAAACGTTGAACCGTTATAAAGAATTGATACAGACCTGAGAACTATTGTGAGTAACTACAAAGAGACACTGAATTTGCCAAAAACAGCCTTTCCGATGAAGGGTAACCTGGCACAACGTGAACCCACGCTGCTGCACCATTGGGAGCAGACAGGTCTCTATGAAAAGATTCGCGAGGCCTGCAAGGGACGTCCGACTTTTATTCTGCACGATGGACCTCCCTACGCGAATGGCGAGATTCATATCGGCCATGCGGTTAACAAGGTTCTGAAAGACATCATCGTCAAGTCACGCACCCTGGACGGTTATGATGCGCCATACGTACCCGGCTGGGATTGTCATGGACTGCCAATCGAACTGCAGGTTGAGAAGAAAGTCGGCAAGCCAGGCAAAAAGGTTACTGCTGCCGAGTTCCGCAAGGCGTGTCGTACGTATGCGACCAAACAGGTCGATGGCCAGCGCGAGGATTTCAAGCGTCTTGGTGTTTTTGGTGACTGGGCGAATCCCTACCTGACGATGCAATACCAGGTCGAGGCAGAGATCATCCGCTCCCTGGGGCAAATCGTAGACAACGGCCATCTGCACGAGGGAGCCAAGCCGGTGCACTGGTGTACTGATTGTGGATCTGCGCTTGCCGAGGCCGAAGTCGAATACAAGGACAAGCAGTCACATGCAATCGATGTGCGTTTTGGCGTCATTGACGAGGAAGCATTTTTCGCACGCTGTCACTCGGTGCCTGATCACCACGGTGAGGGCCCGATGTCGGTTGTCATCTGGACTACCACGCCGTGGACTCTACCGGCGAACCAGGCTGTGGCCTTCAATCCCGCACTCGAGTACGCCATTGTTCAGGTGGAAAATGATGCGGGTAAAGAGCGCCTGATGGTTGCCGAGGGCATGCTCAAGGAGACCATGGATCGCTGGAATATCGAGCGTTGTCATGTGCTCGCCTATGGAAAGGGCGGTGAGTTCGAAAACCTCATGCTGCAGCATCCATTCTATGATCGACAGGTACCGATTATTCTCGGTGAGCATGTCACGCTCGAGACCGGTACTGGCGCTGTCCACACAGCACCGGGGCATGGTGTCGAGGATTTTGTTGCCGGACAGTATTACGACCTGCCGGTCGACAATCCGGTCAATAGTCATGGTGTATTTGTTGAAGGCACAGAGCTGTTTGCTGGCGAACATGTGATGAAAGCCAATGCTCACGTTATCGATGTGCTGCGGGAGCGTGGCGCACTGCTGCGTGAAGAGGCGCTGGTGCACAGCTATCCGCACTGCTGGCGTCACAAGACACCGATCATTTTCCGTGCTACACCACAGTGGTTTATCAGCATGGAACAGAATGGCTTGCGCAAGGCAGCACTTGAAGAAATCAAAAAAGTACACTGGATGCCTGAATGGGGCCAGGCGCGTATCGAGGGTATGGTCGAGGGACGCCCGGACTGGTGTATCTCGCGCCAGCGCACATGGGGTGTCCCGATTACACTCTTTATTCACCGGCAGACTGGCGAATTGCACCCGAATACAACTGAACTCATCGAGCGTGTTGCGGCAGAGGTCGAGCAGCAGGGAATCGAGGCGTGGTTCTCTCTCGATGTTGAGGCATTCCTTGGTGATGAAGCATCTGACTACGAAAAGGTAACGGATACGCTGGATGTATGGTTCGATTCGGGCGTTACTCATGCCGCTGTACTGAATCATCGTGATGGCCTGCATGCACCTGCAGATCTCTACCTTGAGGGTTCCGATCAGCACCGTGGCTGGTTCCAGTCATCCCTGATGACGTCGACCGCCATGTATGGTCACGCGCCTTATAAGAGCGTTCTCACCCACGGATTTACCGTCGATGCCAACGGTCGCAAGATGTCCAAGTCAGAGGGTAACGTACTGCAGCCGCAGAAGGTGATCAAGAACCTGGGCGCGGATATCATCCGTTTGTGGGTGGCCGCAACTGATTATCGCGGCGAGATGAACGTCTCTGAAGAGATTCTCAAGCGTACTGCCGATGCTTATCGACGTATTCGCAACACGGCACGCTACCTGTTGTCGAACCTCGACGGTTTCGATCCGTCTGTCAACATGGTGTCTGCCGACAAGATGGTGTCACTCGATCGCTGGGCTGTTGCACGAGCTGCGCAGTTGCAGGATGAGATCATCGAAGCTTATCGTGGCTACAGCTTTCACCTGATTTTCCAGAAGATTCATAACTTCTGTGTCACTGACATGGGAGGCTTCTACCTGGATGTCACCAAGGACCGGCAGTACACATGCCAGGCAGACAGCCTTGCAAGGCGTTCAGCACAAACTGCCATGTATCACATTGCCGAAGCATTGGTTCGCTGGTTTTCACCAATCCTTAGCTTTACCGCTGAAGAGATCTGGCAGCACATGCCTGGTGAGCGTAGCGACTCAGTCTTTCTGGAGACCTGGTATGAGGAGCTGTTCAACCTGACTGACGCTGATGTGGTTAGCACAGAACAGTGGCAGCAGATCATTCGTGCACGTTCTGCCACCGGCAAACTGCTGGAACAGGCACGCAAGGATGGAGCCATCGGTTCATCGCTGGATGCCGAGGTGGTTCTCAGTTGTGAAGGCGAGTTGCATGATGCGCTGGCTGCACTCGGTGATGAGCTGCACTTTGTGCTCATCACTTCGAAAGCATCAGTTGTTACTGGTGATGCGGGTACTGAAACCGAGTTGAGTGGATTGCATGTCACTGTGACACCGTCCGCGGCCACCAAGTGTGATCGTTGCTGGCATCACAGCGAGGATGTTGGTGCTGATTCAGATCATCCGGAGCTTTGCGGCAGATGTGTGACCAATGTTAGCGGCGAGGGTGAAGAGAGAGTATTTGCCTGATGCTGCGCTGGCTGTTGCTATCTCTGATTGTTGTTGTCTTCGACCTGGCGACAAAGCTGTGGGTAGAGGCAAGTTTCGAATTCAGGGAACAGTTGCCCGTGATCGAGGGCTTTTTTAACCTGACACTTGTGTATAACAAGGGTGCTGCATTCAGTTTCCTCGCTGATGCGGGGGGCTGGCAGCGCTGGTTTTTCATCGTGCTTTCGATCGTGATATCGATTGGGCTGCTCGTATGGCTCAAGCGCCTGCAACCACATGAGCGAGTTGTTGCTGTTGGTGTCAGCCTTGTGCTTGGAGGCGCCATCGGTAACCTGATTGATCGTGTGCTCTATGGCCAGGTTATCGATTTTCTGCTCTTCTATTATGACCGCTGGAGCTGGCCCGCTTTCAATGTGGCTGATAGTGCTATCTTCCTGGGTGTCGTATTCCTGCTGTACGATGCGTTTTTCGGGAAGCAACCAGAGACACACTCCTGAGACAGGCCGAGGAGTCACCTCGGCCCCTTAATAAGAATAACTAATTAGCAATATAAGCATCTCAAATTAGACAATTTAAGCAATTACTTATATTCTTATTGTCACTGAGACGGCGCGCGGTACTTCCGGATCACGAAACGATTGAAACATGAAAACTCTTTTGGAGACTGAAATGAAAAAGATTATTACAGCAGCTGCAATCGCAGCGATCATGGGCGCCTCTTCAGCTGCAGTTGCTGAGTGGGACATGCCTTTCTTTGATAACGACGACAACTACTACAACGACAACAACTGGAACAACGATTGGTACAACGATGGTTACGGTTACGGACGTGGTGACGGTCGTGGACGTGGCAAAGGCCGTGGCAGCTTCAACATGAACTTCGATGCTGATGCCGATACCGATTGGGAAGGCGACGGTTCTAGCGACTACTACGGTCGTGGCTACAACAACTGGGACAACCGTTGGGACAACCGTTACAACAGCTACAATGGTCGCTACGGCGCACCTTACGGCTACGGTCCAGCTCCTGTTGCTCCAGCTGCCCCCCAGGCACCTGCAGCTACTGGTAACTGCCCACAGTAAGTCATACTGGCAGTTAGCTGATAAAAACACCGGGCGGGGTAACCTGTCCGGTGTTTTTTTATTATAATCTCGAGTATCCGGCAATATCACTCTGTGCAATAGCTCTCCTTTCCTGTCTGATCAGAATCACATCTGGGTCAGTCCCAGGTATTAAATAAAAGACATAAATGCAAATATAAAAACATCATATTAGATAATTTAAGCAAATGCTAATATACTTATCACCACTGAGACGGCGTGTGGCACTACCGAATCTCAACATCTGATTTTAAACGTGAAAACTCTATTGGAGACTGATATGAAAAAGATTATTACAGCAGCTGCAATTGCAGCAATCATGGGTGCTTCTTCAGTTGCAATCGCGGATTGGGATATGCCTTTCTTCGATGACGATGATGATTACTACAGCGACAATAACTGGAACAACGACTGGTACAACGATGGCTACGGTCGTGGCTATGGTCGTGGTGATGGTCGTGGTGATGGTCGTGGTGATGGTCGTGGTGATGGTCGTGGACGTGGACGCGGTCGTGGCAGCTTCAGCATGAACTTTGATGCTGACGCAGATGCAGATACCGATTGGGAAGGCGACGGTTACAGTGATAACTACTACCGTGGCTACAACAACTGGGATAACCGTTACTACGGTCGTAGCTACAACGGTCCTTACGGCTATGCTCCATACGGCTACGGTCCAGCTCCTTACGGACCAGCTCCTGTTGCTCCAGCTGCCCCTCAGGCACCAGCAGCAACTGGTAACTGCCCACAGTAATTTAATACTGGCAGTAAGCTGATAAAAACACCGGGCAGGGTAACCTGTCCGGTGTTTTTTATTGGTGTCATGGAGCGATAAATTTATAATAGATAACTATCAAGAAGGCGTCAGGCCCTGTATGCTTCGTCCCAGATCATTTAATGCTATTGAGAATCCGGCAGTGTCACAGTTTTTTCAGATCCATCCCGACAATCCACAGGCACGCCTCATCAGTCAAGCTGTTGAAATCGTTCGCAATGGCGGAGTTGTCATCTACCCGACTGATTCAGGTTATGCACTTGGTTGCCATCTTGAAGACAAGGAAGCGATGGAGCGTATTGTGCAGATTCGCCGAGTCGGAAAAGATCATAATTTCACCCTTGTATGCCGTGATCTCTCCGAGATCGCAACCTATGCAAAAGTGTCGAATGCCTCATACAGGACACTCAAGAGTCTGATTCCCGGTCCCTACACCTTTATCTTTTCTGCGACGAAAGAGGTGCCAAAGCGCCTGCTAAATCCAAAGCGAAAAACCATTGGTATCCGTGTCCCGGACAACCGTATAGCGCTCGATCTGCTCGAGTCACTCGGTGAACCGCTGATGAGTACCACCCTGATCCTGCCGGGCGAAGAAGATCCATTAACCGATCCTTATGATATGCGCCAGACACTGGAGTACGCCGTCGACCTGATAATTGATGGTGGCTACTGTGGAATTGATGCCACCACCGTGGTGCACATGGATGAAGATCCACCCAGGGTATCACGTGCCGGTCTTGGGGATACCTCGATGTTTGAGGCGGGCTGAGCCCACGTATGGCACGTTTTTTCCTGTGCCTTCTTCTTGCGAGTGTCATACCACTGCATGCCGATGTAATTTCATGGCCTGTGAATTCCTACGTCGGTGAAAACACTCCTGACGGAATCAGGGTGCTGGCAGCATTCGAGTTGGACGATGAGGCGGAAGACAGCACGCCGATTTCTGGATTGTCTGCACTTGCCTGGGATGTTGACAACCAGCTGCTCTATGCCGTATCTGACCGGGGTTGGCTGCACCATCTACAGTTGCGTTTCGACAGTCGAAATCGGCTGGCTGAAATAAACCGGCTTGCAAGCTACCAGTTACGTGACCTGAAAGGGAAACCGCTGAAGGGCAAATGGCGAGATGCCGAGAGTGCATTTGTATTGCAGGGCGACAACGGTATTCGCGATGATACCCTGATCGTGATCGGTTTTGAGCGTTCACCACGCATTGTCCGCTACCGTCCTGATGGCTTTCAGCAGGGCCGTTACAGCTTGCCAAAGCAGTTATCGAAGAAGAAAAAATTTCACAAGCCAAATGATATGTTCGAAGCTGTCGCCATGCATGAAGAGCTCGGTGTTATGTTAATCCCGCAGAAGCCACTGATGGGGCGTGAAATCAATGCGCTCTATCGTTTAAAAGGTGAAAAGCAATGGGATTACGAGATGGAGAGTGAGAGGGGGAATTCCATGGCAGCACTCGAGGCTCTACCTGATGGCTCCCTTGTAGCAATGGAGCGTGCCTGGGATAGAGTTTTTTTCTCACTGGTGATAAATCTGAAGCAGATAAGAGTTGACTCTGACCGGCTTGTGGTTGAGAAAATTGCACGCCTTTCCAATGCAGAAGGCTGGATACTGGATAATTTTGAGGGTCTTGCACGCCATCAGGATAAACGTTTTTTTATTGTCAGTGATGACAACCAGAATCCGCTACAAAGAACACTGCTCTACTATATTGAACTGAAAACCAGGTAAGACGGGATGCAATCTTTGCGTGGCGCTTGTATTATTTCTATATGACTATCGAATAGGCAGGACAGATGCGAAATACCTTTCTCCTGACTTTGCTTGGTGCCAGCTTGGCCTTGGGCGGTTGTGCGACCACACCACCGAGTAATACCGGTAATATCTGCTCGATTTTCGACCAGAAAAATGGCTGGTACAACGACGCAAAAGATGCAAACGCAAAATGGGGTACACCGATTCACGTGATGATGGCGATAATCAAGCAAGAGTCCCATTTTCGCCATGATGCCCAGCCGGCAAGAAAGAAGATTCTGTGGGTGATCCCTGGCAAGAGACCTTCCTCAGCCTATGGCTATCCGCAGGCGCTGGACGGTACATGGGCTGCCTACAAGAAAGACACCAACAGCTTCTTTGCCGATCGTGATGATTTTGCTGATTCCGTCGATTTTGTCGGTTGGTATACGGACAACAGTCAGCGCAAACTAGGGATTTCCAAGTGGGACGCCTACAATCAGTATCTTGCCTATCATGAGGGGCAGGGTGGCTATGCACGTGGTTCGTACCACAAGAAAGGTTGGCTTAAAACGGTGGCAAAGAAGGTTGATAGTACAGCCAGGACCTATGGTGCCCAACTAAGACAATGTCGTGGATAACTGCTGATGAATCCACCAGCGGGCCCAGCCCCGAGTGTCGGTTTTGTCAGCCTTGGTTGCCCAAAAAACCTGGTTGACTCGGAACGTATTCTCACACAACTGCGCGCCGAGGGTTACGAGCTTGCATCAGACTATGCCGAATCGGATATCGTCGTCGTCAACACTTGTGGATTTATTGATGCCGCAGTACAGGAGTCACTCGACACCATAGGCGAGGCGCTGCAGGAGAATGGTAAGGTCATCGTCACTGGTTGCCTCGGCAAACGTGATGAGGAGATCCGCGAAGTTCATCCAAATGTATTGGCAATTACAGGTCCACACGAATACGAATCTGTCATGGAGCAGATTCATACTTACCTTCCACCACCACATGATCCTTTCAGCAGCCTTGTGCCACCGCAGGGCGTTAAGCTCACACCAAAGCACTATGCCTACCTGAAAATATCAGAAGGCTGTAATCACAGCTGCAGCTTCTGCATTATTCCGTCACTGCGCGGCAAGCTGGTCAGTCGCCCTATCGGTGAGGTGTTGCGCGAGGCACAGACTCTTGTCGAAGGTGGTGTGCGTGAACTGCTCGTGGTGTCGCAGGACACCAGCGCCTATGGTGTTGACACAAAATATCGTTCCGAGCTGTGGAAGGGTGGCATTATCCAGACCCGTATACGTGACTTGGCACGTGAGCTGGGCGAACTTCAAGCGTGGATTCGGTTGCACTATGTCTATCCCTATCCGCATGTTGATGACCTGATTCCACTGATGGCGGATGGCCACATACTGCCTTATCTCGATATGCCGCTGCAGCATGGCAGTGAGAGAATTCTCAAGTCGATGAAGCGCCCCGCAGCCACCGAGAAGGTGCAGGACAGGATTTCCCGATGGCGAGAGATGTGCCCGGATTTGACCCTTCGCAGCACTTTTATCGTCGGTTTTCCCGGTGAGACTGAGGATGATTTTGAGCAACTGCTTGATTTTATCGCAGAGGCGCAGCTCGATCGTGTCGGCTGTTTTACCTACTCTCCGGTTGAGGGCGCCACTGCAAATGAATTACCCGGTGCAGTTCCAGAAGAAGTGAAAGAGGAGCGCCTGCAGCGATTTATGGAATTACAGGCCGGAATCAGTGCTGAGAAGCTGCAACGAAAAATTGGATCAAGGCAAATCGTGTTGGTTGACGAGGTGCATCCTGAACTTGTGGTAGCCCGCAGCGAGGCCGATGCCCCGGAGATCGATGGCAACGTTTTGATCGAGGGTGGCTGGGATTTGGCCCCGGGGGATTTTGTCGAGGTAGAGGTGACGTCGGCAAGCGAGCATGATCTCTACGCTGTTCCGGTTACGGAGTAGCCTGTAGGTTCAAGTAAAAAACGGGCTGCCTCGCGGCAACCCGTTATTGCATCAAATCAGTGAGCCTGATTTAGAATGCAGCACCAGGCTTGGCGCCCAGTTTTTTCAGGATTGTCGCCAGTGGGCAGAAGCCTGTGAAGGCAGACTGCAGAATGTTGGCACCGACAAAAGCGGTCAGCCACAGCCAGTTGGCGTTGTGGAAAATCGGGCTGGCAGATGCACCCAGAGCAAGACTGATCAGTACCACGGTACCGGCAAAAGCCATTACAATACGATCGATAGACATAAAATAAACCTCAAAATTTTTTTATTAATAAATATTAATACATTTCAGCGCCGTTAAGTATCAGTAAGTTGCGCTGGGTTGTCAACATGGCAGAGATGATGGTTACTACCCTTGAAGAGCACGCCAGTCTGACTGCGGCACTGGAAAAACAGCTTGGTGCACGCCGCTATGAAACCCATATTTCCACCGTCCTGGTCGCAAACGGCAAGGCGTGGAAGATCAAGAAACCGCTCGACCTCGGTTTTCTTGATTTCTCTACCCTGGAGCGTCGCAAGTTCTGCTGCGAGGAGGAGTTGCGTCTGAATGGGCGTCTTGCCGATGATGTTTACCAGCGTGTCACGCCGATCTGCGGCAGTATCGATGCACCAACCCTGGGTACGGGAGGGGAGGTGATCGAGTACGCAGTGGAGATGCGGGAGTTTCCAGCCGACGCACTGCTGGCTGATCATCAGCACCTGCTCACGGTAGAAGCAATGGATGCAATTGCTGGCCAGATTGCCGATTTCCAGAAAGAGATTACAAGTGCCACAACGGGCGGCGAGTTTGGTTCTCCCGAGGCAGTGCTGTTCCCGATGCAGCAGAATTTCGACCAGGTACGTCAACTGATCGATGACAGTGATGATCATGCCAGGCTCGATGTTCTCAATAACTGGACGATTGCGCAGCATCAACGTCATGAATCCCTGCTTGTATCACGTCTTGAGAATGGTTTTGTCGCCGAGGGACATGGTGATATGCACCTCGGGAACATCGCCGTTGAAGATGGCCGGTTCATTATTTTTGACGGGATCGAATTCAACCCCAATCTCTGCTGGATCGACAAGGTCAACGAGATTGCCTTCTTCATGATGGATCTCGATCGTAATGGGCATCACGACCTGTCAGCACGTTTTCTGAATAGCTGGCTGATCCATACAGGCGACTACGAGGGGCTGGCGTTGCTGCGTTTCTACCAGGTCTACCGGGCCATGGTACGCACCAAGATTGCCGCTTTCCGCCTCGCACAGGAGATCAGTGATGAAGAGCGTGATGCAGTCACGCAGGCTTACCGCGAATACCTGTCACTTGCCGAGTCCTATATTGTTGATGAGCAGCCGCGCCTGATGATTACCTGCGGGCCTTCTGGTTCCGGCAAGAGTGTTGTTGCGCGAGCAGTTGTTGCGCAACTGGGAGCTATACAGGTTGCATCAGATGTTGAGCGTAAGCGACTCGCAGGACTTGCCGCACTTGAATCCAGTAACAGCGAAGTCGATGGCGGCATCTACACAAGCGAGATGTCGCAAAAAACCTATCAACGTCTTTTGCAGCTGAGTGAGACTATCGTCAAGGCAGGGTTCATAGCAGTTGCAGATGCGACTTTCCTGAAGCATGAGTATCGTGACCCATTTGGTGAGTTGGCGGGGAAGCTTGGTGTACCGTTTCATATCCTGAGTATGGAGACAGGCGAGGAAGAGCTGGTCAAGCGCATTGAAGTGCGCCTGGCACGTGGAGATGATCCTGCAGAGGCGAATGTCGAGGTGCTCAGAAAACAGCTGGAATCACAAGAGACGCTGGATGAGAGTGAGCAGACGCATGCCATTATTCTCACTCCCGGCGATGTTGAGGCTGGTGACTACCTCAAGCGCTTGTAAAGTGAGCTGCTAATCAATCGTGACCTCGTTCATAGCGGTGAGCAGTAATGAGGCGTCTGCATCAGGTCGAATGGCACCTTCCGAGAGGATTCGCCGCCAACGGCGTGCACCGGGCATGCCGCTGAAGAGCCCCAGCATGTGACGTGTAACGTGAGACACCTTGCCACCTTCCGCAAGGTGTTTCTCTATGTAGGGAATCATTGCCTCGACTGCCTTGCGCGGTGAGGTGCATGGGTCCTGTTGTCCGTAGAGGGTGCTGTCGATTTGCGATAGTAACCAGGGGCTATGATAGGCGGCACGGCCGATCATGACGCCATCAACCTGCTGCAGGTGTGAACGACTCTCTTCAAGATTCATGATGCCGCCGTTGATGATAATCTCAAGTGCAGGAAACTCCTGTTTGATACGGTAGACACTCTCGTAACTGAGAGGTGGAATTTCGCGGTTCTGTTTTGGGCTCAGCCCCTTAAGCCATGCCTTGCGTGCATGAATGATGAAAGTGTTGCATCCGCTATTGGCCACCGTGCCGATAAAATTGACCAGCTCTTCGTAGCTGTCTTGCTCATCGATACCGATTCGATGCTTGATGGTGACGGGGATTGAAACGGTCTCCTGCATCGCCCTGATGCAATCCGCGACGAGTTGTGGCTCAGCCATCAGACAGGCGCCGAAAGCACCATTCTGTACGCGGTCGGAAGGGCAGCCGACATTGAGATTGATTTCGTCATAGCCCCGGGATTCAACAAGTTTTGAAGCAGTTGCAAGATCAGCCGGGTCACTACCGCCGAGTTGCAGGGCAACAGGGTGCTCTTCCGGGTTGAATTGCAGGTGTCGATCGACATCGCCATGCAAGAGTGCACCTGTGGTGATCATTTCTGTATAGAGCAAGGCACAACGCGTCAGTTGCCGGTGAAAATAGCGGCAGTGACGGTCTGTCCAGTCGAGCATCGGCGCTATAGAAAACAACCTGTTGATATTAGTAGTCATTATGTATCTTGTTTGTGCGCAATATCTGAATAAGTGTGCACGCTGCTCTGTATGGAAGCCAACGTGTCCGGATTTATTGATGGCTCAACCAAAAACAAAACACTACACTGTTTATCAGGATTTTTATTCAATTAACGCGATAAAAAGTAATTCATGGCTCCAATAATATCATTTGTCATTCCATGTAAAGGAAGGCTCGATCATCTGAAAGAGACGTTACCAAACCTGGTTGATCAGGAATCGTCCGAGGTTGTCATTGTTGATTATGATTGCCCGGATGGTACTAAAGAGTGGGTGAATCATAACTATCCCCGGTTTATTGTCGAGAAAGTCGAGAATCGCCCGGAATTTAATCTCTCGAAAGCCCGAAATATCGGTCTGCACAGAGCTACTGGTGATTGGGTGTTTTTTCTGGATGCCGATATATTCTTATCAAAAGATTTTGTATCCGGGATAAAGAATACTCTCTCAACGAATCATTATTACCTGCTTGGCAAGGAGAGGCATATCGGTTCTAAAGGATCAGTCCTGGTTCAGCGAGAAATGGCCCTGGCTATAAAAGGGTATGATGAAAACTACCTGGGATACAGCTGGGAAGACATCGATTTTTTCACGAGGCTGACGTACGGCGGCTTAAGCTCACAGCTATTGACCGAAGAGCCAATAGGAATAATTACACATTCAGATGATGCGAGAGTCGAGCACTATGATATTAACCGGATGCAATCAATCTCAACTAACAGGCTATATACAGCAGTAAAGAGGGACTTGATGAGGTTTTATAATAATATCAACCTGTCAAATGACGTATTAGTTTCATTACGCAACAACTGTGAGCAATCCGTACTCAATGCAATAGAGAAAGGGGAGGTAACAGCGAGTTTGGTTACTACCCTTCCGGAAGAGAAAGATGTCACTACAAACAGACTTCCTGAATATAGCCTGTTCCGCAGAAGGCTCCATGTTGAAGTGCAATTATGGGAGCCTCCAGTACCAAGACCGGATTTGGATTAAGGAAATCTGAAAGTTGTACTCCCTCACTTGGATGATCCAACTGCAAGATGAATAAAGGAACCTCTGATCAAGCCATGAATTTTGACCTTGCCGCCAGAATACGCCATTTCTGCGTTGCAAACCTTCGTAATAGCGCTGCTATTACGTGCGATTCGCGTCTTGAATTGACGCATTCTGATCGGCAATCTCTTCATACAGACTTAATCAGAGGCTCCTAAAGTGTACAGGCCGATGGCAATGAAAGTATTTCTAATGATTTTATTCTATGGGGGAAACGAATGACCCAGAATGACATTCTCAAAACTCTTCTGGATGAGCTACATGAACAGACTATTAGCCCTGACATTGATTTAAAGAATCATGTACACCCTGGAAGTATCAAGTTCGAAGAGTTGAGGTTGGATAGCCTGGATACTCTCATGCTGGCAATGAATGTCGAAGAAAAGCTTGGCCTGGAGCTGGAGGTTTCCGAGTTTCCACGAGATGCCACACTTGATGAATTTGCCGAATACCTGTTTGAGTTAAAAAATCAGTGATTTGAATTCTTCCAGTAATCGCCTGTTTTCCAGCAACAAGGCTGGTGTAGTGTGTTTGCATTCCTTCAACTCAGAAATTTGCATGCCAGGAACGGAAGCAAGGTGCCTGGCATGCGCCTCGTCAGTTTTTGACTCTGAACCATAGATCACTTTCCTCTGAACCCCATCGTCTTTTTCAGTGAGAATTTTAACCATATCAACGCATACGTCCGGGTCAAGCTGAGCCTTGATTTCCTCAGTCATATATTTTCCGGTTGGGAGTTTCGATTGTTCAGATATGTCTGAACGTATGGAGAAGCCGAGGTATCCACAGCACTGGATTCTGTTTGACATCAGTAATGATGCAAAACCGCCCGAGGAAAAACCCGTGATAAAAATATCATCGATTCCCTTGTTTCTGAGGAATTCTGCAATTGAAACGCTCGATGTAGAAAAGTCCTCCGAGAAACCGGGAATCCCATTCAGATAATTGAAGTATGAAGTATCCTTCAGAAATAGCAGGGAAATCCCAAGTTGTCTCAGTAACGCCAACATGACGAGATTTGAAAAATAAAAATTGTTATACATGGTCGTAAAGATGACCAGGGCGATGTTTTGATGCTTTTTTCCGGTCTCGAAATATGGCTTGTCGAGTTGATAGAGTTCACGCATAAGCTCTGCATCATCAAGGCATTGCTGAAATGTTTCTATTTCCTGAATCGCCTCCCATTGAACTCTCAGTTTTTCCAGGAATGCATGTGCATCTGGATGTGTATATTGTTGTTGTAGCCTGGCATAGAGTGTTTTGAATTCAGGGACACCCTGTGTTGCCAATTCTGATATCAGAAAAAAACTCTCCTTCCTTGTTCTGTCACGCTTTCCGGCAAGCTGTCGTAGCAAGGTGTGTTGACTTGGGCTGTACTGAAATTGGCTATGAAAACGCATGATTAAATCTCGATTCGTACATTAGCGCAAAGCGGGTAGTTAAAAGGATCGCTGTTTTCCTGCATTTCGAGTTTGACAGGGGTGATACTGCATTCGTAACCACTGATCTCTTCTTTTAGGTGTTGAAATATAAATTGTGAGATTGGGCGACCAAGACAGACATGTGCCCCAAAACCGTATAAGGATGAGAGGTTTTCCTCTTCTGTATATTCACTACTTTGCGTGATACAGCGTACTCTCTGTCCTGAGCGGAATTGACTGGAGCCAATGTGAGTGTCTGAAGTGCAAACTCTGTCAACGTAGGTCAGGCTGCTTTTTTTGTATCCATAGCCTAAATCCAATGTAGAAGCTTTTCCTGTTATGTTCTGAAGAATTGCATCATACAAGGATAAAGCCAGTGAGCCAGTTAATGGCCTAGTGCCTAGTGCCGCCAGCGCGATGTGAAGAATTTTCCCTTCACCTTGCCTATTGATGATTTCGGTGAGTCTGTTGTTGATGATTTCACGTTTTCGTATTGATAACACCGGGCTGAAGAGCGAGGGGATAGAGTCGATAACCTCCTGGGCATCATCTTCGCACTGACTGATTCTTACAGCGATCGCGTGCCAAAGTGGTCGTGCAAAGTCAGAGACAAGATCAAGTTCGCAGCAATTGGTAAAATACTGCCTCAGTAGCTTATCAATCGTATTTTTTGCTTCCTCCTCCTGTTCATTTTTTGTCGCAGCGATAAGGAGCGCCATGTTTTTTCTGTTTTTCTTGTGAGCTTCACCATCCATGAAGATTGGCAGCTTCTCAATCAGTGAGATTGCGGTGGAGAAATCTATTCCTGATCTGGACTGCATCTCCCTGTATTTTTCTGCCATGTTATACGAGTGAAAATCCTTCGACATGATGACCGCTTTGGCATCAGGGAATTTGATCGTCATGATCTCTTCATTATCTTGCGGTTTCATTATTGCTCTACACTCTTCATTTTAGTCACGCAATACTTTCAGCATGTTTTGACCAGTTCTCAATGTTGGCCAGTTCGGGGTATCTGTCAAAGCAGTATGAATACTGCTCTGATAATAATTGCTTGAATGACTGAGTGAAAGCAGTCTGAATATCTTCATCTTCCGGAGTAGATGCACGATTGAAATACTTGTCTAACCAGTCTGGTCTGGATTGCAGGCCAATAAAGGAAGATAGCCTTTCCAGTTCGTGTTTGCTAAACATGGTTTCATAAATGCCAATATGAATGTTTTGTTGATCAAAGACTGAGTCCAGGTTGTGCAGGGTATCTTGATAATTCGAATTTCTTATAACAGTCGGAAGTTTACAAAGTTCTTTCAGGATTTCATCAATATGGCTATCTCTATTAAATCTCTTGCCTGCGTATATGCCTACTCGTTGAGCCATTTTTGCAGACGAGATAATGCGGGATACTGGATCCCTCATGAAAAAAACGACCTTGGTTTGAATGCCCCGGCTTTTGAATTCATGATTGATCAATGACAGAACTTCGACTGGTAACCCCATATAGCTGGGAGTGATGTCTGCAGAGATTGAGATTATGTCGGAATAGAGCGATGCAAAATAATCATAATACTCATCATGATTATCGCGGAACTGTTCCAGGCGCTTTTCCTGCGCCTCCTGTTTTCTCCTGAATCCGCTCTTTGATGAGCTACCTGCACGGTTTTTATTGGGGCGGCAGTGATCAGTGCCTTCTAGATAGGCCGCATCAAAAATATGGTATTCCTTTTTGAAGCCAAGGTCAGTGCATTCAAAAGAGTTCAGATAGTTATAAAACCATGTGGTGCCAGTTTTTGGCGCACCAATGCAAAGAATAAAAACTGGTTGTGTGTGATGGCAGTTTGCAGTGATAGGCATCATTAATACGGCGCCGGAACGACAGAAAGCAGACTGAGATTTATATTCGTCATGTATTGGACTGAATGTGCACTATATTTAGTATTGTGTGCATCAGGTTCATTCATATTCAATGATCGATTGTAAAAAGTATCATGACAGATGATACACTTTCATCTACTGCTCTGCTCACCATCAACAGGTATAACCAGGTTTTGGAAAAAGAGGCACTCAGTTCACGAATTCACAGAATTTTTGATCTAAGGCGCGACGAGTCACGCCTTGTCAGTGGTCTCTTTTTGCATTATTTTTTCCAGGGCTTCGGTTTGGCATTGATGCTTATCATCGCCAATGCCGAGTTTCTGGCAAATCACCCAATACACAAACTCCCGGTTGTCTACATGCTTGCTGCTGTAATTCTGCTGATATTTGGTAGAATTTATGCGTGGCTTGAGCACAAACTGGATCTGAAAAGGCTCTTTTTTACCATTGCACTGATCATACTCTGCCTGTCTGTCTCCTCATGGGCGGGGTTTTCGTTTCTCGATAGTGCATATGTCAGCTTCGGGCTGATTATTGCCTACCAGGTGATCTACCTGCTGGCAAATCTCGAGTTCTGGGGGTTGTCCGCAACGCTTTTCGATGTGCGTCAGAGCAAACGGTTGTTTGGCCTTATCTCTGCCGGAGACGTGCCTGCCAAGCTTCTCGGCTACCTGTCGGCCTCGCTGTTTGCTCCTGTCATTGGTATCCAGAATATGCTTTTGATCGGCACGATCAGTTTTCTACTCTCCGTGCTTGTCATGAACAGGGTGATGTCACAACAGAAGCTTCATGCAGGGGGGCATGGAGGTCACCAGGAGCATCACCGGCATGAACGCGGGGGGCACCTGTTTCAGAAGTTATTTGGTTCGAAACTTGTCGTAACACTTGCCCTGCTGTCAGCGATAGCAATGATTTCCATGACTGTGATTGATTACGCATTCCTCAGTGGTGTGAAACAGCGATTTCATTCTGATGTTGAATTGGCACGCTTCCTGGGCTTCTTCTTTGCGCTTGGTTCAGCAATCACTATCATCATCAAGCTCTTTCTCTCCGGAAGGCTTGTGAAAAAATTTGGCGTAATTCGTGCGTTGCTGGTACTTCCGATGCTGCTTTTGATCGTTAGCATTGCGATTATCATTTCCAACTATGTGTCAGTAACCGGTTTTACTGTTTTTATCCTCTTCGGTATCCTGATGATGGTATCGGAAGTGTTCAACTATGCGTTGCATAATCCGGTTTTTCTCGCCATGTTCCAACCCCTGGATTTACACAGGAGGCTACAGGGTCACACCACGATCAAGGGGCTCACAGACCCGTTCAGCCTGGGTGTTGCCGGTATCATTCTCTATTACCTTTTTCCACCCGGCGGGGCACAGCAGAGCGATCTTGTTTTTATCTCCTACCTGTTTCTCGCTTCTGTTGTTGTCTGGATACTGACTCTGCTGTTTGTCAGGAAGCACTATTTTCAAACGCTCAAAAGCGCTATCTATAATCGTTTTCTAGGTACAACACAGGTGCAGTGCAACGATAGCGAATCAGTTGCGATCCTGCGTGACAAGCTGGTGAGTTCATATCCAGAGGATGTGATTTATGCTCTCGAGCTCATGCGGCAATCCGGTGTCGATAACATCCATGAAGTATTGCAGCAGCAGATATCAAGTGATTCAGAGGTTGTTCGCGGTTACGCCGTAAAATTGATTAAAGAGCAGGAGTGCCGACAGCTATTGCCGGATTTACTCAATCTCATCAGGACGGAATCCTCAGTCCCCGTCAGGAGGAAAGCTATCATCGCCTACTGTCGCCTCGCAGAAGAAGCGCATGATGTCATTATCGACTTGCTCGGTTCAACAGACCTCAATTTGCGTTCAGCTGCAATTTGCGGCCTGATCGAGACTGGAGGTATTGAAGAAATTGTATTGTCAGGTGAGTCACTGTTAGCCCTTGTTGGAAGTGAAGATGAATTGGAAAAACTTGCAGCGATAAACATCATTAGTGACCTCAAGATCAGGAAGTTTTACCGCCCCCTGCTGCGTTTTTTTGATGATGACTCGTTAACTGTTCGAAAGGCAGTTATTTCGGCCGCTGGCGTACTTGGAAGTGAGAGGTTGCTTCCCTCGGTGTTGAAGCAGCGGGAGGACAGCCGGCTTTCCCAGCATGTGCTGGAGGCATTGCCGGGTTTCGGTTCAGCTGTTATTCCGGTTGTCAGGGGGGAACTCCAGGGGCAGGATGAGAGTAACTGTTTTAACTACGCCAGCCTGATCAATGTTGTCGGAAAAATTGACACACATGATGCAATCGTCCTGCTTGAAGAGGAGTCTGAATCCCACTGGTTATGTATAAGGGATGCGGTTCTGTCAGCACTCCACTCACGTAAATATCATGCCCGCGATCAGGAACCCTGGTCGAGAAGCATTCAGTACGATCTCGCCCTTGCATACAATATAAATGGCAGTTTGCGTTTCCTTGTTCCTGGCACAGACAAGCTTGTGATAGACGCACTCAATTTTGAATTGAATCGTGCGCTTAACAGGATACTGACCACGCTCTCTTTTATTTACAGCCGCGAGGCGCTGGAGCGAGTATCAAGAGGGATTCAGTCGGAAGACAAGGAGCGCAGGGCTAATGCAATTGAAACGCTTGATAACGTTTTACCCGACACGCTGTGTTCGAAACTTCTGCCGCTCGTTGAGAAGCATGATGCGGGTGTGTTTGATTCGATGATTGATCGCTATGCCACAGTAGAATATGAAAGCCGTGATGACGTGTTTAAACAGATACTTGTTACTGGTAACCGTGCCTTTCACGCATGGACCCTTACCGTCTGCCTCTACCAGACGCGAGGTTTAATGTGCAAGGAACGGGAAACTTATACGCATAGTCCTCATCTGATGCTTCGGCAAGCAGCTCAACTAAGCGGAGATTATAAACTGGATATGAAACATCACACTGATACGAAAGGGCAGTCTGATCTGCTTGAGATTGAGAAGGTAATCATCCTGAAAAGCTCGGTTCTCTTTACGGAAACGCCGGAAGAGATACTTGTGGAAGTTGCGCAAATTCTGAAGCCGATAAGATTCGCGGAAGGTGAGGCAATTTTTGAGAAAGGTGAGTATGGCGACAAGATGTACATCATCTACGAAGGGGAAGTCAGCATACATGATGGTGATCATGTGCTCAGTACCCTTGGCCGACGTGACTTTTTCGGAGAACTGGCGTTACTTGATCCGGAGCCCAGGTCGGCAAGTGCTACAGCCAGGAGCAGTTGCCTGTTGCTTGAGCTGGAACAGACGCCATTTTATGAGCTAATGGCTGAACGCAATGAAGTGAGTAACGGAATTATGAAGGTTCTGGCGCGCAGAATCAGGGAGGATAATATAAAGATTATGGAACTGCATTCAGACTGAATAGCAGTGTCACCTGCATGCGTAACGCACGATGGCTCAAAGAGTCAGGGTTTCACCTTCCCGCGCAGCAATAACTTTCATTGAATCGCCGACTTTCTCCTGACACTCGGCAACGATTTCATCCAACTGGTCATCCGTACGATCTGGCTCATGATGAAACAGCACAAGCAGTTTAACGCCCGCATCGAGTCCAAGTTGAAGTGCCTGCCCTATAGAGGAGTGTCCCCAGCCTATGCGGGTCTCAATCTCTTCATCGGTATAGGATGCATCGTGAATCAGGCAGTCGAGTCCGTGGCAGCGCTCAACCCATTCTTCATAACTGGTCGGGGGCTCGTTTGGAGGGAAGAGTTCATTATCAGTCATGTAAGCGAGTGATTTACCGCCAGAGCGGAAAAAATAGGCAGAGCCGCCACCAGGGTGGTTGAGAGGTGCTGTCGTTACGATTGTGCCTTGAAAGTTGACATCCCTGATTCCCTCTTCATCGAGGAGATGGATATTGGATGGCAGGGCACTGGCCGGAACCGGAAAGAAGGGATCTGAAAACTGCTGTGTTAATGACAGATTCTCATGGGATTCGCAGTTGAAGCAGACGACAAATATCTCTGAACTACCACGATAAGCCGGTTTAAAGAAGGGGAAGCCCTGAATGTGGTCCCAGTGCTGATGGCTTAGAAGCAGGTAGATTGGCCTGTGGTCGCCGGCAAGTTCATCACCGAGTCGACGTATTCCTGTCCCGGCATCAAGAATAATGATTTCATCAGAACCGTTATCAACTCGCAGGCAAGGTGTATTCCCGCCGTAGCGCACCGTGTCAGGACCCGGTGAGGCGATTGATCCACGTACGCCGTAAAACGTCACTTGCATGGTTGTTCCTTATCAGCGTCGCTGATTCAAATATTTGTTATTTTGTTATTAAGTGTCCCACGCTAGCATGGTTCAATAAAACCTACTCTTATTAGCTTTTAAGTCCAGTGCCCCTTGTCTAGTAAATGCCGCCTCCACTATCAAGGACCTCATTGGGAAAGAACGGAAGCCCGGAATCCGGATCACCGGATGTAGGACCGAAGCTATCCAGGTTAAGTGGATCATCATCCGGGCCTGTGGTCGGGTCCATACTGTGGCCGGCAGAGAATGGGCTTCTGCCGCCATCAAACTCAAGCAGTTCACACTCCCCTGCTGCTGAGACTCTTACAATACGAAAGGGGTGTCCATCACCAAGTGAGGCATCACAACCGGGAGCCGTTACCTTGCCGCGGCCTTTCCAGAAAGCAACGAACAGGTTATCACCAGCCAGTTCAGCTTCGTAGACGGTTCCCTTGATTCCGATTGTGGCCAGTGGAGTCTCCAGGCGATAATCTTTGGGATCATCCTTGCCAACTGCACCGGAAATCGTACGCAGACCACCCTTGGTCAATTTCATGATGACAGAGTCGTCAGAGCCCGGTTGCTTGTATTGATATTCAAGAAGTGACAGGGAGCTGTTTTCCTGGAGTGCAATCACAGCGCCATCCTGCATACGAAACTGGGCCCGACTCTCATTGCCTGTCTCGAGAACCTCGGACTCGTGAATGGCAGAGCGGCGCTTGAGTTTTCTGATATCCTGGCCGGCTGTTGCGGTGACGTTGCCCTTGGCTAGCAGGGTAATCCCGGCTTTTTCTGCGTCCGCGACAGAGATACCTGAAAAGATGCAGCTGACAAGCAGGGCGGATAATTTGATTGTGGTATTAGGTTTCATTTTCATCGCCCTCAAAACTGTCGACGCAGGCCGATCTGGAATAAGTGTCTTTCATAATCTTCCGGGGAAGCTTTATAATCCCATTCATATATGTTGCTGTCATTATTCTGATATGAATACCTGGCGAAGAGGATGGTGTCGGCCGCAACTGTACGGTCATGGCCAAGAGTCACGCCAGCAAGGTCATCTTTCTGTTTTTCGCCAGTGAAATAGAAACCGGCATATTCGGGATCAATGGCCTTGTGGTTTTCGCGCTGGTAAAAGATCTGGGCGAATGTCTTGCTGTTGGATGCGGCGCTGATATGCGTGAGGCGGTAAGAGATTCCGTACAAGTCACGGGCGTTATATTTACCTTCAGAGTCATCGGCCCATTCAGTTCCGGCATATGCCATTACCTGGTGGGAGACCGAGACAGATTTTCTGGAGATGCCCGCACTGATGAGTAGTCGCTGGCGATCCGCAAGGTTCCCGTCAATTATGTCGTCAACCATATCATTCTCATCAAAATAGCTCCATTGAGCCCCAAGTCGGAAATCAACTGCTTCATTGATATTCTTTGAGAAACCGGCATCCAGCTGATAGAGAGTGCGATAGTGATTACCGCCGGTCCACAGCGGCTTTATTGAAGCGGAATAGTTGTATGACCTGTCTCCATCGCTTTTTGCTACTCCCGCAGTGAATGCAAGACTGGTTACGTTTGTGTCCTCGACATCATCGTAGACCCGAAATTTTCCGGCAGCTTTAAGGAAGCCCACATAACCGGATGAGATCGGCTTGGAGTAACCGAATTTCGCACTGACTTCTGCAAAATTGCCTTCAATTTCACTTTTATCACCATAATATCCGCCATAGATTTCGCCCTCATCCTCGTCCATTCCAACATTCAGATTGGTATCATGGCCTACGGAAAATACCACCATGGAGTGGGTGTTGGCCTCTGCTTCCAGTGCCTCTATGCCCATTTGGTCGGCGAAACTCATTATTTTATCTGAGCGCATATCAGTTGAAGAGATGCGGCGAAGCTGAGCAAATTCATGCTTGGCGGCTTCACTGTTTTCCAGCGCCAGGTAGGCTTCGATCAACAGGATGCGGGCGTCTCTGTTATACGGGTTGTTAACAACCACTCTTTCAAAGGCAAACACGGCATTTTCTGTATTGCCACTGCGTAATGCTGCAAGACCGTATGCGTAGTCAAAATCAGGATCGCCACCCATGGCTGCGTTGTGCGACTCTGCCAACTGGAAAGCTCTTGTGTAATCAGTGGCGTCCAGTGCCTGCTGCAGGTCGGCAGGTACAGCTGCAAGGAGAGGTGAGGATAATGCGCCTGTCAGACTCAGGCAGAGCATCCATCGCGATACTGTTGTTTTCATTTCGAGAGCTCCCGGGTGCTCATAATCTTTTTTTATCTGCTAAATGTATGAAATCTCAAGTGAACTATACAATAAACTTGTGATTAGGTTGTATATTTTGCTCTTATGATGCGGCCTTGTAAGCAGAGTTATTATTCAGGCCCAGCCACCCATGATCGATATCAAGAGCAGGTTTCAGTATAGTACATATTGATATTGATATTGATTGCGATTGATAAGGCTTGTTTGCAATTGCCATAACAATTTACCTATCAACCTTCTGCTTGTGAGATAAAACGGCCATTATTAACTATCCTGTTTAAAATGAGTGAAACCGACATGCCAATAATCCGATGATATCCAGGCATCTTCAAAAATACCGACTGTTTGCTGTCAGTGGCACCCTGTTGTTACTGACAACATTTTTTTACCTGGAATTCTACTCTCCGCACGGCTTGCGTGAATGGGTCAACCGGATTGACGGATTGCTCTATGACGTCAAGGTTCGCACCACCCTTCCCGAGGTAACCCGGGAAGACCCACCAATCCTCATTGTTGATATCGACGAAAATAGTCTGAAAGAGGAGGGGCGCTGGCCCTGGTCCCGCATCAAAGTAGCGAAACTGGTCGATCGCCTCTCTGAGGCTGGTACCATGATGCTTGCATTCGATGTGGTGTTTTCGGAACCGGAAGAGAATGCGGTTGATGTTCTCCAGGGGAATGCCATCAGTGTTCCCCCGCCAATCAACGCGTGGTTACTGGAGCAAAAAGAGCATATCGATGCGGATAACAGGTTGGCCGCATCGCTAAACAGTACTGACACCATTCTTGGTACGCTATTTCACAAGTCTGAAATGGTTCGTACAGGACAACTAGTTCCTCCTTTATTCAATGAGAGTAACGGAACCGAGTTGTTACCGGAGAAGATGGTCGTTTTTGAATACTCCGGCTACTCGGCACCAATCAGCGAGCTCATGGATAACGCGATTGGAACCGGGGCGATAAATACGAATCCGGATAACGACGGTGTTGTTCGGCGATCGCCCCTGTTGATCAAGTATGCTGACAAGCTCTATCCGACTCTTGCGATGGAAACGGCGAGACAATATCTGCTTGAAGAATCGATCAATGTTGGCACTGCAACGATCGGTGAGGTTCAAACGGTTACCCACCTTACACTCGGTGGTAAGGATATCCCCACGGATGCAAAAGGCAATATCCTGATTCCCTTCATGGGTAGGGCCGGTACCTTCAAAACCATCTCTGCTACAGCTGTACTCAATGACGATGAGGTGTTGAAAGAATTCGAAGATGCGATTGCCTTTGTCGGTACATCCGCCCTGGCCCTTGCGGATCTGCGACCAACTCCAATATCGGGTTCTTTCCCCGGTGTAGAAATTCAGGCATCCATTCTCAATGGCCTGCTGCATCCTGAGCTTCTGGCATCCGAGCACGACTGGCTACCGGGTGCGCTGGCAATGCTGCTTCTGGTGATCGGTTTGATCCTGATCATTGTGATGCCGCTTGTATCAGTGACGACTCAGCCGTTGATTGGAATTATCCTTGCTTTCCTGATCGTGCTGCTTAACTACTGGTTCTGGAATTCGCTGAGAATCAATATGGCGCTTTTTTCCCAGATTGGTTTGATCCTGGGGGCAACGACTATGTTCACCATTGAGAGTCTGATCAGGGAGACACATGAGAAACTCAAGATCCGTGGCAGTTTCGGTCAGTATGTACCGCCGCAGCATATTGATCGCCTGCAAGGTGGTGGCTGGGACAATAGCCTGCGGGGTGAGCGACGTGAAATGTCGGTGCTTTTCAGTGATATTCGCAGTTTTACTCAGCTCTCGGAAGGGCTGGATGCAACGGAGTTGAGAGAGTTTCTGAACCAGTACTTAACCCCTATTACGAAAATCATCTTCGATTCAGGTGGAACGATAGACAAATATGTCGGTGACATGGTCATGGCATTCTGGAATGCGCCTATTGATGACCCCGGGCATCCGTCACATGCGGTACACACCGCGCTGAAGATGAGAACGCAGCTTGAATCCATGCAGGATCAATTCCAGGAGATGGGACTGCCCAAGGTCGCTGCCGGTATTGGTATACATACCGGCGATATGAATGTCGGCGACATGGGCTCAGAATACAGGCGTGCCTATACTGTGCTTGGTGATGCAGTGAACCTGGGTTCACGCCTCGAAAGCCTGACCAAGTTCTATGGTGTGGATATTCTCACCAGTGAAGAGACCATGGTTTTGTGCCCCGATGTCAGCTTTCGATATATTGATCGTGTAAGGGTAAAGGGAAAGGAGACTGCGGTTAAAATGTATGAACCGCTATGGATCAAGGGTACTGAGCATGATGAAGCGATTGATCAAGTTCATGCTGTCTACATGCAGGGTGTTAACCACTACCTGAACCAGGAGTGGGAGAAAGCGGTAGCTGTTTTTAAGCAGCTAAGCGAAGATGTACCTGGTGAACTGATTTACCGCATCTACCTGGAGAGATCGGAAGAGCTCATGCGAAACCCACCGGGCCCGGACTGGGATGGCATCTATACACATACGACAAAGTAAAAAGGCGCCAATGGCGCCTTTTTACTGATGTAGCTAATGATCGTGTCATCACTCGCTGACAGTCGACTCCCCGACGATATGCCTGATTCCGGCATGGACATCATCGACATCGGAGGAGTTAAGCAGTTGTGACAGCTTGATAGTGGTGTCACGCTGCCTTTGCGATGACAGAATCGCCATTTCGTGAATCAACTTGTAGGCAACCGGGTGTTCCTCAGTGACCAATTTATCAAAATCCTCGCTGCCGACACGCAGGAAGATTGAGTCTGCGGATGCACGTACAGTTGCCGAGCGTGGCAACTTGTCGAGGATCGACATTTCACCAAAGCAGCCTTTTTCGCCGATTTCAGCGATTTTTTCACCACTCTTCAGAATATCGACCCCACCCCTGTAGACCACGTACCAGGCATCACCCTCAGTACCTTCCTCGAAGAGGATATCGCCCGCCTGGTATTCGGCTTCCTTAACAACATGGAGGATTTCCTGTAGTTCTCTTGGTTCAAGGGTCTCGAAAAAAGGGGTCTCCAACAGGAATGTGATCATATTTTCGGGTGATATATGCCTTTTCATCTTTTACTCCAGGTCAGTTCAGATATGCGATCTCTACACGCACAATGATATGTTGGTGATACCTGCGAGGTTGTCATGCGTACCAATAATCCCGCATACCAAATACCCTGCTTTTATTCTCTCTCACCTGGAGCAGGTGATGTCTTGATTTTCGTCAATAAAAAGCTATCTGATCATTCATACGTTGATTCATGAATTCAGTGAGAAATCACGCAACTGGTAACCCGGGTGTAGTGAAGTGCGAGTTGTACGCACATGTGGTTTTGTTGCACGGCCAGTTAGTGCTAATGTGTCACTATTGAGAAGGTTGTCAGTAGTGCACCATGTGGTGACGATGAAGAGCCTGGCTGAATCAACCCCATGGAGTGGGGCGTCAAAAGGCGGACAGAGACTGGCTGGCCTATATGATAAGTAAGGAGACTTGAGAAGGATGCAGTACATGAAATATACGATAGCCTTCATGCTTTTTCTGTGCGGTTCCATGAACTGGGCAGTTGCAAGCGATATCGAAATTCCTGAGCCTCTTGAGCCATGGGTTGAATGGGTCAAGGCCAACTCTCCTGATATGGATTGTCCAATGCAATATGGAGACGTTGGTACAAAACAGTGTCGCTGGGCCGGCACTCTCCAACTTGACGTGTGGGAAGATGGTGGCGTCTTCAGTCAGCAGTTCACGACCTATTCAGAGAGTTGGTTGCTTTTGCCGGGGGAGCGCAGCTACTGGCCTGACAGCGTCCGTCTGAATAATGAACCGGCTGTCATACTGCAGCACGAAGGATTTCCTGCACTCAGGGTTGCTGCAGGAGAACACCATGTCAGCGGTACATTCAAGTGGAAGCAGCTTCCAATCTCACTCGCCTTGCCTGTTGATACCGGTATCGTTAACTTGAGTATTGATGGTGACGCTGCCAACGTCAATCGTGACCAGCAGGGGAAACTGTGGCTCAAGACAGGTGTGAGCCATGATGCGCTTGCAGAGGCGGACCGACTGGACCTGCAAATACACAGGCGTTTTACAGACCTTTCACCGATGAGAATGGAGGCCAGGTTGATCCTGGATGTTTCCGGCAAACAGCGTGAAACACTTCTGAGCGGTGTTTTGTTGGATGGATTTATTCCTATCGATCTCAACAGCCCCTTGCCGGCACGGTTGGAGCAAGAGGGTATGTTAAGGCTTCAGTTGAGACCGGGCCATTGGGAGATCAGCATCATCGCTTATCGCCCAGGTGAAGTGACAACAATCACGGTGCCACAGGCAACAAAACAGATGCCTGCACAAGAGTTATGGAGTTTCGAGTCGCAGAATCACCTGCGCCTGGTTGAGCCTGAAGGGTTGCAGCAGGTTGATCCGCGCCAGACGACACTTCCACAAGCGTGGCGAAAATCCCCGGCTTTCATTGCGCATGCATCTGAACCGGATAAACCGGCAGAGGTGCTGAAACTTAAACAGATTCGTCGGGGCGATCCGGATCCCGAACCTGACCGGATTAATCTTGCACGTACCCTGTGGCTCGATTTCGATGGCAAGGGTTACACAGTACAAGACAAGCTCAGTGGCGCGATCACGCGTAGCTGGAGACTTGAATCTGCACCTGATCTTGACCTGGGGCGAGTCGCTATTAATGGAAAAAACCAGCTGATCACCCGTATGGCGGAAGATGACGGTCAGGGTGTTGAGATTCGTCGTGGAAACCTGGACCTGGTTGCTGATGGACGTTACGAGGGAAGCGTTCAGCATGTTCCACTTGGCTGGAAGCACGACATGAACCAGGCAAGTGTGACTTTGAAGCTTCCCCCGGGCTGGGAAATCTTCTCCGTTAGCGGAGTTGATAACAACCCGCACAGCTGGATTCAACGCTGGACACTGCTGGATCTGTTTTTTGTTCTAATCGTGGGTGTTGCGGTTGCGCGGCTTCGTGGTTACCTGTGGGGCCTGGTTTCCCTGGTCACACTGGCACTCACATGGCATGTGGATCTTGCGCCTCACCTGGTGTGGCTCTACCTGATTGCAGTATTGGCGCTCTTGCGAGTGGTACCAGCCGGGAAAATGTATATGCCCTTGCTTTGGAGCAGAAATCTCCTGTTTATCGGACTTATCCTGATTGCAGTACCTTTCATCGTTTTACAGGCAAGATACGGTATCTACCCACAGCTGGAAAAAATGCCTTTATACGAGTCTGCGGCACGCTATCCCGTCTCTTCAATGGCGCCAAGGGGTTCTGCTGACCAGGTGATGATGGAAAAGGCTGGCAAGATGAAGCGGGAGCTGTACTACAGCTCTCGTCAGGACAAGCGCATGAACCAGATGCTGGATATCCAGTCGATTGATCCTGATGCCAATATTCAGACGGGCCCCGGACTGCCAAACTGGGAGTGGAACAGTTTTACCCTTGAGTGGAATGGCGCTGTTACCAAAGATCAGACAATCGATTTGACACTGATCCCGCCGGGACTCTACAGGGTGATTCATTTCCTCAGGATTCTTCTCGTGTTGCTGCTGGCGTATGGGCTTATCAGTGATAAATCATCCGGAGGCATAAAAGGCTGGCTGGCAAGTTTTACTTTGCGTTTACCTGCAAGACCTGGTGACGAAGGGGAGAAAGCCAATGCCTAGGTTTATTGCTGTTGTGCTTTTGCTGCTTCTATCCTGGCCTGCATTTGGTGCAAGTTTTCCTCCCGCAGAGCTTCTTCAAGAGCTTTCGCAACGATTATCAAAACCGGCTGAATGCCAGCCGCATTGTGCAACCATTCAGCACCTTGAGATCAAGGCAGGGGCTGAGCAAATCCAGATGCAACTGGAAGTGTATGCTGGCGACCAGTCGGCGATTCCGTTGCCTGTAAAAGAGGGGCAATGGTGGCCTGCGGAATATCGCCTCGATGGTGATTCGAATCCGGTGCTCATGCGTGACTCTCAAGGGATATTGTGGATATTGGTCAGCGAAGGCCAGCACTTGCTGGAGTTGTCAGGGCCGACTTCGGTTCGCAGTCAGTTGGACCTGCCTCTGCCTTTATCTCCAGCCCGTATCAAGGTCATATCAGAGGAGTGGGTCGTCAATGGGCTGGACGAGAATGGTGTGCCTGAACAGCAACTTCAGCTGATCCGGAAAAAACAGGTTGAAGCGGGTAGTGGAGAATCTCTCGAACCCGGGGTACTGCCGCCACTGCTTGAAGTGACCCGCATATTACATTTTGGTATCGAGTGGAGTGTGGATACGCACATTCGCCGTATCTCACCTCCGGGCTCTCCTGTCACACTCAATCTCGCACTGCTTCCGGGAGAAGCAGTCATCACTTCAGGGCTCGAGGTTGATTCCGGGTCATTGCAATTACGCTTGCCTGCAAATCAGTCAGAACTGACATTCACATCAAAAATTACACCGGTCGAGCAGATTATTCTGAGTGCATCTGACGACAAGCGTCTATCAGAAAAGTGGCAGCTGGATGTTGGACCGGTTTGGCATATTGATTTCGAAGGACTGCCAGTCATCCATCACCAGGATAGCTCAGGTGCATGGTTACCGACATGGGCTCCTTGGCCTGGTGAAGAGGTGAATGTCAACATTAGCCGTCCAATAGCGAAAAAGGGCAACCTTCTGACGATAGATAAATCCATGCTGGAAGTGACGCCTGGGCGGCGTGTCACCGACAGCAAGTTGTCGTTTGAATTAAGAGCAAGTCGTGGTGGTCAGCATAAGATACAGCTACCTTCAGGAGCTGTTTTACGCAGTGTAAAAATTGATGGTGTTGCCCAGCCTGTGCGTCAATCAGGAGGTACTGTCAGCATCCCCGTGAGACCTGGCAAGCAGAAAGTTGAATTGAACTGGCGAAATGAGCAGGGTATTGGGCTGGTTTATCAAACACCGGCTGTCGATCTGGGTGTCGAGAGTGTCAATCACAGTATCCAGGTTAAGCCAGGTGAAGATCGCTGGACACTGTTTCTGTTTGGGCCATCAATGGGGCCGGCAGTGCTCTTCTGGTCAATGATGGTTATCGTTGTGCTGCTTGCATTCATTCTTGCACGCATCGGCACAACGCCCCTGAAGTGGTATCACTGGCTCTTGCTTGGTATTGGCCTGACACAGGCATCACTGTTCGGTGCTGTGATCATTGTTGCCTGGCTGCTTGTTGTGGGTCAGCGTGATCAGATCGCGACCAGCCTTGAGAACGATAATATCTACAATCTCACCCAGGTGGCGATAGTGATCCTGACTGTCATGGCACTTCAATCACTGTTTGATGCAATCAGGTTTGGCTTGCTTGGTCTGCCCGAGATGCAGATCGAAGGAAATCATTCCAGTAGCCAGGTATTGAAATGGTATCTCGACAGGGCAGGGATGGTACCTGACTCGTCAACACTCATATCGGTTCCACTGCTCTATTATCGACTCGCAATGCTTGCATGGGCGCTATGGCTGGCTTTCGCCTTGCTGGGATGGCTTAAATGGAGCTGGAGAGTCTTTGAGCGTCATGGTTTCTGGAAACGCAGTGGACCGGTGCTGAAAATTAGGCTACGCAGAAAAAATGCGCCGACTGATGACAAGGATAAAGATCCCCAGTAAATAGCTGCCTGAATACTGGTATTGCTCATACGGCTTTGAGCAGTACCTTGTATTCAGTATCTCAAAAACAACATAAGCCGACTAAAAGCCGGCTTATGAAGAAGTGCAATCCTTGCACATTGTGATTGCTGCCCATCCTGAGTCAATACGACATCCTTGCCGCGCAACCTGTTCAGGAATTCCTTTCCTGTTTTGAAAAGCGTGGTGCTATCCTGGCTCCTAGTATCAATCCCGACTGCAACACTTCCTGTGTATTTGAAAGCTGTTTCCTTCCATTCAGATCGGTGCATCTTCCTGACACTCCGTTTGATACCTTGAGTAAAAGTATACGTCTTGGCTTGAATCAGGACAGTGGTGAAATTCTGAAAGTTTTGTAGGAAAATTCCTACACTGTATTAATGTGTATTGTCGAACAACCGCTCAGATACTACTGGTAAGAATGTTGTTCATTCTCATCTTGAATAACTTGATCGTATGCTAATCGCAAGACGGGGTAATCGAGGTTATAATGAGCCTGCATTGCATCCTGTAGTGCAGACAATTAATTAACTGTAAAGTATGGAAGCATGTAGATTCATTGATGATGTCTACATTTACAACAAGGAAGAGACAATGAAATCAAGATTACTGAATGCATCACTAAGCTCAATTCTGCTTCTCGCAGTATCATCTATACAGCCACTGTATGCGACTAGTGTCGTCGCCGAGTCAATTGAAGTCCTACTGTTAAACGCCTATAGCGGAACAATTTCTGATGACATTATCAAGGAAGATATGTTTTTGTTAAATCTTCCCATGGGTGATGGGCCTACTGGTGAACCTGTCAGTCAGTTCCTGGTGAAGGTTAAGTTTAAAGGGCCGGCCGGTGAGGTTGTCAGGGGTGAAAGCCTCACGCTTAACGTGATGGCGCAGGAAAGTGGTGAAGTCAAGTTAAGTAGAGAGTATGATTTCTTTGATTTTTATGCGAGTAGTGAAGGAACCTCATATGAGTTTGTGCTGTTGAATGGCGCATGCGATTCGCTGCAGTTGAGTATTGGCCAGTTAACAAAAAATATTAACTTTAACTGTGGCGAATAAACTATTCGTCTGAATATGTTGATCCCGGTGTGCTGCATGATTAAACCAGTACACCAGGGTGGCGCCAAACCGAGGCCTGGAAGTTTTGTCTTTTAGATTAATGAATTCTCCTGTAACAACAAAAACCGACGCATGGCCGGCTAATGAAGTTGCGCTGTCCTTGCGCAAAGTGGTTGCCATTCATCCTGAATGAGTGTGACACTCCTTGTCATGCAACCTGTTAATCAGGAGATCCTTTCCTGAAACGAAAAATAGGGTGCCATCCTGGCTCCAAAAATATTAACCCCGACTGCGGCGCATCCTGCGCACTGGAAGAGAGAACTCATCCTTTCAATCGGTGTGTCGTCCTGACAC